>BQIZ01000022.1 GCA_021604365.1 Nitrospirales bacterium
AAATTGAAGATCTGTTTCATCAATATCGGGACGAACTGACCCGTCGTCTCGTGACCATGGTCAACTCTCGTGATACCGCAGCGGATCTCATGCAAGAAACCTATGCGAAACTCTTAGGTCTGGTGAACACCCAAGCCGTGGAGCACCCCCGCGCCCTGTTGCATAGAATTGCCACTAATCTGGCAATCGACTATCTCCGAAAACAAAAACGGCCCTTTCATGCAGTCGACTCCCTGGACCTCGCCATGGAGGTGCCCTGCGGATCGCCCTGCCAGGAGCGCATCCTGCTCGGCAAGGAGCGGTTTCAGTTATCCCTTCGGGCAATCGACAAACTTCCTCCACGAACCCGGGAAGCGTTTCTCCTCTATCGTGTCTACGGCTATTCCTACCGTGAAATTGCCACACGCATGGGCATCTCGGATAGCGGGGTGGAGAAGCTGCTCATGCGCGCCTTGGATCAGTTCTGTACCCTGTTCGATCCTCTTGATGCCGATGAGTGAGGGGATTGGCCCACAAATTCGTCACTAGATATACTAGCCCTTTCTTTCAACGCCGGGCATATCGAGGGCAGTCTATGGCACCAACAGACAAACAGTCCGAGAACCTGTCTTACCATGAGGACGAGGCCACGTTAAGACAAGAAGCGATTGCCTGGGTGGTGCGACTACATAACAGTCGGATTTCCCCGGAAGACCAACAGGCTTTCGAAGCCTGGAAGGCCAAAAGCACCATACATTTACAGGTTTTTCAGAAAGTATCGGCCATCTGGGGGGACCCGGATCTTCACGCAGCCGCCACTCAACACGCGCAGGAACCATCATCCATCCTTCCTCAACAATCCGCGACCCCTCGTCGTTGGCTGCAGCATGCGGGGGCGATTGCTGCCTGTGCCATGCTATTCACCATGGCGATCGTCCACTATGATCCACTGACGTGGCTTCAGGCAGACTACCAGACAGCCATCGGGGAACAACGAACGATTGCGTTACCGGACGGATCCACAGTCATACTCAATACACAAACAGCCATTGCCACCTCATTTGATCAAACCGCTCGACGAATCCGTTTGCTGAAAGGTGAAGCCTCGTTCAACGTCCAACCTGATTCACATCGTCCGTTCGTCGTCGAAAGTCAACAAACCGCCACCCGCGCAGTGGGAACGGAATTTATGGTTCGAACTCAGCAGGATCAGGAGCTGGTGACGGTGCTTGAAGGGACGGTTGAAGTCAGTAGTCTGCATGATCATAATTTGCCCGCGCTCGTATCCGCCGGATCCCGGGTTCAATTTGAACACGGTCGATTAGGTCGTCCTTTCTCCGTCGATCTCTCGACGGTATCGGCCTGGTTAAACGGACGGCTCATCGTCAATGGAGTCCCGCTGGAACAGGTGATTGACGAGGTACGCCGGTATTATCCAGGCACGATCCTGCTTTTGAATCAACCCATCCGCGACATGCATGTCACAGGTACATACAATCTGGAAGATCCCTCCAAGAGCCTCTCCCTCCTTGCCAAGACCTTTCCAACCCACATGTTCAATCTTGCCAACCGGTTCGTCATCCTCTTTTAAAAAATCGTTTTCCTCACAATCTTTGGCAGAAGAAGTGAGGAAATTTTTGTGGGCTTCCGTCTAAAGAGACATACGAACAACCAGGAGGCTCCGCATGCGATCAGACAATCAATCGACAGTTGAACCTTATCTGCGACAACACGCGAACCGGTCACATCCGAAGACATGGCTTGGGAGAGTGCTTGTCGTGATGCTGCTCATAGTCATGCATATATCACCCGCCTTGGTTCAAGCAGTCCTCGCCGAGACAGGGCCAACGCAAATAGTCAATTTCGACATTCCCTCTCAACCGGTCGGGTCGGCGTTGAATGCCTTTGCCGATGCGACCGGTTGGCAGATTAGTTTGCCGACGAAACTCGCCGCCGGGCTGACGTCGCCGGGAGTCATTGGCAGTTACACCCCGGAAGTGGCGTTGCAAACGTTGCTCTCAGGAACAGGATTGACCTATCAACTTGCAGATACCAACGCCGTCATCCTGGTTCAGAAATCGTCAATGGGAGCTGTCCCCTCAGCCCTCCCATCGCAACGTCCGGTGGTCTCGGGGGAACCCCCACGTTCGAGCAGTAAGGCCACACCCAAAACGGTGAAGGTGCCGGAGATCGTGGTGAAAGAGGTGCGAGAGCGGGACGACGCAAAAACCTATGTAGCCGAAGAGTCCCATACGGCGACCCGAACGGATACCCCGATTCGTGATGTCCCGCAGTCGATCCAGGTCATCACCAGGAAGGTGATTGAAGAACAGCGAACCTACCGCCTGCAAAACACGCTGGAAAATATTTCAGGCATCAATGCGACGGAGTCCACAGCCTCCCTCTACGATTCACTCATCATTCGAGGATTCGCTGCCACCGACCGGTCCTATTATCGCAATGGCTTGCTCGACCCCTTCGCTCAGTTTATGGCGTCGGACACCTATAATATCCGGCGAATCGAAGTACTGAAAGGGCCGGCATCGGTGCTGTACGGACAGGGAGATCCAGGCGGTATCATTAATCTCGTCACCAACAAGGCTTTACCGAATGCGGAGTATTCCGCCAGCACCACGTTGGGGAATTATAACTTTTATCGATCTGATCTCAACGCCACGGGTCCGCTCAATAAGAATAAGACGCTGCTCTATCGTCTGAATGTGGCGGGCCAAAAGGCGAATAGCTTCATTGATTATGCCAACCGCGATCTTGTGGCAGTCGCTCCAAGCCTGACCTGGCTTATAGGTTCACGGACCTCCTTCACGGTCGATTTCGATTACATGCGGCGTTGGACCAACGACCCCTACGGACTTCCGGCCCAGGGCACCTACCTCCCGAATCCTAACGGCCCCATATCCCGGAAGACCTCGACGACCCTCGGCAGCTTCAGCACGTTTAACCGTAGCTCCTACCGGGTTGGTTACGATCTCTCCCATCAGTTCAATGACAAATGGTCCGTTCGCAATGCGTACAGATATTCGATCGTGGAAGATGACAAAGACAACTTGTACGCCGGCTTTGATTCTCTGGACCCTGACCAACGAACCATCCAAAGATTTCAGGTGCTGCAGCCGGTGGTGGCCCGCCGGCATGCCCACTCAATGGTGACGAATGTGGTGGGACATCTGCAGTTCCTGAATATGGAGCATACCCTCTTGACCGGCGTCGAACTCAGGCAGGAGAAAACCGATCAGTTCACCTTTGCCTTCGGAGAAGCGCCACCGTTGGATCTCTATAATCCCGACTATTCCCTGCGCCCTAACCCGTTTGACGGACCCAGGATCAGCAATGTGGGTGACACAAAAAGCGTCGGGGTCTATATGCAAGACCAGGTGACCATTCTCCCGAATTTAAAATTCCTGGGTGGCGTGCGATACGACTATGTCGACCAGTATCAGAAGTTTACCTTTGCGGGAGACTCCACAAAGGATTCCTTGGATAACGATGCCTGGAGTCCTCGGTTAGGGTTAGTGTATCAACCGATCGAACCAGTGTCCGTCTATACCTCGTGGACGAAAGGTTTTCAGCCAAGCTCAGCCTCGTCGGTTAATCCTGATGGTGAATCTTTCAAGCCGGAACGGTCCACCCAATATGAAGTGGGGATCAAAGCGTTCCTGTTGGATAATCGTATTTCCGCTACGCTCGCCTGGTTCCACCTGACTCGGAAGAATCTGCTGACCCCTGATTCTAATCCTGCGCAGGCCGCCCAAGGGTTCATGGTACAAACGGGCGAGCAACGCAGTCAGGGAATTGAATTCGATGTCACGGCCCAACTGACGGCTGGCTGGAACGTGATCGCCGGCTATGCCTATACCGATGCCGAGGTGACAAAAGACAACGATCCGACATTAGAACATAAGCGTCTGGCTAATGTGCCGTACAATAAATTTACTCTTTGGTCCACGTACCATTTTCAGGAAGGGGTCCTCAAAGGATTCGGGGTTGGCGGCGGCATTTTTGCATACACCGATCGCAATGCCACCATTTTTGAAAATATCCCCACCATGCCCGGCTATGTCAGGGTCGACGCCGCCTTGTACTACAATCGTGAACTGCCACCGGGAAACTGGTTGGGAGCGAAGGGAGTGAATGCTGCGCTTAACTTCCGCAACCTGCTCGATCAGCGATACGTCGCCACGTCATATAACGGTTCATCAAGTTTCTTTTTCGGCGAGCCGCTTACAGTGCTGGGAACCTTGGGAATACGATTCTAGGAGCGCCGTGGAAGGAGAGAGTGAAAAAACGCCCAGTCAGTTGGAGAAGTTGCCAACCGGATCACTGTTTCCCTCGAGAGAAAGTTCATTACAAAGGAGTCACATATGAGAATCGCATTCCTTATGGTGGTGCTTGCTTTCACTGCCTGCGCCGAAGGCCGGTGGGTGCATCCGACCAAGACCTCGGTGGAAGAAACCCGGGAGGATTGGGATACTTGCAAGGCCGAAGTGCTATCGGGAAAGGAGCATGGAAAAAGTACGTTGGCGGGCGGAGTCAACCTGAGTGGATGCATGCAATCAAAAGGGTATCGCTACGAAGTTCCACCGCCCCCCAATTCCAGCATGGATATTCCCACGAACCACTAACCCTCTCCTTTTCACTCCGACTGCAATATAATGTGGGAATTTGTACCATTTTGAGAGGAGCTTCATTTTTTGGTTTTTGATTCTCACTCCAAGTACCCTCCTCATGTTTAACTCGATCATCGGATTTTTGAGTGAACCTTAGTGCTAGGCCCTTTCCCCTCTTGTGCGTTTTCCCTCCATTTGATAGACAAGACTCCTTTTTGTGTGGCCCTAAAAAAATTCCATCGGATTGATTTGAACCAGCCAAAATAACGGAACAATAAAATCACCAAAAAAGACCCACACCATGAAGGCCATAACCTGGTTCATTAAAAACCCTGTCGCAGCTAACGTCCTTATGGGGCTTATTGTCCTTTCCGGGCTCGTCGGCCTTTTCACGGTAGAGAAAGAAGTGTTTCCCCGTTTCAGTCAGCAGACGATCGATATCCACGCGTTCTATCCGGGAGGCAGTCCTGAAGAGATCGAACAACGGATTTGCATCCCTATAGAGGAGGCCATCCATAATTTACCGGGGATCACCCGCCTGAAAACCACAGCCGGACAAACTGATCGAAAGGAAGCTGTCTGTGCGATTCACGTACAAGCCGCTGAGAGCCGGGATCTCCAAACACTCATTGGAGCCATTCAAACCCGGATCCGGAATATTCCACACCTCCCGAATGGAATGGATCGAATTGAGGTGAAAGAGGGGCGTGCTGACGATGACGACGGAGTGATCTGGGTGGCTCTCTACGGCCAAACCGATATGATTTCGTTAGTCCGTCTCGGAGAGGAAATCAAGGCGGCGCTCTCACGTATTCCAGGAGTGGAGGAAGCTGAAAATTACGGATACATTCCTTACGAGTTAGCCATCGAAATTCCTTCGGAACAGCTCCGTCGATCCAAATTGACGCTCAGCGAGATTGCCGATGCCGTGCGGCAAAGCTCCCTCAATCTTCCAGGAGGCCTTCTCAAGTCCCAAGCCGGCGATGTCATACTGCAAACCCAGGGCCAAGCCATCGATGAGGCCACATTTGGTAGTCGAGTTCTGCTCCCCAGCTCAAATGGCAACATGGTTCACCTTCAGGATATCGCCACCATCCGGGACGGATTGGCTGAGCAAAACTTTTCATGGCACCACAACGGTTTTCCCTCGCAAGGTTGGGCTATCTATGCGAAGCAGGACGAAGTCGCGGTCGCTCGACGAGTTAAAGCCTATGTGTCAGAGATGGCCCCACGGCTCCCGGAAGGCCTGAAGCTCATTTACTGGTACGACGATTCTCAAGCGTTCGACGAGCGAGTCAGGACGTTGCTGGAAAACGGGATTCTCGGTTTTATCCTCATCTTCCTCCTCTTGACCCTTTTCCTGAATCGACATCTCGCGATTTGGGTGGCCGCCGGGCTGGCCACGGCGTTGCTGGGAGCGTTAGCAGGCATGTGGGTACTGGGCGTTTCCCTCAACATGCTCAGCCTATTCGGATTTGTGCTCGCATTGGGCATTTTGGTGGACGATACCATCATTGTGAGTGAGAGCATCAACCGGCATCAGAATGCCGCGACACAGAAGCTCACCGGAACGGAATCCTCAAAACTGATGAAAAAAATCATGCGCTCGGCGACCATTGACGGGGTCAGAGAAGTGGCCGGACCGGTCACCCTGGCCGTGGTGACGACAGGGATCGCTTTCCTCCCAGGCCTGTTCCTTTATGGATGGGCTGAAGCGCTGCTAGGCCCTATTTGCATGGTCATGGTGTTGGCATTAGGATTTTCCCTTGTCGAGGCCCTGTGCATTCTGCCTGCTCATCTGACCACACCCGTTCCCGTATCAACCCGATGGATGGCCACCCTTCGACAACGAGTGACTCGCGGGCTGGAGGCTTTCATCCATCGTGGCTATTTGCCGTTGTTGGATCGGTCATGTCGCCAACCCTATGTGATTATGGCGTTTTGCGCTTCAGCAATCATGATCACCGCCGCTCTGGTTTCAGGAGGCCATGTCCGTCTTGCCATTCAAGCCGATGTGCCGAAAGATACGATTACCCTCTATCTCAGCGTCCCTCCTGATGCGCCATTTGCGACCGTACAGAAATTGTCCGCCCAGATTGAAGATGCCTACAAGCAATTACGCCATTCACTTGAAACCCGCCAACCACCTGAAGAGCCCAGCCCCGTCTCCGGGATTGAGAGCATGATCTTTGACAATTGGTCTGGATTCTGGGTCGAGTTGGCCCCAGGTGCTCGACAGCGATTTTCAGTCGAAACCATCGCGCGGGAGTGGCGAACCCATATTGGCGAAATCGGCAAGGCCAAACTCGACTTTCTGTACAGACAAGGAGACAATTATTACGACCTGGAGTGGGCAGTCCGCGCGACCGACTCCGAAACCATGACTGCTGCGCTGGGCACACTCACCGAACACCTTTCCAGCCTTCCTGGAGTGTTCGATGTAACGCATTCACAAATAAAGGGTAAACCACAGCTGAGCCTGCAACTCCGACCGGAGGCCGAGCGACTCGGGCTGCGACTTGAGGACGTGGCCACACAAGTCCGTCAGGCCTATCTGGGGGAGGAGGTGCAACGGTTCCAGCGTCAACGTGAACAAGTCAAAGTCGTGGTACGTTTGCCCCTGAATGAACGACGTGAATTCGATGATTTTCGGCAGTTACCGATCTTGTTGCCCACGGGTGACCAGGCCCCCCTGGAAGTCCTGGCGACATGGCATTGGCTTCCTCAAGCGGAAAGCATTACACGACAGGATCGACAACAGTTGGTCTGGGTCAGAGCTCGGCTCAATCCGGACCTTGCCGATGCCAATGCCATCTATTCGACGATGCAAACAGGGTTTTTCGAAAACCTCAGGCAGCGTTTTCCCGGACTGAGTATCACCGTCGGACACACCCGACAAGAACAGATCGCAGCCTTCGAAACACTCGGACGCAATGCTCTATTTGCGGTAGGAATCATCTATGCACTCTTAGCCGTCGCCTTTCGTTCGTATCGCTACCCTTTCCTCATTCTTCTTGCCATTCCCATGGCCTGGGTAGGGGGTGTGCTCGCTCACCTCGTCCTGGGATTTCCCCTTTCCATGGAATCGTTAGTAGGAATGATTGGCGCCAGTGGAGTAGTCATCAATGATAGTTTGGTCTTGCTCAATTACATACAACGACGCAAGCGGGAAGAGACAACCCTTAATCAGCAAAGTCTTATTCGCAAGGCCTGCGAAGTTCGCTTTCGTCCGATTGTGCTGACATTTCTGACGACCTTGGTAGGCCTCGTACCCATGTTGTTTGAGACGAGTGCTCAAGCTCAATTCCTTGTTCCCATGGCCGTCGCATTAGCCACAGGACTTTTTGGAGGGTTGGTCGCCACGTTATTGCTCATTCCGGCCACGACTCTGATATTGGAGCATTCCCGATCCCGAACCCACCCTACCACCCTGTCACGTCATGGTAGCGCGCCGGAATATTCTTGAATTTGCGCAAACGATGCCACCTCGTGGGGGATTGGGCCCACTCAAACGTCTCCTAGGTAGGAAAACACAGAGGAAGGTGTCGAAATTCCCACGTGGTCATTCTTACTGGCCATTAGGTAAAAAGACTCAACGGATCGAACGTGAACGATGCCACCGGCTCATCGCTCACAATGGTGAACAGAATGCCGTCAGTTTTTACGAAGTATGCGTTTACGAATTCTGATTCGGAACCCCACAACAATGCATTCCACGCTCTTGTGAGGTCTATGGCGCATAAGATGCGCCAAGGACATTGATTCGCCGATATAGCCTCATGTCTGAAACAGGCAACCCTCTCATCATGACGGTCGGAGTCTGTCTCATCCTTCTGTCGGGATGTCTATCCACCCCGGAACGTGATGGCGAAGTCATCATGAGCCAGGTACCCGAGCAATGGTCCAAGATTACGGACAGGACCGTCGAACGTGTCACGGATAGTTGGGTGGACACGTTTCACCTCCCGATATTGACGGATATGGTCCGCGAGGCGTTGGAATTTAATCATGACCTCAAGGCCGCAGCGGCTCGGGTAGAGATTGCACGAGCCAATGTGCGAATCGCTGGCGCTCCCCGTCTTCCTCAGGTCAATTTTTCCCCGGACTTTCGCCACGGCCGTTTCGGGACATTCGATAGTGATGTCGCCAACGAGAATTACAGTTTCCTGGAAGTAGTCTTTAACCTTTCCTGGGAACTGGATATTTGGGGACGAATTCGTGCCTCGCAGGAGGCGGCTGCATTGGACGCCATGGCCGTGGAAACGGACTTGCAGGGAGCCGCATTATCGCTCGCGGCACGAACAGCACAATCCTGGTTTGAATTGCTGGAAGCAGGCCTTCAGGAAAAGGTCGCCTCACAATCAGTCGCTGATCGACGTATGCTTGTGGAGCTGGTCCGAGGGCGGTTTACCCTCGGGCTCACACCCGGATTGGACTTGGGGTTGGCGCTGACAGACCTCGCCAACGCTGAGGCTCAACTGGCTGACACACAGAACCAGGTCCAGCTGACCGCCCGCCGATTGGAAGTGTTGCTTGGTCGTTATCCCGCCGGCGAATTGAATGCCCAATTGCCATTACCGACATTACCTTCAACACTTTCAGCGGGGGTTCCGTCTGAATTGCTCAATCGCCGACCCGACATTGCCGCAGCCATGGAACGCCTGCGTGCAGAAGACCAGCGGTTCATCAGCGCAAACCTCGCGCTATTGCCGCGCATCACCTTAACGGGGACCGGCGGCACCAGGAGTAATTCACTGAAAGAACTGACGCAGCCCGGGTCCCTTGCCTGGAATGTCGGAGCCGGCTTGCTCCAACCCATCTTTGCCGGAGATCAACTCTATGGTGAGATCGCACGTAACCGCGCGGCCGTCACCGAAGCTATGGAGAATTTTCAACAAACCTCTCTGGAGGCATTCCGTGAAGTAGAGCAGGCCCTGGCAGCCGAAGAACAATTATCGGCACAGGAACAAGCTTTGTCAGAGGCGGTGAAGCATGCCCAAGCCAATCAACAGATGGCGGTCTATGCCTATCGTCATGGATTTACGACCATTCTCACGTTGCTCGACAGCTTCCGGGGAACCTTAATGGCTCAAAGTGCTCATTTGACCGTCAAACGGCGCCTGCTGAACAACCGCATTGATTTATATCTGGCACTTGGAGGCGCCATATGACGCGAATACTGCTGCCTATCGGCGTACTTTCGATGGGATTACTCACTGCTTTCCTCCTTCTGACCAATCGCTCACAGCCGGAGGCGGAAAGTCTCCAGCCGGAGCCGCCACGTGTTGAGGTCATTGAGGTCCAACCTCAAAGCGTGCGGGTGACCGTGACCTCGCAAGGAGTGGCGATGCCACGCACAGAGATTGATCTGGTTACAGAGGTCGCCGGCAAGGTGATTCACGTCCATCCCGCCTTCGCCGCCGGCGGATCGTTTCATCGCGGAGACGTCCTCGTGGCGGTGGATCCCCGGGATTATCAATTAGCGCGGATTGAAGCCCAAAGCCGACTCGCGGAAGCCCAACGGCTTTTAGCCCAAGAGGAGGCGCAAGTCGAACAAGCACTCAAAGAATGGCAGGTGCTTGGTAAGGGTGAAGCGACCGCGTTGGCGTTGCGCACACCGCAACTACGGGAAATCCGTGCAAAAGTGGCTGCAGCCAAAGCGGATGGGGCAAAGGCCAAGCTGCAGCAGATCCGCTGCGTTCTACGCGCACCGTTTAATGGACGAATTCGGGCTAAGCATGTAGACGTGGGCCAATATATCGTTCCAGGAGAAAAAGTCGCCCGCCTCTATGCCACTGACAGCCTGGAAGTGCGTCTCCCCGTATCCATGGAACAATTAGCGTTCTTAGACATTCCATGGATTTCGGAAAAGAACGGATCAACCCACACCGCACCTTCCGTAACCTTGCACACCACCATCGGCGGCATCATGGGTCGTTGGGTTGGATACATCATCCGAACCGAGGGCGCATTAGAACCAAGCTCCGGGCAGCTTTCCCTTGTCGCACGCGTCTCGCAACCGAAGTCCGATCAAAACCATGGGCGACCGTTATTACCGGGAACATTCCTACAGGCGGAGATCGAAGGCCGGGAATATCACCAGGTCTTTGTCATACCACCCGCCGTCCTCAACACCAGGACGGAGCAAGTCCTGGTCGTGGATGACACTAACCGTCTCAAAATTCAACAGTTGGAGGTATTGAAATCTGAAACCGATCGTCTTGTCGTCCGCGAAGGGTTGCAGGCCGGGGACCAGGTCGTCGTGTCCGGTATAGACGTTCCGATAGAAGGCATGGAGGTCACAATCTCCCCCCCTTCGCCAATTGTTGCACCCATCCCCTGAACACCCCGGATACTGAGGACGGCTTTCCTCCATATTGCTTCAGGCATGAAGTCGTGTGGCATTACGTTCAAGATAGTGTGCGGTTAGCGAAGAAAAAAATTCAAGCAATCAAAACGTAACCCGTATAAAACTTGCTATCTGGCAGGGAAAGGCCTGAATTTATTCCATGGTGACACAAATCCCATCAAATGAGGATTCACATTGCAAACCGATCTAAAAAATATGCTCATGGCATCTATTAACGATAAAGGTGCACTTTCGAAGGAGTCATCGCAGGACCTCGTTCCATGGTAGAGCTTTACAAAAACCTTGATAGCTGCCTGTGCCCTTCGCCTTGTTGAGCAAGGCCACGTCAATTTAGACAACTCGCTGGAGGGAAAACCCTATACACTTCGGCAACTGTTACAACATCGAGCCGGTATCGCAAATTATGAATGCCTCAGGGCTTACCATGAGGCTATCTCCAGGGGAGAAGACCCATGGACCACCGAGGAGCTGCTAGCGCGCATGAATGTGGAGAACCTACTTTTCAATCCCGGTCAAAGATTTATGTACTCGAATATTGGGTACTTCTATGTTTGCCGGCTCATGGAAAGGATTACCGGCGAACCACTTTCCCGATGTCTCCATCGGTTGGTTTTTGGTCCTCTAAACCTAGGATCTGCACGAGTAGTTGAAACCCGTGAGAACATGGAACTTTCGGCCTTTGAGACAGACCATGGCTACCATCCCGGATGGGTGTACCATGGTCTAATTATGGGTTCTGTTGCCGAAGCCGCACTTGGCTTTTATGGGTTATTGAATGGAAAATTACTTCGCACCCACTCACTCAACGAGATGCTTCAATGTTATCCGGTCGAAGGTGAAATCCAGGGGGGCCCATGGAAAACGACAGGCTATGGTCTTGGACTCGCGATTGGTCAAATAGGGATGGAAGGGATGGCACAATCTACACGGGCTATAGGGCATTCCGCTGCCGGTTCAGGCAGTGTCGGTGCCGTCTATCATTTTCCCGATACTTCTTCGAAAAGGACGGTAGCGGTTTTTGGCCCTTTCAAAGATGAAGGGATCACTGAGGCAGCCGCGTTACAAATTGCAATGGGAATATAGCAATCCGTCAGCAAGATGGACCTAAGAGCCTGTTTACATTTCGAGTCCTAAAAAAAATATGTGGCTGTCTGGATTACAAGAAGTATTTCAGGAAGGCTTAATGCGAAGGAGTCGGTTAAGTCTTCGGAAACAGACCGGGTTGATAAGTCATCGATAACAAACTGTCTGGAGACAGATAAGAGATTGGAAATTGAAAGGACTTCTATGAAAGGTGGCATCTCCGACCTCATAAAAAACTGCTCCTGGCGTCCCCTCAGCTTGCTTTGCTTGGGGTTCTTTGCATGAGCTTGGCGCATTCTACGTATTTAATCTTAGTAATGCGTAAGGTTTTGACAAATTCGTTCGTCCTCCTATTCGTAGGTATTTTTCCATTTGGCTTTCACGTCAGGAGCCCAAAAGGCCATATCTTTGCTTTCCAAAGCTCGTCGAACGAAATCATCTAACACCTGGATCGCAACGTCTTCCCGGGTTGCCGCTGCAGTGTTTGGCGGATATGCGCTGGCGTATGCCTGCACGGCGTGGTTGTCCATTGTCCTACCTTTGGCCAAATCCGAAGCTGTGCTGACTGCCAGCATGATGTCCTTCCTGATCTATATGGGAGCCATTCTCTGCGCGTTTGCGACAGCCACTCCGATGCGGGCATGGGTCGTCCTCTTGATTCCCACCGTGCTCTTGGTGGGCATGACGTTGCTAATGACATAAGGCGGGATGTCAAGTCGAGACAACCTATCGGAGAAGTCACTTATCCATGAAAGAAAGCTTTACACAGTGCATGGATTGGCTCCATACCTGGGCAGGCCTGCTCTTCGGCTGGCTGTCGTTTGCAATATTTTTCACCGGCACGATGACGGTGTTCGATCAAGAAATCACCTATTGGATGCAACCGGAACTGCATCATGTCATCCCTTCCCCGCTTAATGTGGATGCCGCCGTGCGATCTCTGGAACAGTTTGCCCCGCAGGCCGAACGCTGGTCGATTGAGCTGCCCAGCGAACGCACGCCGGTCTCCACCATTCGATGGAGCCAGGACGGTACGTCCGTGTCCAGGATGATCAATGCCAAGACAGGACAGCCCATCACTGTTCGTAACACTCATGGAGGAGAATTTTTCTATCGATTTCACTATCAACTCTTATTGGACCAGGCCGGCACTTGGATCGTGGGCGCCGCGGCCATGGCCATGTTGGCCGCCTTGGTGACCGGCATCGTGATTCACCATCGCATTTTTAAGGACTTTTTTACCTTCCGCCCAAGCGCCTCGGCTCATCGGTCCTGGCTGGATGCGCACAATGTCACAAGCGTGCTGGCCCTTCCGTTTCACATCATGATTACCTTTAGCGGCCTGGTAATCTTTTGGTCGACCTACATGCCGGCAGGGTTACAGGTTCATTATGATGGCGAGATGGATGGCTTCTGGGCAGAGGCTGAATCCTTCATTGAACCAGAGAGAGCGAATCAGCCGGCTCCGCTGGTTTCCTTGAGAGATCTGGAACGCGAGGCCCGGCCCTATTGGCAGGGAGGTCAAACCAGGTCGATCATGGTAAGTCATCCGGGCGATCGTCACGCCTTGGTGCAAGTTTATCGTCGGTCGAACGATCGCTTGAGCCTATATAACGACCGCGTGACTTTCGATGGGGCAAGCGGTGCACTTCGGACCGTCTGGATCAATTCCAAACCTGCGTATATGACTCAGTCGGTCCTCTCCGGATTGCACTTTGTGCAATTCGGCGGTGGCACTATTCGGTGGCTGTACTTCGGCATGGGATTGGCGGCAAGCGCCATGATTGCCACAGGGTTGGTCCTGTGGGTCGTGAAGCGGCAGGGCCGTCACGCTACAACCGACGCAGTGGGCTATCGGCTCGTGGAAGGAGTGAACGTGGCGGCGATAGCTGGATTATTGGTGGCCACGGCGACGTTCTTTTGGGCCAATCGTCTGTTGCCTGCCGACCTTCCTGCACGTGAACTCCGGGAGTTGCAGATATTTTTCACGGCCTGGAGTCTCTGCCTGGGGCATGCCTTAATCAAAAAACTTTTCCAGCTCGGGCCATCTTTGCGAATATGGAAAACACAACTGTCAGTAGCAGCCATGTTTTTCATACTGCTGCCGATCGTGAATGTTATCACCACGGAACACCATCTGTTCATGACAGTGCCCCAAGGACAGTGGGAGGTGGCCGCGGTGGACCTCACGGCCTTGATAGGCGGATTAGGATTGGGCTGGTCCGCTAGACGTCTTGACCAATCTGCACGAACCTCATCCCGTCCCAAGCCCTCCCACCTAGTCGCTTCGGGTGGATGAATGCAAACGATCCGATCCTGACATGGATATCCTCGTATTCCTACTCTCTTATGCCGGGTTATTCACCTTGTGCCTGGCCATGCCGAAGCATTTTCAGGTCATGCTGGGCAAGCCATATCTTCCTTCAAGCCCGTCCTTGCTAATACTAAAAATCGTGGGATGGATGATCCTGGGACTATCGTTTGCTATGGCTGTCGACACTGCGGGATGGTCATTCGGCCCGATCCGATGGGTAGGTTATCTCGCCATCGGTGGACTCACACTGATCTTTGGGCTTCCATTTGCTCCCCGGCTCATCCTGCTATCGGGTATTCTAACCTGCTGTGGCGGACCCCTCGCGGTCTTGGTTTTTTTGTTAGATTAATGGAAAGGTCTTTCCAGCCACTCCGAAATAATCAGCATAGCCACGGCCTTGAAGGGAACGTTCCGACCGGAGGGTTAACCTGGAAAATATCTGATAAAAATCCCGGCTATATCCATTTACCAGGCATATTGAGAATGACCAGTACATCACAGCCACGAGGGAATCACGCACCCCCGATCAAGGTTAGTTGTTTGCTTTCTGACGTTGAAATTCCGCCCGAAAATTGCGCACAGAGACCTCGTTCGTCGTCGAATCGCGAATGAGGTTCCTTGCGCGCCTCGCGGCAGTCTTCATGGCCAGATTTCCTTCCCTCGCGTCCTTGGCCAAACGCAGAATTTGATTATAGAGTTTTCCGGATTGTCCATGAGTTTCCACGCTGAAGGCTTCCGATTCCTGTTGAATCTTGCTCCATTCATCCCTGACCTCCGCCCAAAACTCCTTGGTTTCGTTCCAATAGTCCTCGGCAACCTGACTTTTAAACGCATTCGACGACGTATAGGTGTTCACACCCATCTCTCTAGCCAGAATTTTCGGGTCAGTCCGTAGGATGATTTTCGAACTGTCTTGCTCATGTACCCACCCGTTCGGGGTTAACGCCTGACGGTTCACGGAAATCAAAAGATCATAATCGTCCCGCTTGGTCCGTTCACGCCGTGGAAGGGGGCGCCAGGTCGGAGGGGACGTCCATGCGGACTCCCCGTGGCGGTGTGTCCATGCCGCAACTGCGGCATACCTGGGGCTATCATCAACCTGGTACACGAGCTGGGCCCAGTTCCCCCGGCGTTCGGCCTCATCCAGCTGGCGGATTTGCCAGACATGGCGGCCGACATACTCAAACTGTTGTGTCGGTTCGTAGATCCAATCCTGCCGCCAATGCTTGATGGGCATTTGGTCTTCCCAAATCCCATCAACGACGAGAATGTGTTGAAGGCTAATGAATTCACCGTCGTCGCGGATCACGCGAACGATTTCATAGCCATCGACTTCATACGGCTTTTTGAGCTGATATCCCTCGTCGAACGAAACCGTCTCTCGGAAATCGAACGTCACACGGTAATTACCCGCCATCGCGAGGATGGCTTCGCGATCGCGCCGAAATTTGTCATCCTTCTCCGTCGCTCCCGGTCCCTGAGTTTCTGCCAGAGCAATAGCGCCCCAACAACACAACACGAGGAAGACGGTCATCAGAAACGATCCGGACATCTGCCCCGACCTGGCCGTGAACAGGATAAATCTTGCATTCATTGGCCTTTCCTCCACGGTACTGTACTCCAGAAGGTTCTTCCAAAGAGGACCTCGTCCTTCATGACCGATCCGAAGCTATATTTCTTCCATTGATAAGGCAAAGAACAAGGCATAAACTCCCACCATCTTTCCTGCAAATTACAACGAGGGTCGACAATTCCCAGTTCAGAAAATGAGCATCTGGCGAGATCGTTACGACCAAAATTGTCCGTCCACAACCAGAAAAACAAGACCGTAAAAATAACCATACCGAGCGATACCAATAGGCTAATCCATATAGCTTCTTCTCCTCAAGTCACTTTAATCAGCCATCTCATGGGTATCCCCAGCCCTGGTTTTTAACTCAAGCGGGGCAGTCCGCTGCTAATGGGTCCCTTGCCGATGCGACCACGATTCAAGAGTGTTGCTGTGACTTTGTTGTTATACGATCACAATCCATCATTTTTCGATTTTATCAAGTCAGGTGCTCAAGATCGCTCTTGGATTGACCGGCATGATGCCAGGACGGTTGAAGTTCGGGAGCGTTAGTCGAAATCTAACAATCAGTTTTAGGCCTTTCTGTAAATTGGCCCACGGAGTCTCGCAATTCCTGTGCTTACTCGTACAGAAGGATCAGACACCCGTTGCACGAAATCGTAAAATCCTGCTCAAGCATCAGGGGCCAAATCAGGTCGGCCCTCCTGAAGACCATTGCATAGGTTATGTCATACCACCGCCCATTTCTCAGAAAACCACGTTTTTGGAAATTTGAGCGTCGAAAAATCTTATCTAATTTCCAAATTCTCAGAAAAACTCAAATTTGAGAGAGCCAATCACGGTTAAAGGCGCACCCGTATAGACTATTTCCCTAAAATTCTGACTGCCGGTCATGTACCGTTGATCCAGAAGATTCGTAAAATTCACCGCAGCCAGCAGGTTTGTTCCTTGGGAGAAATTCGGCTTACGGTAATACAATGCCGCATCCATTCTGACATAGCCTTTCATCTCAAAAGGCGCTTGGCAGTTGGCCGGATCCTCGCATTCGAAGACACCATTTTTTTCGCCCTGCGCATATATGCCGATTCCGGCCCCAAAGCCTTTCACCACGCCTTCCTGGAAAAAGTAGGTTGTCCATATGCTGCCCTGATTTAATGGGACGTTGGAGACTCGGCTTCCTTCCTTAAACATCACATCTTTACGGACCCGCGTATCGGTATACGCATAGTTGGCAATAATCTCCCACCCAGGCAATATCGTGCCAGCCACGTCCAATTCGAACCCTCTGCTGCGCTGTTTGCCGGTTGCCTTGGAAAACGCAAATCCGTTAGCCGGGTCGGCCGTCAACACATTCGTCTTGTCGATTTGAAACACCGCCATGGTGGTCCGCAATTTGTTGTCAAACAACTGGAATTTGAAACCACCTTCCCATGCTTTTCCACGCTCGGGGTTAAAAAGTTTTCCGTCGATGCCCCTTGATCCGACTGCTTGGGGTACAAAAGACTCCGTGTAGTTGGCATAGATGGCCATTGGCTTCCACGGTTGATACGTAATCCCCACCGACGGACTGAATCTTTTTTTTGTTTGCTTATCCTTGTTCGTGTCTGGATCAAAATCATTTGGGCGGTTGGTGAGTTTCTGTTCAAAGATATCGAACCGACCGCCTCCATGGACATGGAGGTTTTCCAGGAGGTCGATTTGATCGCCGAAATAAAGACCGAAAACGTAGTTGGTTTGCCTGGTATCGCTGATTTCAGTAAGAGGAATGTCTACAAATTGTTTGTCAGACGTATCGAAGATATTAATGTAGCTGAATCCTCCCGGTGTGGTTGTGTCACCGCCGAAATCTGTGGAGGTTTTTGCAGAGGAATGCTCCCGGCCCAGTTCGATGCCAAAAAGGGTCTTGTGCTTAATCGAACCAGTTGAGAATTTGCCGTGTACTTCGTTTTGCATGTAGTTGCTTGAAACGTTCGTCGGAATCTTAAATCGCGCCAAATCAAGGATTCCATCACTTTCAGGACCGACCAAAAACCAGGACTCCAGGGAGTCGTATCGGCTTTTGGTCCAGGACCCTCTGAACGCAGTGCGCCATGTGAACATGTCATTGAATTCGTGCAGGAATGTCGCGGTGACTTTTCCGCTATTCGTCTCATCTTTCCTTGTGGGATCGCCCAGGAAACTCTTAATAGAAATCGGCGCGACCCCGTCACCGATGGCCACCAACCCTCGATCGATAGGGGCCTTATTATAGAGATATTCACCCTCAAGCCGGAACGTCGTTCGTGAGGTGATGTCCCACCCGAAAACCGGAGCGAGAAACGCGCGTTTTGACTTGACTCCCTCCCGGTAACTTTCGGCCGATTCAAACATGCCGTTAAACCGATAGGACAACGTCTTGCTTTGGTTCAACGGCCCTCCGAGTTCTACCGTCGGGCGATAGAGTTCGTAACTGCCCCCAATCATCTCGCCGGAATAGTAGGCGTTCTTCAAAGGAGCTTTCGTAATTTGATTGATCACCCCGCCCGGATCGGACCGCCCGTAGAGATAGGACGGGGGGCCCTTCACCACTTCGATACTCTCAAGGTTGATGATGTCGCGTTGAGCTCGTGAACTAAATGTGCTGTCGTCCCGAAAGCCGTTCTTGAACACATTCAGATCGGATGCAAACCCCCGTATCGTGAAGGTGCCGCCCTGACCGCCTTGTGTACTGGATTGATAGGTGCCACTCGCATTTCGAAGCGCCTCGTTCATACGAATGACCTTCTGGTCTTCAATCACCTCCTTCGTCACCGTTTCAACCGACCGGGGCATCTCCTGAACGGGAACAGGAATTCTCGAGGCACTTGACACATCTTCGGTGGTGTACGGACGATCACGAACATCCTTCACCACAACCTCCGGCACCTTCACTGTCCTGGGCTGGGATGTTTGGCCATTCACACTTTGGGAGGATTGTTGTACGGAAGTATCCGCCAGAGGCGCAGGAGGCAAGACCGCAGAATTCCCTCCCTTGCTAATCCTCACGATTTGAGGACCAGTTATGCGATATTCAAGACCTGTCCCTGACAGTAAATGCTTCAGGGCGGATTCCGGTTCATGGGCACCCGACAGGGCCTTGTTCTGAAGGCCTTCAGCAATTTCCGTGCTATAGAATAATTGCCATGAACTTTGTTCCGCAAAGGCTGTGAGTGCGGTATTCAGAGCTTGCGAAGGAATGTCAAACCGAATTGAATCTTGCGCCCATGCAGAGTTCGCCAAATTTCCCAGAAGTTGGAGGAGCACCAAGGTCAGACCCATCAACCATCCTGACAGTCGCTTTCGCCTGAACTCCCTTGCTTTCTGTCTTTGTGCCCCTACTCTCGTTCTTGACATCGTTTCACTTCCTTCCTAAATCATCATGTGAATGAGGTATGATATTTATAAAGCATAAAATGATGGGCCATGCCGCTAACTCTTCAGGTTGCTCGCCAGGCGCGGCTCATGAAGAGAGCACCGCTTCTCTTTAGGAAATTCGATTTTAAAGTGAATACTTACGACAAAGAAGGTCAGCCTCCCTTGAACATGCCTACTTCACAAGACGGTTCAGCAGAAGAAACCCAGACAGACAAAATGCAAAAATTTTGCTGGAGCAATCCCTCCCCGCAAAAAACGATCAAATGTCTTTTTTCCGCAGGAAGGTTTATTGAGTGAAAAGGGGTTAGGGCAGGTAAGGAATCTTACTGGAGGACAATTAATCGATCAGTGAGATGCAGCGAAGCAATAGGCAAGGTCCGCTCAATCGTGGTCACAGCGGAGTCTAAACTATCAAGATCGAATACACCGCTGACCAAATGTTCTCGAAGGGTGTCGTTGACAATAACGATGTGTCCGGATCGGTAACGATTGATCTCTTCCACCACCTCAGTCAAGGGGGCAGCCTCAAAAATAAGTCTCCCACCCTGCCAGGCTGTGGCTATGCCCACATCTACGTCTTTCACTTCACTCAATCCGGAGTTGGCCCCGAATTGAACACTCTGACCTGCTTTCAAACGCGCTGAGGAGCTGGGCCTTTCGTGCCCCGGCGGAACAGACACATCGACGACACCTTCTACCACCGTCACAAGGACAGAGCGATCAAATTTATAGACGAAAAATTCGGTTCCGACCGCTTGAATCGTTCCTTGGTTGGCTTGCACAATAAATGGCCGTGAGGGATCCTTGGCGACACGAAACGCTGCTTCTCCTTGCAGGAGATCCACACGCCGCATCTTCTGGGAATAGGCAATATTCAACGCAGTATGTGTGTTTAATTGGACAATACTGCCGTCTATAAATTCCCATGTGGCTTGTTCTCCCGTTCCGGTGGAATAATCCGCCCTCCAGGCGATGAGGAAATCGGATTGAAGAGTATAGGAAAGAGCCAATACCGCAATAGCGGCGACGATCACTTTCCAAACCCACCAGTCTTGCCTGTAAAAATTCCCTGATGGGAAAAGAGGGTGCGGAATTGTCCGCTGAGTCTGTCTGCGGACTTCCCCGGATCTGTCCGGAATGATTAGTGAGTCTCGCAATCCTTCCATTCCATTCCAAATTCGGAACGCCTTCTCCATGGCTTGCTGATGCGCCACACTTTTCCGGCGCCACAAATTTGCGGCACGACGGTCGGCTTCAGTCGTCTCCCCTGATGTGAGGCGGACCATCCACATCACAGCTTCGGCTTCCAGACGCTCTTGTTCGCTGTCCGGGCAATCAGCGTCCGACATCAGACAGTTCCCCCCCTCCCAACTTGTTGAATATTGTGCATCGGATAATACCCTGTGCCGTTCAAGAAATTCACTATAAGAACGATTCAATCGACAAAAACCGGATGGTGCTCACATGAATGACTCCATCCTACTTTTTTTGTTTATCCACACAGAGAGATTGAATGAATGGCAGGAGGACTGCGCCAGATCCAATCAGCCCCTACAGTTTATTAGAAAATTTATGCGGGTGGCCCGATAAATACCAGGGACACAAGGGAATTCAGGAGCCCCTGGCGTTCAAGGGGAGGTGTTCTGAAAAAACGGCTAGAGCTTTTCGGAGGATTCCGCTGACTCGTTCAGTCGGCGACGGCATTGATTGAGCGCACGGGCGATATTTTTTTCGACAGTACTCATGCAGATATTCAACCGATTCGCGATTTCACGATGCGCAAAACCTTCATATCGATTCAACAAAAAAATTTCCCGACACAACGGCGACAATTCCTGAATAGCTTGAAGGACAATCCTCAATTCTTCTTTTGCTACCAAAACCGATTCCGGCGTGGATGAGGTATCCGCTTTCTCAAGCAGGAGAGGCTCCTCTTCCGAGGATGCCATTTTCCATCGTATTTGAGTTCGGAGATGATCCGTCGCCAAATTGGCTGCAATCCGGAAAAGGTAGGATCGAATGTTACGAATCGACTGAAGATCTGATAATTGAGATAAGCGAAGAAAGGTTTCCTGGGTCAGATCCGCAGCAGTCGCCTCACAAGAGACACGACTGATGAGAAAACGCTTCACCTCCTGCCTATGCTGATCAAACATTTGAGCCACCTGTAATTGCATCATATCCATGATTCCTATTTATGGCAGAAAGTTCTTCAATCTGGTGCCATTTTCCAACCCCAAAACCACTGTCAACCTGTGGTAACGCTGATCCACAAATTTTCGCAATCCCCTACCTTACACATGGTAATCTTCTTGTTATATCCATTAAAAAAGCCCAATGTGCAGTTGCATCATTGGGCTTTGGTCTCTCGGATCTCTAGCCTCTCATTCGAACCAGCGCCGCTGGTGTTGTATTTCAATTAAATTATTTCAATAGAAAGAAGTAGCCATTGCGATCCGGAGAATGGTCCTGTAAACCTAAAAGTTGATATTGATTTTTATTATTAATATAAACTGAGCCTATTCGTCAATCCCTCTAAAACCATGAAAAACGGGTTACCACATTTCAAATGAATTTTCCTCAAACTAAAACTCCCCACTACTCTCCTACCTGACCAGGATCTGGCTGAGGGTATTTCCTGTTAATTCATCTTTAGGAATTCTATGTTTTTCATTCCGCTTTTCGTTAAAAAATGCTGAAGAGGCGATCTTCATATGGCCACGGAGCATGCTGTCCTTCTTTACCACACTGCCATACAGTCGACCTGGATTACCCTTTCGCAGGGCAGCTGTGATTAGGGGAGTGTTGAATAATAAAGATATTCAAGTCCAAATTTGGCCAGAATTAGATTACTCATCAAAGGCTCCGGGTCGGTTCAAAAAAGTCCGTCCAGCAAGGCCGCAGCCGTTTTTACGCGCGGAGCGTACGCTGAGTATGTGAGTACGGGAAAATGGCGAGAACGCCGCTGGCGGCTTTTTTCAACAGACTCATTAGGAACTTTTCACTCTTCTGAAAGGAAGGAAAGTCTGAGTATCAATTTTTCAACCACGCCCTGGCCTTTTTTTGAGGATGGACAAAAGAGCGGCCTAGATATATCCCGTTTCTAAGTTGAGCTAAAATTCTCAAAATTTCAACACACTTGGTGGCCTGTTTGGACAGTACCGCTCCGCTCCGGGGAAGTCTGCGTGGGATAAAGCTACCACCCCCTCCTCACGCCTCCTTTGAAATTTTCGAAAGAAGAGAATACAGTAGATCGGTTCCGGTAAAACTCGTTTCGATTATGGAGCTTTTGGTGTTTCCTTGACTAAGGATTGAGCGCTCCTAACCTTTCTGGAAGAGGTCATCCATCATGAAACGGATTCTCCTTGTAGATGATCATGAAATGGCCAGGAAAGCCATGAAGCTTTTTCTTGAGCACCATGGGTATGCCTGTGATGAAGCCGAGCATGGAGCCGACGCTCTGGCGAGGTTGGATCAAGGACCGGGTGTGGATCTCATCGTTTCCGATAACCACATGCCCATCATGACAGGGATGGATTTTCTCCTCCACATAAAAGCCAATCCTCAGTTCAGCTCCATCCCATTTATTCTGTATTCGGGAAACATCACCGACGAAATGTACCAACGGGCAAATGAGGCAGGAGCCCTAGCCGTGCTGAGCAAACCATACAATTTTTTAAATTTTGTAACGATGGTCAATGAAACCCTCGAAACACCGTAAATCGTGAATGAAGCACTCCCAATATTAGTCCTCTCCAAAAGATCGCGATAACTCGACTTGTCCCTGAAGTACCAACAAGGCAGAGAGGCATACTTTCACCCTGAAATCAACGTGCTTTGAAGAATGGGGGGAATTCGGTACCGGGGTGATGGCGAATTGGTTCTAGGCGCTGCGTGCTTCCACAGGTCCAATTAATGCAAATGGCTTATCTTGCCCTCCCCTTTCAACTAACTGAATTTTTAACAAAAAAAGGGAGAGATCTCATAGACCTCCCCCTTTTTATCAAACATATCAGCGTTCTTGATTAGAACCGGCTGCGACGTTTATCGCCACCAAAGTCCCCGCCGCCATATCCTCCACCACCAGTGCGTGGAGCTTGTGGTTTGGCTTCGTTGACCGTCAAAGTGCGACCACCAAACTCGGTAGAGTTCAAGGCTGAAATTGCGGCTTGCGCTTCCTCTCCAGATGACATTTCGACAAATCCGAACCCGCGCGATTGGCCGGTGAACTTATCGCTAATGACATTGGCTGACTCAACAGTCCCGTGTGCCGAAAACAAGTCGGTTAATTCTGCTTGAGTCGCGGAATACGGCAACCCACCTACATACAATTTTGAACCCATGGGGGTCCTCCTTTTGAAAAATGATATTGTCTTAGGCTCGAGAAGGGTAAAACCTAGAGAAGGAGTAGGCCGCGGACGCTGCATTCATGCGACAGTGGACAGACACTTCCGAGTAATCTCTCGGGCAAAACAACACCGGTTATGGGCTTTGGTAATTTGATTGCTCGTCGCCAAGCCCTAGGCGCTAAGTACGCTCAAACTAGCACAAGATGAGGAAAGAAGATAGCCAATTTTAGTAATAGAGAACGGAAATTTTTGCCTGAATCCCGTGCCCATCTCCAATAGATTGAGGCGAGATGGTCTTTTTCTTCAGCATTTTCGCCGTCCCATGAGAAAACCTCTATCTCCCAGGCATGAATGGGGCAAAGTCGAAACAAACCAGAAATAGAAGCTCCAACTCGGGATTGCCCATAAGTTTCCATACCATCTTTTCCCAGAATTACAAAACCGTAGGTCTTTTTCTCGCAAAATCGACCGGTTTCGTATCCGCTGCCCCGGCCCATGGCCGAATTGTCGTCGTTTAGAGAGAGCCCTAGAGTTTCCAGCTTTAAACGAAACGAAGGGCATAGAAATACAACAGAGGTGCCTGACCCATTAAATTCCCTTCGCGTGATGGAACGAAATCATAGATGCAGAATTCGATTTGGATGCACGGCGGCAATTCGACTCCTAGAGACCTTGGATTTCTTGCTCATAACAATTCCAAATACGAAGGGCATAATACAGGGGAGCGTGATCATTGAAACAATCAATAGGTATGGCCCCAAAATCTCCATTGGCCCATTGGTTCATCAACTCGCGAAGAAGTTGAACCTGCCCTCCGACGCCATGGTGCAGTTTTTCCAACATGGAGGGGTTATCGAAAAGCATGCCAGCTTCATCGATGTACTCGAGGAGACCGACATGTTCATAGCGACCCCACTTCATCAGGTTCATCGCACTGGGACCCCAGACGGGTATCCGAGCAACCACATCGTTATTGTTCACAAACCGATACCCACCCACATAGAAATCTCTGGCAAATCCCTCATCCCCTACCAGCGGAGATCCAAAGGTATAGAGCCCTTGCGCATTCCCATAGCGGTCAGCAGCTAATGTTGCCAGAGCCGCGCCAAGGCTATGGCCGGTAAACCAAAATGTTCGAGTCGGCTTTTCCTCTTTCAATCCATCTAAATATGACTTGAGGGGTTCCCACACTTCATCCAAAGCCATTGTAAAGCCCTCATGTACGGACCCACCTTGACCGGATACGACTAAACGGAATTTCCCGTCCGTCCACAGATCTTTAACTACCTGACGCCAAATCTCACCCGGAAGTTTCCCTCCCACCGGCTTCGGCACCTGCGTCCCGCGAAAGGACACTATTACAACATCCTGATTGTGAGCCACATAGCATTGAGTACTTCCACCACGGCTAAAGGGCTGATTGCCTCCCACGTTCAAGCCCGCCTTTGAATATTGAGGAATCGCAAATTCACTTTCGGCATATGCCAACAAGGCGGCCTCGGCCAACCACCAGGCATTCACCAGTTGAAACCTTTGAGCCTTAAACCGGAACGGATGTTGGCTGGCCTCGGCGAAATATTCATGATTTAAATTTGGAGGTAGCACCACCGCTACAGTTGGATCAGGAATAATCTTTGGCATTTATTTGAATTCCATATGGACTGAACTTACATGGGATTAGAAACAGAATCATAGAATGATTCAGAACGATCCCATTTACTATTCCCCGGCATGAGGCGTTGATGGAGAAACTGTGCCAAAATTGTCAAATAAAAGCCAGGGATGAAGCGGATGCGAACCTCGGATAGGAGAGATCGCTCACAACGAGAAAACTTCATTTGACAAATGGCGTAGAACGCGGGAGGTCACGAAAGATTTAGTAACTTCACATTCTGTGGATCGAACGCAATTCTCCTCTCGCCTTGGAGAACGCCCACCAGACATAGATTTGAGACCAGGATCGCCTTTAGGTTTCCACACTATTTTAACAGGCTGTTTTGCAGCTTTCTTTCAGTACCTGAACGCAACCTTCACGGAATAGCCTGAATCCTGAGATACCATTTTCCTTCCCAAGGGAAAATCAAATGTGCCAGTGGCTGAAATCTGGTCCCCTTCACTATTCTCGGTGACAAATTGAAATGTTCCGGTAATATTACTGTTTCCTGAATCAGCACGTTCAGGTGCAAAATCCTCTAACGTAATAGTTCCCACGGTATTGGTTTGGTAGGAAATGGATTTTCCTTTTTCCACCATTTCGACCTGCACATCAAAGTTTTCACCCACCTTCAGAGGATTGGGCGTCACAAGGTCATAGTCGCCAGGCTCTGCCTTATCAGGGATTCGGAAGATAAAAAGAAATTCTCTTTCCTTAGTCCCATCTGAATTAAGGTTCGCAACCAAAAAGTAACCGGGACGACTCCCGATTACTGGATCTCGCTCTTTCGGGGGAAGGTACGTTGCGACACCAGCCCCTGATACTTCTCCATCAACAGAACCGGATACGCTTGCAGTAAACCCCGACTGATTGGCCCTAGGCTCTTCGGAAGCGGGGTCAGTGGCTGGATCAGAACACCCACCGATGACAAGCAATATAATTAAAATCGCTGCTCTTCCAACCACCTGCTCCATTGCTGCCATCTGTTTCTCCCATATGAATGGTCTCTTCTTCCCATCCTTTATCCACGTGAAAAAACGGGTTCCCTTTTTTAATAAAGATTCCATTCCTTCCATAAAGCGCGAGGGCGGGGATAAGTAATTCATTTACTTTGTTCGATTCAGTACCGTCATGAATTCTTCCTTGAGGGCCGGGTCATTTTGAATTGATTGAAAAATAGCATTGTAATCCGAAATGGTCAGGCCATGATCCGTGACGGCCTGACTCATCTTCTCGTTAGCCTCTTGTTGGAGAGATTCAGTTTTGCCTGGGTCATCTGCCTGCATAATACGCTCTTTGTATGTCGTATGAATCTGGGAGATTTCCTTGTAAGCTCCAGCAAAAGGTTGAAGATTCGGCTCAATCAATTCTTTCTGCGCAGGTTTGGATTCAACTGCCTGTGGCTGGGAATTAGCATTTTGCGCATTCACGACAGAAAGAAATCCCAATCCAAGTATACTCGGGACCACTAGCAGCACACCCAATTTCTGTAAATTCATTGCCATTAATTTCATACCATTTCTCCTTTTTTTAATTTGAATTAATATTCCCCAGCAAGCTGAGATCAAGGAACCCTTCATGTCTTTTTATTTCTTCGAAACGGCCACGTTGCAAACTCAAGAAGGAAGTCTCCAGAAAATTCGATTCCCCTCTAGGATCGACCTGGATAGAATCAGGACAATGCGAACTCTTTCATGACGGTATTTTTCATCCCTACTTTTATTTGTTAGGCAAAAGCCAGGCCAAAATTGCCGTCCAAGGCACAGAAATACCAACGTATAGGCCATAACTTAAGGCATAGGCACAGAATCCGGCTTTAGGATTTCTTTTTCCCATATTCTGCATTTTCCAGACATAGCGTAGGGAAGACCCTACGTATATAAACGATATACCTACACTCTATTGAGAATAAAGGAGGAAGACCTATATTTGGGATCGTATGCATTGGCATTAAGAGTCAATATTTTATCCATTGACTTCGTCTTTTTCCTTTTTTTCCTTTTTTGCTTTTGTAAAGGGAGCACATTTGCTTTGATTCTTTAATTAGCAAGGGGAAGAAATTCCTGTCATATTCAATCCAAGGAAGAGTCTATACCGCTCAAAGGGAATAACAAGACCGGAGAGACCATGCTCGATAAATAACCCTGGGTGGATTATCGAATGCTGTTGCAAATGATATCCTATGGATTAAACCCAGAATTCCCACAAAATTACTTCATAAGGGCAGGATAATTCTTTAAATATAGGCTTGTCGGCTCAAAACCCTCACCCACGTGTTTATTCAGATTATGTGAGCGATTGAGGCATCACAGGAAAGCATGGGAAGAGAGGGCAGGCGATCCGAATGCCCATGATTCCTTGTCGCAAAAAATCACGCCTGCAAGGGTCGGAATATTAAACGGCAAGATTAAGCTGACAATTGCGAAAAACCATGAAGATGATGTTGAGTAGAATTCTTCAATTTGGTATTTGCGCGAAGGCGGAAAGCCCTTCTTCGATTTCAAAGAGATGAAGGGAGAACGTTACCCTCGAAAACAAAGGATGCCACGCGAGGATTAGGCGATAATTTCATAACAAGGCTTGAAATTTTGTTGATCAATTTTCATTCGGTGTTGGTTAATGAAAGATTGCAGGAGTTCATCCATGAGTTTCATAATCGTTGAATCCCCGTGAATTTTAAATGGCCCATTTTTTTCAATGGCATTGAGCACTTGTGGCTTCACATGGCCAGCAACGATTCCTGAAAATGCCCGACGCAAATTCGCAGCCAACATATGGATGGGTTGGTCGACATGGAGATTCAATTGCGCCATCGACTCATGTGTCGGCTCAAATGGTTTTTGAAATTCATGGTCGATGGTCAGATGCCAGTTGAAATAGAAGGCGTCATGTGTCCGCTTTCGAAATTCCCGCACACGTTGTATGCCTGTCGTCATTTCATAGGCCCCACGCTGAGGATCATCAATGATAACTTGATACCGTTGCGCGGCTTGAAGTCCGAGCGTTTGCTTGATAAAAGTATCAATGGTTTCAAAATAGCTGGCACTTCCTTGGGGGCCTGTAAAAATAAGTGGAAAGGGTACCTCATTATTGTCAGGATGTAGTAGAACACCGAGGAGATAGAGAATTTCCTCCAACGTCCCGGCCCCGCCGGGAAACACGATAAACCCATGTCCGACACGAACAAACGCTTCAAGACGTTTTTCAATATCCGGCATGATCACCAATTCATTCACAATGGGATTCGGAGCTTCCGCCGTAATGATACCCGGCTCCGTGACGCCCAAATATCGCCCATTTTTAATACGTTGTTTCGCGTGAGCGATCGTTGCTCCTTTCATCGGTCCCTTCATAGCCCCTGGACCACAACCCGTGCAAATGTCCATGAAGCGTAAACCGAGTTGATGCCCCACTTCTTTCGTGTAGCGATATTCGCCCTCGCTGATTGAATGGCCTCCCCAGCACACCACTAAATGTGGATCCTCCACCGAATGAATGATTTCCGCATTTCGTAGGATATGGAAAATCGCGTTGGTGATCCCATTGGAGGTGGTTAAATCGAATTTTTTATTGTGCTGAATTTCGTTATGGACATAAATGATGTCTCGTAGCACGGAAAAGAGATGCTCTTTAATTCCTTGAATAATTTCCCCATCCACAAACGCGCTGGCAGGAGCATTGATGAGTTCAAGCTTCACTCCGCGATCCCGTTGCTCCAAGGCAATGTCGAAGTCTGCATACCGGGCAAAAAAGGCTTTCGTGTCGTCCGTATCATTCCCACTCGTTAGGACCGCCAGGGCACTGCTTCTAAACAGTTCATGCAGGCCGCCCTCACTGGTCTCCCTGAGCTTCTCAACTTCGTGCTGCGACAGCATATGCATAGCCGTATCGGGGGTGATGCTCACACTCACGCCCTGCCCTGAGGATGTGCGCCTCGACGTTATGTACTCCCGATTGTTTTCCATTCTTACGCCCTAGCTCCTCGTCAAATGAGAGTCCTTTTTGTGTGAACGTTGCCAAATGCTGGCCACGAGGAAGAGGTCAATTTATCACACCAACATGTTCAGGCTCTATGGGCGGTGTCAGAACTCGCCCTATTGCACAAATGAAATGGGAACACATCAGAAAAAATATACCGTGCTACGATTACCTAAAGAATCTGGAAAATCCATTGAGGGTAGTCAGGCGGCAGAGTTCGATATGATTATTATGGCCTTGGAGATAAAAATATAGCACCTTTTACTGGTAACCTAATCTGATTTTTAACTGCCGCCCCCTGCCGGGTCTTGTTGAAATAGGTTTTCATTCCCCCAAACCACCTCGAGAGTATATTCGAAAAATAGGGTTCTTGTTTCAACAAGGAGGAAATTTATATGAAAGAACCTTCTTTGTCCCACTTTAAACTCATTCTTTTCCTTACAGCCATCTTCTTATGGTTTGGGTCTTTTCAACATCTCAGGTTTGCCAACACAGAAAAATTCTTTTATGACCGCTTGGGAGATTATGGCGCCTTCTCCGCCATCGTGTATGTCTTTCTGACAAGGGGATGGGACGACCCGATTGTAGGTCGGATTTTTTGGGGAATGTGAACCGATACCAGAGATCAATTACGCCAAAAGAACAAAAACCTCTTGTGCTTCAACACAGGGGGATCCCGCTGGAAAATCAATCGACCACTAGAACAGACCCATGAAGGTCTGTGGATCACCGACAGGGAATTCGATATCGTGGTTAACCATTTGGCTGCGACCCTCAAGAATTTAAAGTTCCTGAACAGAAGCATCATGAGGTGATGGCCAAAATCGGTAATATCCGAGCCTATATTGTTGAACGTAAAAGTTAAAAAATATGGGTTGCTCCGAATCATGTCCTTCACCTAGGAGAGACATTCAGTCATAGCTTAGAAATTCTGGATTGGATCCTACGACCTAACCTCTACGCCAAGGACATTGCCGAAACCGCGTTCAGAGTAGAAAAAATTCAGGATTGGAATGGCAGGATTCCCTGTGCAATAGGAAAAGCAGAACCGATAATTTTCATTCCATTACGAGAAGAGCACCTCTCATGAACATACTCGTGAAAAGCTTGGAGGTTTTCACAAAACACATTCCACCAGCATGAAGGCCTTTTTTCAAAAAAGTCCGCTTAGGAATCACGCAAACCGGCTAATCGTTGACGATCATCTTCATATTGTGGGAGACGATAGGTCAGATCGATTTGCACGACACGCTCCAGGCAGCGAAGTGCTGAGACGGTATCTTTTCGCTCCAGATAGACGTCAGCCAGTAGACGCAAGGCTGCTGCCTCTCCCGCGCTATTTCCTAGCTTGATGAAATGTTCAGTCGCATTATTGAGACAGGCTTCGGCCCGTTCAAGATGGCCCAAGTGAAGAAAGGCTTTTCCAAGTTGCCCATAGGTAGTAGCCAAGCCGTCTTCATTCCCGACTTTGCGGTGATAGTCCAAAGCCGTGTGAAAGTCTTGAATGGCAGGTTCGGATCGATTTAAATGCAATTCCTGCAGAGCCAGATTGCTATATAAAATACCCAACGCCCGGTCATGGCCCAAAGGGGTTAAGTAATCAATAGCTTCCAAATAAAACGCGTTCGCCGTTTCCGGCTCACCCCTGTCGGCTTTGAGGCTTCCTAAATTCACCAGGGTTTCCCCGATAACATGCCCTTCTTGCAAGGTTCGTTGAATTTCCAGGACTTCTCGAAAACAGGCCTCGGCTTGCTCATAGCGTTCTAACAAGGCGCTGACATTTCCCAGGTTGCCCAAAGCATCTGACAAGGCCTTGGGAGATCCCAACTGCCTGGCATCGTCGGTAGCCTGTTCATAGCACTCATGCGCTTTTGAAAGATTCCCACGATGCAAAAAAATTTCGCCGAGATGCGAAGCAGCGCTGGCCATGATGTTAAAGAAAATCCCGTGACAATTGTTCAGTTTCAGACAAAAGCCGGTAAAACATCCATCCGACAACGACTCACTACGCTTGCTCCTGCCTGTAAGCCTATACCCGGAGCCACACCTTGGCAAGAATGCACCTTTTCTCTGACAAAGAGCAGGAAGATATCACTGGATTGAAAAGGGGCAACACTCTGTGGCCTGGATACCTCACCTTGATCATGAATATCCCAGAGGTAAGCTTTTGGGAGAAGGGCAGTTGCGATATTCAGTCTGAAAGACATCCCATCCACTTTGAGTCTTTAGAGAGCCCACTCAGCCTATAAAACAACAGCCGAGTCCAGACATCTGGACTCGGCTGTTGAAGGACATTCTAATTGGAAAGGTGTGGCCTTCCCCCTACATTTATTTAAACCAACCGGCTTAGAGAGGAAAAGCCAGCAGGGTAATTCCTTGGGAAGTGTACAGTTACTTTTTAACTCCCAAGATCGCATCTTTTGCCGCTTTGGCCACTCGGAATTTTACTACCCGCTTGGCTGGGATTTTAATCGCGGCTCCAGTTTGGGGATTTCTGCCCATTCTGGCTTTTCGGTGCGCAAGTACAAGCTTGCCAATACCAGGTACTACAAACGCATTTTTGGCTTCTTTATAAGCCAAAGCCGCAAAATCATCAAGAATTTGCGTCGCAATTTTCTTGGTGACATCCGCTTTTTTAGCCAGGTGATCGGCAATCTGGGACTTTGTCATGGCCTTTCC
>BQIZ01000023.1 GCA_021604365.1 Nitrospirales bacterium
ACACCTTGAATCGCATGCCCCGCTCATCAATACCGTCGCTGGTCACATCTTTGCCAGTGGAGGGAAACGTATCCGCCCGCTGCTTCTGATTCTCTGCGCTCGTCTCTGTGGATATCTCCAAAAAGACTTTTTGTTGCTGGGCAGTCTCGTCGAGTTTATCCATACGGCCACGTTATTACATGACGATGTCTTAGACGAAGCCGACCTTCGACGGGGACAACCCACAGCAAGAAAACTCTGGGGAAACCAGGCCAGCATCCTTGTGGGCGATTATTTGTATTCTCAGGCCATGGCCCTGATTGCCACCTTCCACAACCATGGCATCAACGAAGCCTTAGCGGATGCCTGCCGAAAGATGGCTGAAGGGGAGGTTCTTCAGCTCTGCGCCAATAGTCAACCCCAGTTGTCTGAGGCTGCCTATCTCAAAATCGTTGAATATAAAACTGCAGCCCTTGTTGCCGCTTCCTGTAAAGTTGGGGCAATAGTTGGAGGTGCCTCATTAGAGGAACAGGCCGCTCTCTATCGGTTTGGCTACCATCTTGGCATGGCCTTTCAATTGGCTGATGATCGTTTGGATTACGCCGCAGACCGGGTAAAGCTCGGCAAAGCCCTCGGGCAGGATATCCGTCAAGGCATGATCACCATTCCCCTGCTCCACCTGCTCCAGACCTGTTCTCCTCAAGACAATCAATGGATCACGGAAAAGATTTTGGCCCATACCATTGAGGATGAGGACGTCACGAAAATCATTCAATTGATGCAAAAACAAGGATCTCTGGCCTATTCCACCGCTCGTGCGCGAGAATATGTCGAGGCGGCAGCCCTCGACCTTGAGCCCTTTCCCGCCTGTTCAGCCAAACGATCCCTCTCCATCACGGCCTTTTACATGGTCAACCGCGACCAGTAACACTCCAAAGTTCTTCGTAGTTCCCTTTTCGAAGTATAAGAATTGAGCATTGGCTCATTCTTCGCCTAAGCCTATCCTCCACCCTCTATCATTCCCACCAGTTTTTAGCGGGAATCCATCTTAACTTTTTAAAATCACCAAAACGTTGTGTAAGACAACACGTCTTACTCTTTTATCATTAGACCATGTCTGTGCAATTTTCGATGTTGCCGGGTTTCGCCCCGGCAGGCGAGGCCCTTTTGTTTCGGCAAAAGGACCCAAAACCCTTGACGCCCAGTCCGACCTCATCAGATAGGACGGCCGCGGGATACAGGAGGGCGGTCCAACTCGCTCTGCTCAGACAAGGCCCGCCGAGAAAGAAGAGCGCCCGTCCCCATGGTCGGACAGCAGGCGTCGGTAACAAATTTCCATCACACCAAGGAAAAAGTAGCTGACAGGCCTTGTACTGAAAGCGCGGAGCTAATGGGGAGTTACATTTTATTCAAAGAGGTAGTCTCGAACATCCTTAGGCGTATAAGCAGATACCCATGAACTTTCCATATCACCTCACTAGTCGTCGTCACTAAAATTCGTCATGTCGATGAACTCAAGGATGTTCTCTGGAGGCACAGCCCTGGTAAGCATATATGCCCCGGCAACCCCAATAAAATCATCTTCAGGCCATTTTCGTCTTCGGATCAGATGCTCTAGTACATGCTTGCTGAACGATCCTATTACGGGAAATGTCGTGTGGTTTTCTAACCATTCTGTTGGGATAGCGCACTTGATCAAACTACGTCTTCCTGTCTGAGCGAACCGTAACTTGGCCTCCGGTCCGAGCCGATTGGCGAGACTACGAATTAGCTCGCTCCCCCGTGTATATGTATTTCGATCATCTTTCGCACGGATGCATGAAAAGAGCAGGCCCACTTTACCTTCGTTATGGCTTAAATAACATGGTCCAATGTCCTGAAGCGCTTCTTCAAAACCTGGAATGTCGGCAAACAATGAACGAGCCTTGGAAATGAGGGCACTTGGATTTGAAGGGAAAATTCCTCCTAGCCGATACTGCTTCTCGTCCCTTACACGGCAGCCATGGTAACCAGCCACATGAGAATATCTTAATAGCAGAATTTCTCGTGCCCTGTGTCGGAGAAGGTTTGCAAGTTCGTCTCTTAGGTAGTCGAAGGCACACGTAATTTGGTAGAGGAATTCCTCACCTTGTGGCAGCACTGCGTCTAGCTTCGCTTCTATTTTGAGCCAAACGTCCTGCTGGTAGACAAGATCCTGAAAATCTGAATGCCAGGTCTCTAGCAAATCAAGGTCGAGAAGCTCCAATTTTATTCCTTCTCAATCCCTGAAGCGACATTATGCCCCATCATCTTGAAATTAGACTTAATGTTGAAATCTTTTTAAGTTAGGCTGCAACTTCCATGTAACAGAATGCGTTTTCGGTTTCATTTTCCACATTTTTTCATCTCAAATGTCCATCCGTTTGTGTAACTCCTAGGCTCCTCTGCCTTAGGCTTTGAGCACTTCAATTCTTCCCTATGACCGACCCCTACCGTCCGGCCCCATGGGTGGACGCTCAAAAAGATCGGTGGGCCTTGTCTAAGCGCAACGAGTTGGCCCGCCATCAATAAGGGACTCATTATTTCAGCAGTCTACTCTGGCCTGGTAGCGTGGCCGAGCAGTGCAGCCGACACCGAGGAAAAAGCGCGCAATGTTTGAGCGCAGCGAGTTTGCGCGCTGCCGGTGTCGGCGAACCGCGCAGGGGACCCGAAGGGCCACACCACGGCCAACATGGTTTTGGCTACTTTTGCCGAAACAAAAGTGGCTCGTTCGCCGGGGCGAAACCCGGCATCACCAAATAACGCTTGAACACCCTCGAAAAATCTGACGACTCTCGGGATCTTTACCCTCACCACCTGCGTTCGTTCCTCCCTGGAACAAACCCCTTAAAGGACGAGGAAGTTTTAAAGATCTAATTTGAAAGTTAAATCCCCGAATTATCGGAAGGCGCCTTTGCGATAGAGGCGCCAGAATGTCGTGAGCCCGGCCCAAATGGGATGTCGCCGCTGGGCGGGAGTCAATTCGATTTTCACTCCGGAATGCCGCTCGATTTTCCAAATAAGGTAGTCCGCCCCTCCCTGGAAGGTAAAAGCCGCTTTCATAAGCCGCAAAATAGATAACACCTTCCCCTGCACTTTTCGAACAATCCAAGCTATGCGATTCTTGGTGTGGTCCCACCTGGAATATTCCATCTCATACATGGTGATACCATTCCCCTGAATGACCCTGATCTTTGGAAAATGTGTCAGAACCGTCGCATGGGCGACCTGTTCATAATAGGCCTGGTTGCTGTCCCACAATGTTGCGATTCGCCCTTTTGATTCGGCACGTAATTCGGCGCTATAACTGAGGGCCAAACCAATACTCCATACATCTTTGGCAGAAAATTGTCGCGGCATTTGAGGAACGACATTCCCCAAAAATGTCAGGACCGCTCTTCCCAAGCCTGAAATAATCCGTTGACTCATCATGTGGCTCGGACAGGCCATCACGGCCGTCGGCTGCGCAAAGCGTCCCCAAAAGTATGAATGAAACCATTTTGGAGTCACACTTCGCTCAAAATCTTCTAACGAGAGCACGGCATACTTCATACGAACGATCCGCCCTTCCAGGTTCACTTCTCCATAGAACACATTAGGTGGGAGCCAACGATTGAGGAGGGTCAACCAAACAGACTGGTAGACCGAAGCATACTGGTCCACAATGACATAACAATCCACTAATCCGTCTTGATCCGTCCCCGCCCGCAGGCAGGAGCCATACAATAAGATTCCTTGGACAGCCTTCCCGTATTTTTCAGCCAGGAAATTTCCCGCTGCTTCAATGGACACAGGAATGGGTCGAGCGCTCGGTTGGCTCACGACATCGAGGACTGTTGGGGAACCGTCCATCACAGTTATTCAGTCTTTAACCGCACAAATGACAGCTCGCCGGGAGAATCCAGGGTTAAAGGCTCTTCAGGCATGGAAGAGGCGTACACCTCACCATCCAAGACAAACCCGCTGTTAAACACTAAACGAAGCTCTGAGAGGTTTTCACTGTCATAGCCATGTTCTGTCGTGGCTAAAGAATGAGTCTTTCCCCGAAACAATGTTGGCAAGACACGCCATAAATAGCGATACGGCACTCGAAGACTCGTATAGCGTAAAGGCCAGGATTGCTTGCCCCAAAACGGTTTCATCCCTAAAAATAAGCGATTCAAGGTAGTGACCAGCAAGACTAAATACTCATGCTGGAGGGATACGGATTCTCCTGTCGCCACACGCACCGTGATTGGATTCAATCCTTTTCGGGAGCCGGTGGCCAGCGCCAATAAAAATTTCAGCAGAATCAGCCCTGCTCCCCATTCCCCTAACCGACCAATCGACTGTTTGGTTTTGCGGCCCAGTTGCGTGCCATGATAAATAGCTCCGGCTCCGAAAAACATCCCATGTAGCGGTTCTCGGCTTTCTGGAAATCGAATTCGAAGAACTGGTCGTGCTTCAAAAGATAATCTCGGAGTCAGAGATTCGGCTTGAACTAATAATTGGTCAAGCGTGTCTGGCTCAAATTTCCCTAAACCCACATCTCCGGCAATCAGATTGGACGTCCCTGCTGGCAAGACAGCCAACCGGGGCATGACGGCAAACGGACGATGATGAAACAAAGCCCCCATGGTGGCTTGAATGGTCCCATCCCCTCCAATGACGACCACACAATTCACCTGACGATGGGCAAACGTCTTCAGAGCTTCGAGGATATCCGCAGGCGTGCGGACCTCAGCCCGCTGCACTTCAGGAAATTTGATGTAAATTTCTTGAAAAAGGGCCGGCTTCCGCCTATTACGTCCACTCAGCGAATTATGAAGAATCCCCACCTGCATCATAGACCCGGTGCGGCCGACCTCAAGCGACGACAAAGTTGGGATAGGAAGCATTTACATTGGGGAGTTCGGGTAGATGTAAAAACATGTCATATCTACACGAAAGATCATTTGATAGTGACCGGGGGATTGGTGAACATTCTCACTGCCAGGGAATTTCGATTGACTGGATCGATCTCAGCCAACCAGGAAGTGAGGGAACCTGCCCGAGCTTTTCCCCAGCCCGCCATGAGGAGTCTGCCCAAAAGAATCAGAGTTGAGCCCACCGTCCAAATGGCCACAGCCTCCAAACCCAAATCGGGGCGTCCAACAAGAAGGCTAGCCGTTAAGAAGATGAGATTAGGATTACGCCGAGCCGTGACAAGCCTGAAATAGGAGTCCAACGGCTTCCAACAAAAGATGACAAATCCCCCCAACCACCATTGAAAAATTCCTTCAACCATGCGTCCCAACACATATCCGAGCAAAATGACTCCAAAGGTGATTTCCAGCGTCAACCAAGAGAGAAAAGGGGAAAACGCGGTGAGACCCAACCCCCAAGCTAAATACCAAAGAGGGGGATGGATTAAATCAATGCCATGATCAAAAATATTGCCCCATTTGCTGGAGGTCACCGTTACGCGAGCTAATTTTCCGTCCACCGTATCCAGGAACGTCATGATCCAGCCCAGGACAAGTCCCCAGAAAAACTGCCCAAACGCGAACAACACTCCCGCCGCAATCACAAGTAATAAGCTCAACGAGGTCACCTGATTAGGCGAAATCCCCCAACCCGAACAAAGCCGAGTGGCCCATTTAGCCGGAACCGGCCAAAGAAACTTCGTCACGAGATCCGTGACGCCTTTATATGATCCCGTAAATAAATGTTCTTCCAATGCCACGCGGTTATTTTCGCGAATGGGGAACACGTAGGGATGATCCGTTTTTCGCAATTCGTTTGAAAAAGAAATTGAAAGATCTTGCAATGTCACAGATTGGAGGTTTGCAACATCTCTGGTGTGTTCTCGTTGCATCCCTTCACAGGTTGCGGAAGCCAAAGTGGAATCAACATGAGCCATAACCGGGCATAACCCAACTTGAGCCTGAACTTCCAGGACAACATTGGTTTGTTTCAAGAGAAAGGAGAATATTCGCGCATCAAATAAAAAATCTCCTCTAATAACAAGAAGCGAATGATCGGATGGAAGTTCGTTGAGATTATTGAGAAAATTCCCAACCCCCAATCGACTTAACATTCGTTCATACCGGATACGGGAGGTCAAATTCCACAAACGGACATTTGGATCATTGAGAATATATGCAGACACAGTCATTGAACTACCACGCCTTGTTTCCCTTACACATTCAATAATAATAGAGCCGCCCGACTTTCCCATAATAACTGACGGGGACCAATCTGATTACGACCTGAATTCGTCTACAACATGGCTTAGACCTCATCAATGGGATACCCATAAATCTTCCCCATCCCCCATCCACCGGGACCAGGCACCCATAGAGAACCCGATAGTCGTTGATCATGCATGATCCCTGTGTCCACTTTCCAGTACTTTTCAATTGAGATAACGCCGCCACAAAACAAAGGTGACAAGAGACAACAGGAGGAAGGGAGCGGCCGTCGTTAATAAAGGGGAGGCTCCGAACAAAACTCCAACATGTTTGAAAATTTCCGTCATCAAATAATATCCCAGACCGACCATGGAACCAATGAAGACCCTCTTCCCTGCTGCTGACATTCGCAAAGGACCGAAGACAAAGGGTATGGCCACTAAAATCATGAGCCCGGTATTCAAGGGCATAAAAATTTTGTCCCAAAAGCTTAACTCATATCTCAGAAAATTCTGTTTTTTTTGTTTTAAGATTTCCATGTATTGGTAGAGTTCGGATGGGGCCAATGCGGAAGAGGGAAGGGTCAATAACCGGATTTCATTCTGTTTAAGCGGAGAGTCCCATTCCAGACTCACCAGTTGCTCCTGTGAAACACGATATCCGTGAATAACCTGTTTTTTGATATTTTTCAGAGTCCACTTCTGAGAATTGACGATTTCTGCCTCTTGAGCATGCATATAGAAATCCAATTGTCCGTCATCATTAAATTCAAAAATATCCAGTCCTTGCGGAGTCTCTCCGTAGAGAATCTGATGAATTCGGATGAAGCGTTTCCCCTCTCGAAACCAGAAACCCTGCTTTCCTTTATATGCCCCGGAATCCGACAAGGCCATTGATCGCTTGATATAGGCCTCCTGGTCCAGGGGAGGATTGACGACCTCTTCCAGAAAGCCCACGAGTAAAATAAAACATGCCCCAACCTTCATCACTGACCCGGCTATTTGGTAGGGAGAAACCCCAGCGGCCTGGATGGCGATGAGTTCCCGGCCGTTGGCAAGACTTCCTAAGGCCATAATACTTCCTAACAACGCCACAAACGGGGCGAGAAACACTAACCGACTTGGCAGGGTTAGCAGCAAATACTCACCAGCACTCCAAAAGGTATAGCGACCTTTGCCCACATCATCCAGTTCTTCAACAAATACGATTAAACTGAACACCGCCAAAAATATTGCCAGCACAGGAAAATACCCTTTCAATAAACTGATCGCCAGATACCGATTGAGAATTTTCATGATGAAATCGTGAAGCCCATTTATAGAGAGAGAAGGATCTTAGACGTGCTGACTTTCCTCAGAAAACCTGAGAATCGTGAAATACTATGAACTGGGATCTCTTAGGACATGTCTCGGGTAAATCGCGAGGGCGCTAACCAATAAGCCAGTAAAGCTCCAAAGACAACAACAATCAACCAAATGCCCGGAATAATGGGGAGTACGCCTTGTTCAACAAGATTCCTCAGCATTAACCCCGTAAAGTAATAGATTGAAAAAATTACCGTCGCAGTGAAAATTTTGGCGTATTTGCCCTGTCTCGGGGAAGCGCGACTCAGCGGCACTCCCAGCAGACCCATGAGAATAGCCGAAAAAGGGGCTAAAAACCTCCATTGCAGTTCTGTGATATCCTTGCGAGAATCAGATTGTAATAAATTTTGCGTGGATTCGGCCTTGCGTTTATACTCCGCAACAAGCTCCTGGGGATAAATCGCCATCTGTGAAAAACTGGAAATGTGCTTGATCTCCCCCTCCCTTGTCAGTTTATATTCGAACCCATCAAAGAGGACAGGAATCGAGATGCCACTTTGAGGATCATGTTGCTCTTGGGCTGTCTTCGCCGAAAAGACTTGCAACGTATCTCCATGTTCACTTTGAACAAACACCTCACTTAATTTTTGGTGCCGTTCATCAATATCCTCTGCAAAAAACACGAGGGATCCATTACGTCGTTCATAAAAATGTCCGGCATCTAAATTGCTCACACGAAATCCAGCCTCTCCTTCATCTTTTAATCGATAGATTTCTTCATAGGCCAATGGACGTAAATACAAAGAAAAGATGCTAACAAGGATAGCCACCAAGCAGGAAAGGGAAAAAACCGTAAGGAGGATTCGATATGGATTGACACCACACGCCATAAAAGCTTTCATTTCAGAATCGGTATACAAACGACCAAACCCTAAGATAACGCCGAAATACAACGAAATAGGAATGAGGACTTCAAGCGCAATTCCCACTTTTAACGCAATGAGCGTGAGAATCATATTGGCCGGCAACAGGGCATTGACGGCTTTGGCTAAAAATGTGACCCAACTGTATCCGGCAAACAAGGCCACCAAAAGCCCACAGACGACAGCGGATGGCTTCAGTATTTCTCGAATTAAATATGTAACTAACATCAAACGACCATCAACCCTACGGTACGCATGGGATATCTCATATTAGGAGACTAGCAACAATGAAAGCCGTGATATTAAGTGCTGGACAGGGAAAACGGTTACTCCCGCATACAGCCGATACACCCAAATGTACCGTTCCGGTCAATGGGCTACCAATTGTGAAATGGCAAACCCAAGAGCTTCTTCGTCTGGGAATTGATTCCATTCACATTGTGGTAGGGTTTGGGGCTGATAAGGTCGAAACTCTTTTGGCTGACGATATCGCCTCGGGTTCTGTCCGTACGATCTATAATCCATTTTTTGCCATGGCAGATAATTTAATGAGTTGTTGGGCGGCCAGAAACGACATGACCCAGGATTTTGTATTAATTAATGGGGACACCTTATTTGAATCAGCCGTACTACAAGGTCTGCTGCAGGCCCCCCCTACGCCCATTACCTTAGTAACCGATGAGAAAGTTTGCTACGATGCTGACGACATGAAAGTCATCGTCCGTGGCACACAATTGGATCGAATTGGCAAAACCCTGCCAATCGAACAGGTGAACGGAGAGTCCATCGGCATGATCCGATTTCAGGGCAATGGACCTAAAATCTTTCTATCAACACTAGACCAACGAATTCGTAAACCCGAGGCCCTCAAGCAATGGTACTTATCACTCCTCGACGAATTAGCCCAACAGGGTCATGTGTCAACTTTTTGCATTAAGGGGTTGAATTGGGCTGAGATCGATAATCCATCCGACTTAGAACATGCTGAACGTCTGTTCAAAACTCATCCCTTGTAAAAAAGGGCTCCAACGATTTTTTACGTCAGGTGATTGTCGAGGAAGACACCCATGGCCATTCCTCCCTGATTAGCCCGGAGCCACGCCTTCCTCCATGTCTTCCTGTCGTTTCGCCAAGATGGCTTCAGCCAAGGCAAGATCTTCAGGAGTATCTACATCAATAGCCGCTTCGGGAAACGGAAGCAGCACTTCTTGCACCTGAAGATTGAGCTTCCGCCCAAGTCGATTCAAGGCTTCCGCAAGCGACAACCAACCAAGTACATAGCGGACCAGGGCCAGCCCTCCAAGAGTTCGAATCAGGCGAAATGGATGCTTGCGCTCGCGCTCAACCTGGCTCCAAAATTCCACCATTCGTTTAGCCTTTGGAGTGCAGAGAACAAAGAGATTGCACCCACAAAACCCTCCGCCCGTGAGTCGGGTAACCGTTCGCTTGGATTGAGGGTATGAGGCCACAACTGAGGAATACGGCACCAGCCCCACGGCCACATCCATCTGTTTTTCCTGCGCCGCATGGAGAAAATAATCAACCATTTCTGCCGTTAATAAGGCATGGTCCGCCGTTGTGACCAGAACAGGGAATTCCTGAAGGTGTTCATCCAAAAACCTTGCAACACTAAGACTCGGACCTTGTTGAGGCTCCACCCACTGTACCGCTCCTGACTCAATCAATGTTCCTAGAAACGGATTATTTTGTATTGTTTCCCATGAAGGCCCGCATAATATTCTTTTCCCCACCGTGCGCGACTGGTCCAACGTCTGCAATACACGGGAAATCATAGGTTCCCCACCTACCTGTGCCAGGACCTTAGTTGATACCCCTGCCATCTGGGCAACCGGATCTCGCCCGGATCGGGCACCAGCTAGCACCAGGGCCGTCACAGGTGGGTGGTCAAGCTCCATATGGCTTCACGAAACACATATCTGCAATCATTGAAGATGCTTCTCGTAAATTCTATACGTTTTGTATGGTTCGGCTCCGAGGGATTCTAGAATGTGACGCATGCGTTTATTATTTTCTAAAATCCAGGACATTTCGACATGCTGAATTTGTTTTCGAAGCCCTGCTTCCCTCACCGCCTCAATTAAACCATAGGCCATCGCCGCACCCATCGGACTTGATTGAAATCGTTTACGTACGCCCATTAAGGCAACCCGACCCGACCGGGGATAGGACGCTTTCAACCGCCATAAAATTTTCAGCCAACCCCATGGAAATAGATGCCCACTCAGATCTCGAATGACCTCATGCATATTGGGAAAGGCAACCAACATCGCCGTTGGTTCACCATCGATTTCAGCGATCTGGACAAAATCATCTTCAACCAATAGCTTAAGCTGCTGTCCGATCTCAGCAAATTCTGCATCGGTAAACGGAAGAAATCCCCAATTATCTGACCAGGCCTCTTCGAAAATATCCTTAATAATCGCTAAATCTTCATTCAGATTCTTCCGCCGCAACGGACGAATTCGCATCGAGGTTTTTGCTTTTTTGAGAAACAGAGAAACTCCAGGGGGAAAACTAAAATGTATTCCAATACGATAGGCCAGAAGATCTTGGGCCTTTTCATAGGCATTTTGTTCAACACCGTGCGCGTAATAAGGCCTGGCGTGGCCCATCATAATCATGGGCGGTGAATCAAATCCATCGACCAACAAACCACATTCCTGATTGATCGACAGATTAAACGGACCCCGAACGTTCGTCATCCCCTGAGTCTGAAGCCAGGTTTCCGCAGTCTGAAATAGCGCATGAAAGATACTGGACTCCTCCTCTGCTTCAAGCAGGCCAAAAAACCCCGTCTGATCCTGATAACGGCTGAGATGCAGGTCATCAATCTGGGCGCAAATTCGCCCAACGGGTTCCTGTCCGCGATAGGCCAGCCAACATTGCCAACGAGCATGCTGAAAATAGGGATTTTTCTGGGAAAAGGTATGGAGCCGTTCGACCAATACAGGGGGAATCCAATGAGGATCTGAGTGGTACAATTTCCAGGGCAGGCGAATAAACTCTTTGAGACCGGCGCGGTCGGTGACCGGTTCAATACGAATCAAAACGACTTTCCCCAGCCATCTTGGCGCACCCTTCACCTACAGGAAGTGAGGCGATGCGAGGGTCACTACTACGAATGTCCATGGGCCTTTTAGGGCTTCTGTTCAGATAGTTGGGCCACCCAAGGATAGTGGAATCGTTCCTCATCCGCATAGCCCAGGTTGGAAACGGTCTGACTAAACGGCACATCCTCGGCACTCCCATACTCACTACCGAAAATCCGGTCACAAAACAGACTCGTGATCCCAAAGTTTCCTTGTTCGTTATGAAAATGATGCAGCAAATGATGTCGCTTGATCCGCCGTAAAAACTTAATCTTGGGATTCACACGCAGATGCTGCATGCAATGACAAAGTTCATACACCATAAAACACGCCAATCCTGTCCCAAAAGAAAGGGCGACCCCTACCCAGCCTCCCACACTCATCCCAATAGGGAAAGTGGCCACGACAATCGTAGGCAGGGTCGTCGAGCCCGCCCCGAACAACACTCGTAAATCATTGGAATCTTGGTGGTGGTCATAGTGAATCCGTTTCCACAAAGCTGCCGTCCATGGCGACCGATACAGGTATCGCCCATGTAAAATAAACCGATGGACAGCATATTCTACGAAGGGGTAAGCAAGCAGGGTCAGAACAATACTTCCTGCCACACGAAGAGGAGAAACAGGGAAATACTCGAAAAGGACGATGGCACCGACGATACTACAGGCCAATAACACCCCATATAGCTGAATACTCGGGTATAGAACGTACGCCCATATCAGATCGCGAAACGCCATGCGATCAAGGAGATACTTTTCACGATACCATTGACTGGTTAGCACCCTGGAACCTCCATCCCTTTTCTCATTCGCCTGTTGCCCCCAATCCACCCCACACCTAAATCTTCAGGATTATCCCCTATGACAATTATAGAAACCTTCGGAAGAAGCCACAAGAATAGACAAATGGAAATCGATACCTCCAATCGAATAGCCTGAACGATTATAACGGAATGCATTAATTCCCACACCCAAAACCCTGGTTCAATCCATTACGGGTTCAATGGCTAACATTGGTGCATGAAAATATTGAAACCGGGTTTTTGCACAAAACCCGTAATATATTTCGATGGGCCGCTCGGGATGCCAATATAGGCCAATGAGGACGGAAGAGACTTAATGCCTCATAGACACAAGAATATCTCTTTGGGTATAAGAGCTGGTTCATGAACACCACAATGAAAAAATTTGGGTATCCCAATACCTGTCTCAAAGAGTTTTCCCAATGGGTTGTGCTTCTACGCCCCCAGCAGGTGACCCTTGGTTCCCTGGTATTGATTTGTCGAGAGGAGGCCACAGCGTTTTCCCAGATTAGTGCCGATGCATTTAAAGAACTGCCAGGGATCATACGTGAGATTGAGACAAGTGTCTCACGCACATTTGGCTATAGCAAAATAAATTACCTCATGTTGATGATGGTTGACCCCGAGGTTCATTTTCATGTCATTCCCCGATATGACACGCCTCGATTATTTTCTCAGCAGCAATTTTTTGACCATGGATGGCCTGGGCCACCTCACCTTAAGAATTCAAATGACACCTCAGAAGAGGTGCACCAAACAATTTTCAGTCACCTCAAAAACAACTGGATTCACTGAACTTAAACTTAACTACAATTACTTATACACTAGAATCTGACTGTTGCAAAATAGACTCAAAATGCGGTTTTTTTACTACAATTTAAACTGAATAGGAAAATTTGCTTTCACTTTTCCTTCGTTCTTAGTCATTAATCAATAAATAATCATGGCACTATAATTGCTTCATTAATCAAATGCTTTATAGCAAACCATTTGGAATAATATTGCCTTTAATCCTTGAGATAGAATGAACGCTACACCAACTCAGCACCAACTCAGACTTAAACATGGGAACTTCTCCACCCTTTCAGAGGCCCTTGATTATGCGGCTTCAGGAGAAACCGGCTGTAATTTTTACTCAGGGAGAGGCAAACTCACCCACGTGCTGACATATGCCGGCCTGCAACAACAAGCTCAAAATCTAGCCAGAAGACTGAACGGATTAGAACTAGCACGTGGCGCTCGAGTGGCACTTATTGCTGACACTACCCCAGATTTCATTCGATTCTTTTTCGCCTGTCAGTATGCCGGACTTGTTCCGGTTCCTCTCCCCATTTCACTGCATTTAGGTGGGCATCAGGCATACGTCACCCAACTCAAACGGCTGCTCGATAGCTGCCAAGCCTCTATCGCCATGGCACCAGAAGGCTTTTTGCCTTTTTTAGAGGAAGCAGCAGCCGAGATGGACCTGGTCCTCATTGGAGGCCCTGAAACATTCGCCTCATTGGAAGAAACTCCTGATCCCCTCAGCCCACTGGAGCCAGAAGAACTAGCCTATATTCAGTACACTTCTGGCAGCACACGTTGGCCTAGAGGTGTCGAAGTCACTCAATCGGCCGTGATGACGAATCTTTCCGGAATCATTCAGCATGGCTTACAAGTTCAGCCTGGTGACCGTTGTGTCTCTTGGCTTCCCTTCTACCATGATATGGGACTGGTCGGATTCGTTCTCGGTCCAATCGCTTCACAGCTCTCGGTTGATTATTTGAGCACACGCGATTTTGCCATGCGCCCACGTCAGTGGCTGGAATTAATGACGAAGAGTCGGGCAACAATTTCATTCAGCCCTTCATTTGGATACGAGCTCTGCGTGCGAAGACTTGGGGAAGACTTCAATGAACAGTACGATCTCAGCTCTTGGCGAATTGCCGGCGCTGGAGCAGAAACAATTCGTGCCGATAGCCTCTCCCGTTTTGCCAAAACCCTGAAGGCCAGCGGGTTTAAACCTGAAGCGTTTTTGGCCTGCTATGGTATGGCTGAATGCTCTTTAGCAGTTAGTTTTGCTCCCTTGAACAAAGGCCTTGAGGTAGACAAAGTTGACGGAGATCAGCTCTCAAACAATAGACTAGCCATGCCCTTTGTCCAATTCTCGACTGATGAATATCAGCCTCGATGCAGCAAATTTGTAAATTGCGGAGTTCCTCTCCCTGGATATGAAGTTCAAATACGTAATATGAACGGAGAGGTCCTCGATGAGCGAGAAAGTGGAGTAATTTTTGTGCGTGGGGCAAGCACCATGACCGGATACTTTAATGATCCGATCATGACGGAAGAGGTCCTTTCCCCCGATGGATGGCTTAATACGGGCGACATCGGCTATTGGGTTAAAAACAGTCTCGTCATTATTGGACGGTCCAAAGATATGATTATCATTAATGGACGGAATATCTGGCCTCAAGACTTAGAATTCATGGCAGAACAACAGGCAGAAGTCCGACCTGGTGATTCATCCGCTTTTTCCGTTTCCTCCCCTGACGGTCATGAGATCGCCATCATGGTTGTGCAATGCCGTGAAATGGATTCTCAAAAACGGGAGGACTTGGTTCAGCGCCTAAGATCCTTAGTTCACAAGGAGTTGTCTATTCCCTGCTATATTGAACTTATTCCTCCCAGGACACTCCCGCGAACATCATCGGGAAAACTTTCTCGATCTCGAGCCAAAGCGGACTTTCTCACTCGAATTCAGTGGGAAGAGGTCACTCCAATGCTGTCAACCACAGCCAGGTCTGCTTAAGACCGGACTACCCTTTCCTCACTCGTCCTCCACTATGGGTACTACCGTCGCCCTAACAGGGGCTTCCGGTTTTATTGGGGGAGTCATTGCTCAGCATTTAAAGAAAGCTGGGTGGCATGTCCGTGGTTTGGCCCGCTCTCCACACCAAGTTCAAAAGCTCGAAAACCTCGGAATAGAACCAGTCCAATGCCAGTTGGAAAATCCTGCCAGCCTTTTAGCCCTGGTCAAAGACTCGTTTGCCGTCATTCATTGTGCAGGTGCGATTCGCGGAATTAGCCGAGAGGACTTCTATCCGACCAATGTGATGGGCGTCTCTAATATCATTCAAGCCTGTCTCTCGCATTCCTCTCTCCCACGATTTGTTCTTCTCTCATCTCTCGCTGCTCGAGAGCCCTCACTTTCACCCTATGCCTGGAGCAAACATGAAGGTGAAGCAGTTTTAACCCGTGAGGCGGGGGAACTGAAGTGGAGTATTTTTCGTCCACCTGCCGTCTATGGACCGCAAGACCGTGCGCTGCTCCCACTTTTTGCCATATTACGCAAAGGAATCGGGATTCAACTTGGTTCCTCCAAGGCCAAATTTTCCTTGATTCATGTCGATGATCTCTGCAACGCTATTCTTTATTGGCTGAAAAGCGAGGCCCCGCCCTCTCAGACTTTTGAGATTGATGATGGCTTCCCTGGAGGATATTCCTGGGATGATGTCTTTCGTATTTCCAATCCTCGCCTCCACCTGTGCTTGCGTATTCCACCAAGCCTCCTAAAAATTGGAGGAAAAAGTAATGAAATATTTTCCCACTTATTGAGATATACTCCTCTTTTCACCAGCGGGAAGGTTGCTGAGCTCCTCCACCTCAATTGGGTCTGTGACAATACCCATGTGGCTCAGACCCTTGGCTGGACTCCTCAAATCTCACTCAAAGAAGGCTTGCGTCGATTGTTCACATCGGATAGTCTCATGCCATCCCATAGGGATTAGTACAGATCCGTCCTCCTCCCTCATCAAGAAGGCTATTATGATAAGTTATGCTGAAATTCTCCCCCAACTGTTCGACACCCTTAAGCCTTTTACCAAAGAGAACTTTCGGTTAAAAGAACAAACAGAGCTGGTTGCCGAGTTGGGATTAGATTCCTTGCAGGTCATGCAAGTTCTCTTGAAAATCGAGGATCACTTTGATATTTCCATCCCTCTGAACAATCTTCCCAAAATCCGAACAGTGAAGGACCTAGGCGAAGAGATTGAGAAATTGCTGAAAGGGTAATCATGTCATTATTCGACAAATTTCTTCCTATTCAAGAAGCCAGAAATGAGTTGCTAAAAAGTGGAGTCAACCCGTTTCATATCACTGTCGACAAAATCCTTTCACCAACAGAAGCCATCATCAACGGGCGAACGACTATTCTGGTTGGCACGAATAACTACTTAGGTTTAACCTTTCACCCTGACGCCATTCTGGCCGGTCAACAAGCTCTTGCTCTGGAAGGAACCGGCACAACGGGATCGAGGATGGCGAATGGATCTTTTGCGAGCCACAGGGAGCTTGAGAAGGCCATCGCGGAATTCTATGGTGCGCCTTATGCAATCGTTTTTTCCACGGGGTACCAAGCTAATCTTGGCGTCCTTTCTGCTCTTGCAGGCGCGGGGGATACCATATTAATGGATGGGGACTCTCATGCCAGCATTTATGATGGATGCAGGCTTGGAGGGGCAGAGATCATCCGGTTTAAGCATAATGACGTGGCAGACTTAGAAAAACGTCTCCGTCGATTGGGGGACAGAAGTCAGCGGACCTTAATTGTCGTCGAGGGCATTTATAGCATGTTGGGAGATCGAGCTCCTCTGGCCGAGATCGTCGAAGTGAAGAAAAAGTATGGGGCCACACTGATCGTTGACGAAGCACATTCGTTGGGCATACTCGGCCAACATGGACGAGGCTTGGCTGAGGAAACAGGGGTCGAACAGGACGTCGATTGCATCGTCGGAACATTCAGCAAAAGCTTGGGCTCGACAGGGGGATTCGGTATAAGTTCTCATCCAGAGTTCGAGTTGATCCGCTATGCCAGTCGTCCCTATATTTTTACGGCCTCCCCATGTCCATCTGTTGTCGCTTCCACACGGGCAACCATTCGGATTATCCAGACTCACCCAGAACTTCGCCAACAGCTATGGACGAATTCCCAGCATTTGTATGAGGGATTAATAAAGAGTGGGTATACGCTTGGGGCAGAGGTCGGACCGATTATGGCCGCGATGATCCCTACCAGAGAACTGGCTCTTGCTATGTGGCAACAACTCTTGGAAAATGGCATTTATGTCAACCTCATGATTCCTCCTGCCACTCCAAACGGCGAATGCCTCCTTCGATTGAGTGTCAGCGCAGCCCATACGAAGAAACAAATTGAAAAAATTATTTCTGCATTTGCAGAGTTGCCTCATACCACACCAACCCACTCCAACCCTGCTCAGGTGCAACCGGATGCAATCCTCAATTAAAAAATGCTTTCGTTTCGATCACATGTCGAAATAACCACCTTAACCTATCTCAAAACCTCCCATGACACGCCACCGCTCTAGACCAAACGGCATTAGGGCAATTCCCGAAAAAATAACCTTGGAAGCCAGAGAAGGAAATACCTCCTCTGGGAAATCTCCAGTCAGAATTTTTATTGGAAGTGAACCAGCCCAATACAGGGCTGAACGCATCCTCGTGTGGTCCATTGAACAGGTTCGTGATCCAGGTCGAGTCTACGAAATTTTTCTCATGAAGGAATTATCAGGATTTGACAGACGGAAATGGCTCACAGGGTTTACGAATTATCGATTTGCGATTCCATCATTTGCAGGCCAAGTCGGACGAGCGATTTACAACGATGTGGACCAAATCTACCTGGCCGACCCTGGGGAATTATTCGACCACGATTTGAACGATCATGGATTCCTTTCTATTGCTCAAAATGATTCCTCCGTCATGCTGATGGATTGCGCCAAACTGGCAAAGGTCTGGTCGCTTAACGCAGCCAAATTTGAGAGAAAAAATGCACTGCTGGAACGCGCATTAAATGTACCCAACCTCTGGGGACAATTAGAACCCGAATGGAATGCCCGCGACGAAGAATATCGAACAGGGCGGTCAAAAGTCCTCCATTTTACAGCTCTTCATACGCAACCCTGGCAGCCTTTCCCCGAGGAATTTGTTTACCAGAAAAACCCGGTTGGAGATGTGTGGTTCAACTTGGAATACAGCGCCAATCAAGAAGGGTTCCTGACTTTCACCCAATCCAATCCATCTTCACTATTTACCAAATTCGCCACTCAAGCAAGCGATATCCAGGCCAACGTCCCTATCCAGGGTACCGAGACCGTGCCCGAGATTGAAGAAGCGATCCACATTCTCAAGTCCAAAACTCTTCTCTATTGTCATCTCGGGGAACCTGTTCACCGCATTCCGGAACATCTGAAGTCCGGCGGCCTTTCCCCATTAGCCATGACGACTTTTGACCTTTGTCATCAAGACTCTAGGGCATTAGGATTCCAAAAATTCGACATTGTCCTGGCACCCAAAGGACTGCAACTCATTCCGGATGACGATATTCCATGGGTCATTGAATCCCTATTTCATCGTGCAAACAGTATGGTCTATGTGGGAATAGAAAGCACGTATCCACTCCAGTCCTTTACGGCCGCCCCTCTTCAATCAGATTTAACACGAGATTTCAACTGGTGGATCAGTCATATTGACTCAATCAGTGCCCGCTATCCCGCTATTCACTGGAAAGTCGTGTTCCACACCCACTCCTCTAGGGGAATAGCACAGAGTCAAATCCGTTGTGGAGGAAATTGGATTGGGACTCTTCCGCGAATCTGGATACTCTCAGACGGCAAAACTGGACATACGACCCAATCAGAATTACTCGCAAAGTCGTTGGGATGGCCTTATGATATTAAACAGTTACGATTCTACGGATGGCATAAAATTCAAAAACTCCTATGGGGGTTGGCCCCGCCAAATATCATAGGGCTAGATCAACGTCACTCTTCCCCCCTCCAGGCCCCTTGGCCTGACGTAGTAATCTCGACAGGATGGCGACCGGCACCAATTGCCAGATGGATTCGTGACCAGAGCCGGGGAAGAACACGAATTATTCAATTGGGTCGCAAGGGAGGAGGTCCTGCTGATTTATTTGATGTCGTGATTACACCAACCTATTATGGGTTTTCGCCGCATCCGAACCGTATTGAGACACTCGCCCCGTTGAACGGATTGACCCAAGAAGACTTGGAGACCGTCAGCCAACGTTGGCCGGACCTGTTTGGCAACGCTCCCCATCCTCGCATTGTCTTTGTCGTGGGAGGTTCCACCGCACGGTTCAAATTTACCCCGGAAATGGCTCGCATGATTGGAAACCAACTCAAAGACTTAGCCGAGACATGCCATGGGAAAATTTTTGCTGTCACATCTCCCAGAACGGGTAAGGATCTGAGTCAAGCCCTTGAGGAAACTCTGACTCCTGATCATGTTGTTCACACATGGCAACCAAATCAATCCGACAATCCGTATTTCGCCTATTTAGCTGGCGCAGACGTGCTTATTGTCACAGGAGAAAGCGAATCGATGCTGGCCGAAGCCGCATCTCTGGGCAAGCCCGTCTATATCGTACCACTTCCTGAACATTCACCAACGTGGAAAGTGCGCCTCAGTGAAAAGATTGTACAACGTGCGCACTTCCAACCCCTAAATAAAAGGGGAACCGCCCGTCCCCAACAAGGGATTGAACGGCTTTGCGCCCGCCTGATTCGTTCGGGATTGATTCAGCCTCGTCGCAATCTCAGCATGTTGCATGATTCCCTTTTCAAAAATGGAGTGGCTCGACCATTTGGCGAACCCATCGAAAACGGGAAGCGCCCACAATTGAACGAAACCGGGGACGTTGCTAAAAAAGTCAAAAAGGCCTTGGGGTTTTTTGATCAGTCCTGAAAATCTACGGAAATTTCATTGTCACCCATGCCAAAACCCCGTCGACAACTCACTATCCCCGTTGAAGTCTTTAACAGGGAATTTGACGCCAAAGTTTTGCTTTCCTGCTTCGCCGCAGAACGGGGATTTTCCGTCATTATTGGCGAAAAGCATGAAATTCAACTCAATCTGGCCTCTTTACCCAGATCCATCTACCTCCCCACAAACCTTCATAACCGGAATGCTATTGTCTTCTCCCTTTTGGCTCAATTGGGGCACGCGCTGGTTGGAACGGACGAGGAGGCGATTGTGTACTGTTCTCCGGAAGTGTATGTGAAAGAAAAATTGGGCTCGACAGAATTTTCCCGTCCAAATTTCTTTTTAGCATGGGGACCGGAGAATGCCAGAATCTGGAAGTCACAGCCCCAATACAACGGAATGCCCATCCATATAACCGGAAATTCCCGGGTGGATTTATTACGACCGGAACTGCGCCAATATTGGAAACCAGAAGTCGAAACCATCCATAAAAAATTCGGAAAGATCATCCTGATCAATACCAATTTCGGTAAATTGAACCACTTTAGGCCCAACAAGGGAGCTGAAAAGGAGGCGCTTGAACGAGCAACGGTCTCACCATCGGACGTGGACGAATCTGAACTTGGAATGGCCCGGCACCGCCTGGCGCTATTCCAGCATTTCCAGGACATGGTAGGCCAAATGGCCGCAGCCTTCCCCGCACACACCATATTGATCCGTCCCCATCCCTCTGAAAGCCATGAGACATGGAGACAGGCAGCGAAAGGATATCCAAATGTCCAGGTTCATATAGAAGGACATGTCATTCCCTGGTTATTGGCGGCCGATGCCATTATTCATAATAGTTGCACCACCGGCTTGGAAGGGTTTGTTCTGAAACGTCCCGTTTTTGCCTATCAGCCGATCATGTCCGACCGTTTTGACAAAAAACTTCCGAATGCCGTTAGCCGCCGTGCAACATCCTCTCTGGAATTAATTGAACTCGTCAAAACAACCCTTTCAGGTGTCCAGACTGCACAGGAACATGACTCTGAAGCCAAAACCCGTTTAATTGAACAATATCTCGCGGCCCTTCAAGGGCCTTTTGCTTCACAAAACATCGTGAATACCCTCGAAACATTCGACACCACCTGTTCACCTCAGACCCAGAAATTAGGCATGCTATTGGCCGCAAAATCCCAGGCGCTCGGTAGAAAATTACGGCGGCGGTTCAATGCTCAATTTCGCATGAATGATCAAAACCGATCGCAACGCTACAATTATCTGAACCACATTTTCCCTGAAATTAACCTGGCGCATATCGAAGATCGTATCAAGCGGTTACAACAGGCTTTAGGAAGATTTCATCACACACAAGTCAGGCCCTTGCACGACAATATTTTTGAAATATTTCCCAAGTAACTACTCAGGAATAAAGAATGCCTACACTCGCAATTATGCTGAGCATAAATGTGCATCCATATACCGAGTCTCGTGAACATTCTAAGGAGGATACATGTATAACGTAAAAATTTTTGGAGCAGGGTCCATTGGTAACCATTTGGCTCATGCATCCCGCTCCCTCGGTTGGAACGTCACGATATGCGATGTGGACCAAGCGGCATTGGATCGAACAAAACAGACAATTTATCCCACTCGTTATGGAAAATGGGACGAGGCCATCAAGCTTTCCCTGGTCAAAAACGCTCCGAGAGGAGGGTTCGACCTCATTGTCGTTGGAACCCCACCAGATTCCCACCTCCCCCTGGCCCTCGCGGCTCTTGAGGAAAAGCCCAAAGCCATTCTTGTGGAAAAACCTCTCTGCCCCCCAAACCTGGAACAGGCCCAAACATTACAAAATATGGCAACCGAGTCTGGCACATTCGCATTCGTAGGATATGACCACGTCGTGGGAAAGGCCGCGCAGGAAACACTCCACGCCGGTCGCCAATTATCGACCATTGAAACCATCGACGTGGAATTTCGTGAACATTGGGGCGGCATCTTCGCTGCCCATTCATGGTTACAGGGTCCACAGGACAGCTATCTGGGGTTTTGGAAACGGGGTGGAGGTGCCAGCGGGGAACATTCCCACGCGATCAACCTTTGGCAATTTTTGAGTGGGGGCCTTGGAAAAGGCCGCATCACCGAAGTGTCCGCGACACTGGATTATGTCCAGACAGATATGGTGGAGTACGACAAACTCTGCCTGCTTACCCTGAGGACTGAAGCAGGCTTAAACGGAAGGGTGGTGCAAGACGTCATTACCTCCCCTTCCAGAAAGTGGGCAAGGATTCAAGGAAATGACGGTTTCGCGGAACTCACCATCGGGCACCAACCAGGGGTCGACAGAGTCGATTGGAAAACCGGCAACGAAGATGCCCAATTCCGCACCATTCAGAAAACGCGGCCAGATGATTTCATCTGGGAATTACAGCATATCGAGGCCGTGATGACAGGCAAAATCAAAGATTCCGTCCTCTCACTGGAGCGAGGCCTGGAAACCATGCTGGTGGTCGCCGCCGCGCATCTCTCCTCAGCCAAGAAACGAACTGTGCGCATCGATTACCGCAAAGGCTATACACCACAGGCACTAGAAGTGCTGTAGATCTTCAGAGGAAGGGGAAAAGCATGATAGACCAAGATTTCAATTTCCATGATTTATTCATATTGGATCTAGCCAATAACCACCAGGGAAGCGTGGAACACGGCCTGGGAATCATCCAATCAATGGCTGAGGTAGTCAAACGGCACCAAATCCGCGCAGCGATCAAATTCCAATTCCGCCAACTCGACTCCTTCATTCATACAGATCATCAATCCAACAGCGAACTCAAATACATCCAACGATTTCAATCCACCCGATTGGACCAGGCACAATTTCAAACATTGCTCAATGAAGTCTGGGCCCAAGGGCTGCTAGCCATGTGCACCCCTTTCGATGAAGAGTCTGTCAATATTGCCGTCGACATGGGTTTTAATGTGTTAAAGGTCGCCAGTTGTTCAGCTAAGGATTGGCCGCTTCTTGAGGAAATTGCCGGCGCCGGGCCGCCGGTGGTGTGCTCAACCGGTGGCCTGACACTGGAGGACATCGATAATGTGGTGAGTTTCTTCCAACATCGGGCCGTGCAATTCGCACTCATGCACTGCGTGTCGGTGTATCCAACTCCTGACCCGTTAATGAATTTGAATCAAATACAGATGTTGCGCAACCGGTATCCCAATATTCCCATCGGCTGGTCCACGCATGAAAATCCCGGTGACACAGTTCCTGTTCAAATTGCCGTCGCCCTTGGAGCCAGACTTTTCGAACGGCACATTGGACTGGAAACCGAATCCATCAAATTGAATGCCTACTCGTCCACCTCACAGCAGGTGGACACCTGGCTGGAAGCCTATCATCGGGCAAAAGTATTGTGTGGATCAAAAACTCGTCCACCGGCCTCAGAAGTGGAACAGGCCTCATTGGATGGCCTTCGACGTGGGGTCTTTGCCAAACGACTCATTAAAAAAGGTCGTGAACTCACACGGGATCTCGTATATTTTGCCATGCCCTATATTGAAGGGCAGATGGAAAGCGGTGCATGGAAAGAAGGCTATACGGCCATCCAGGACATAACGCCGGACCAACCGGTCATGCGGGACGCGGTCGAAATCACGGTCAACCAAGGTCTCGTGACTCTTAAACAGGCGATCCACGAAGTCAAAGCCTTGCTTAACGAAGCCAACATTCAACTAGGCAGTGAGTTTAAAGTCGAATATTCGCATCATTACGGACTTGAAAATTTCCGACAAACCGGCGCGGTTCTTATTGAATGTATCAATCGGGAGTACTGCAAAAAACTCGTCATTCAATTGCCGGGACAGCGACACCCCTCACATTATCATGCGAGGAAGGAGGAAACATTTCAAATACTTTTTGGCATCCTCCACGTGAATATCGACGGATATCCCCGAATTTTGCATCCCGGTGAAACCATTCTCATCCTGCCTGGAGTATGGCATTCCTTTTGGACAGACACCGGTGTTGTCTTTGAAGAAGTGTCCACCACCCACTATAACAATGATTCCTTCTATGCCGACAAACGAATCAATAAGCTGCAACGATCTGAGCGGAAAACAATGGTCGATCATTGGGGACGTTTTCAAATCGCTCAGCAACCAGCAGCGGAGAAGGCTCCCGAAGTGCCATTGCCCGATTCTCATGCGCAATGATTGCTTGCGTCACCTTCGATTTTGACGGAACGCTGGTTGATTCCAACCAGGTGAAGGTTCAATCCTTTTATAAGATGGTCGAGAATTATGATCCCGGAGGAGACACCGTTACCGAAGTTCTTCAACGGTGCTCTCATGAGGATCGGTACGGAATCGCCCGTGAACTTGCGCGGGAATTCATGGCGAAAGGGCTCATCCCGCCCCACACAGGCGTAGAGGTCCTCGGTTTACAATGGGCGGAGACCTACACAGCTACCTGCGAAACGGCCGTTGTCGGGTGTCCGGAAGTCCCTGGGGCTTCAGGGATACTCTCATGGCTGTTGAATCAAAAAATTCCTCTATATCTCAACTCAAGAACGCCGGCCATAGCCCTCAATCGCCTTGTGACCCTACGAAACCTTACCCACTATTTCTCGGGAATATATGGAGCCCCCGCAAGTAAACTCGAAAATTTGCTGCACATCCAAGAGCTAATTCAGGCAAAACCAGAGGAAATACTTTTTGTCGGAGATAGTGAGGATGACTGGAAGGCTGCAACTGAACTTGGCTGCCACTTTGCCGGAATCATTCTGGATGGTAACAGCCGATTCACACAGATACCACCACTCCATATGACAAACCTGACTGAACTCAGAGTAATCGTGGAGAATCTTCAGGAGAAACGAAATGACCTTGCCCCAAACCATTGAGCATCCAAACGCCGCCTTTTTTGGGAGATTCTTTACACTTTTGTAACAGGAAGTTATGATTTGCACCAAACCGATGATTATATCGTCAACAGCGTGTATCGCTAAAAAGATCCCATGATAGGTACTCAACGCATTCTGGCTGTATGTCCGGCCAGGGGCGGCAGCAAAGGAATTCCGCTCAAGAATCTGACTCCATTTCTTGGAATCCCGTTAGTTGCCAGAGTTGGCCAGTTGGTTAGAGAGATCCCCATCATCGATCGAGCGGTGGTTTCGACCGATCATCCTGAAATTGCCGAGTGTGCGAAACAATCTGGCCTAGACGCCCCTTTTTTTCGGCCTCCGGACCTTTCAGGTGACCGAATATCGGACGCGCCGGTATTGATCCATGCGTTAAAAGAAATGGAGCGCCTGGATGCTGTGCGATATGATATTGTGATCATGCTCCAGCCGACTTCCCCTCTTCGTCGACCAGAGCATGTTATACACGCTCTTGAGATGCTGGTGAATGAACAGTGGGACGCCGTATGGACCCTGTCCGAAACTGATTCTAAGTCACACCCTCTCAAACAACTGACCCTGGACTCAGGCAGGATCGACTATTATGACAACGACGGGAGCCAAATCATTGCCCGACAACAACTAACCCCGGTTTATCACCGGAACGGGGTGGCCTATGTCATGACACGAAATTGTCTTCTGGAAGGAGAGAGCATTATGGGTAAACGGACTGGAGCGCTCCTCCTCAATGAGTATCTGGTCAGTATTGATACCATGTGGGATTTGGAACTTGCCGAATACATTTATGCCAAAAATCAGGCATAACCTCTGAATGCCAATCAAGATGAGGATGAACCATCTGTTAATCAGGGGTCATCTCGCAGGTCGAATGGCTCCGTTGGCAATGAACATCCCCCATGTTCAGCCCCTGACGAACCAAGCAGCGCTTCCCCTCAAAGTTCCACTTTTTCCATTAGGATAAGGAATAATGGCTTGAGTAAACTTCTAGCCCAACCCGCTCAGAAAATGGACAGGGATCGCGTTGTAAAGGGAAACTGTGATCTCTGCGGTTCCACAGAAGCCTTTGTTGTGGCAGAACCATCGGAACTGAATTGTCGCATTGTCATATGCATCCACTGTCAATTGATGTACGCTTTTCCCCAAATTGAACAAGAGGCCTTAGACAGATTCTATGAAAGTAGCTTTGCCAACGACCCAGGCAGCCGCAGTAGGCCTGGGGAAGGAATCGAAGATGAAGATGACATTCAAAAACAGGATGCCGTCGCAGAGTGGGGATTGAACATTATCAACCGTTTCATTCAGGTTAGAGAGAAAAGGATTCTCGATCTGAGATGCCAAACCGGTGCACTCTCGACACAGCTCCAGGCCGGGGGAGCGAAAATCTTCTGTGTAGAGCCGTTCGAAAAAAACAGATGGTTCGCTAGGGAGCGACGCGGATTATCCGAAATCTTTCCCTTGCCATTTTCCCGGTTTTCCCAGTTACCGATTCCCTTTCAGGGCCCCTTCGATGCGGTCAATGTCCTGACACATCATGTCCTTGCCCACGTCCTGTCCCCCCGCATGCTCCTGGAAAAAATTTTCAGCATGCTTACGCCAGGCGGCTATCTCTTTCTTGACGAAAAGGATGTGCTGCGACCAGCTCGATACAAAACCGGATCGGTTTTTCAGTCAGGTCCCGTTCATCAATATCATCTCACCGCACAGACCACTGCCAGATATCTTGAAGCAGCCGGATTTGAATTGATTGAATGCACGATTGACAACGGCAGAACAAGCGATTTCCATCACATCCGGGCGGTAGCACGAAAGCCTGAGACTCAAAACCTTCACGGGATGCCGCCTCAGAGCATTCAGCATGATTCATCCCTAGGAAAAATCAGATGGCGATTGTGGTGGCTCAAGCAGACATGGACACTTCGACAGTTCGGTTTCTTAGGAAAACGCAAAACCCATAAAGTTCTACGCCGAATCCGTCGACGGATTGGATCAACATAACACGCATAGTCCTCCAAACCGGACGACTAAATCAGGAAAGCCCCCATCTTTCAGCTAGAAAGTCAACCGGCTTCCAGATCTTGGTGCTAAGGGATTGGGCTGGCAATGACCATTGCAGGCCAGAGGCGAATTTTGTGGGGAATATCAGAAAACACAAGATGGGGCTCGAGACCATCCTGGCGCAATTCGTCAACTCTCCCACGAAAATATTGGTGGCTTGTATGATAGAAGTACCGGATGCCTTTCTCATTGAAATCAGAAAAAGGTTCGATCATGATGACAAATTTCCTGGCGACCCTGGCCAATTCCTGAAGAGCCTTATGGCGAATTTCTTCCATGGCTTCTAATGCCAGCACGGTATACACCACATCGAAACTGTTATCCGCAAACGGCAAATTCTTGGCACTTCCCTGATAAAAATTGACGCGCCTATTTGCATTCACGTCTATAATTTGATCAGGGGCAAAATCGAGGATATCCTGAGAAAGAGTAGACATCTTTCCGATCTTTTTTGCTGCCAAGGCCCCCTGTCTCGTCAGTTCCAAACCGGAAAACTGTATGGCAGGGAAGTACCCGGACAGAACAAACAGATTAATCCCATAGCCACTCCCAACCTCAAGAACGCTTTCGGGTTTCACTGCCTCAAGAGCCCGCTTCAACAAGAGAAGGTGTACACGTTTTGTCCCGATTCCTCTTGCTAACATTCTATCCTCTCCCCACAAACACGGAGTCGTCTTGCCTTTCGTGCTCAGGTGCGCGCCAGTCTCGGTGGAACCCCAAAAGTTCTCGTATGTGTTCTTCACTTTATACTGCCGCCCCCCAAAGGAGGTGTTCAAACGCTTGAAAATCTTATGTTGCCAAAATTCAAGAAATTTTTTTCGCCAAGATCGAAACACTCTACGCTTCCAACGAATATCGCTACTGCGAAAACGTCGATGAACGAATGGTTCAAACGCAGAGTAAATTTCCTCACGTGAAACACGAAAATTCGATTGTAAAGATTGAGCCATAAGCCGTAGCCCCTTCGTTATTCTAAAATGAGATCTATCATCCTTAAGATATTGCTATCGAAACCTTCACGAACACGGGCACGCCAGCGTGGCCTACAAATATACGGGCAAGGAATTGGATGACAGCACGGACCTCTACTTCTATGAAGGTCGGTACTACGACACGACTCTCAGCCGGTTTATCTCAGCCGACACCCTGGTACCCAATCCGGGAAACCCCCAAGATTTTAATCGATATACCTATGGGAATAACAACCCCATTCTTTTTAATGATCCCACGGGACGAGTCGGGATCAGTTCCATCAAAAAAGCCTTTAAAAAGGCCATCCGAAAATTGGAAAACAAACTAGGCAGTACGGGATTCACAGCACTCAGCTTTGCTATTCAGGTTGGTATAGTTCCAGTCCCTCTCCTCTCACCAATTCAGTCCGGCATTCTTGGGACGGGATTATTAACGCAGTCGAAAAGCGGACGGTATGTTTTGGCAGGAGAAATAATTGTGGGCACGGCTGTAGCAAGTATAGCCTGTGCACCATGTACAGCGGGCCCTGTCATTAATGGGGCCCTGGCTGGGGGGTTTAAGCCTAGAAGTTGCTGGGGGTCTTAGTGCCGCCAGAAATGAGGGTGATATCAGTAAGGGGGTCTTGTTTGGAACTGCAACCGGGGCCATTGTTGGCGGTCTTTCCGGAGGAACACTCGATAAGTTCGGATTACTCAACCCTGCAGGCGGGGTTATTTTTCCATCCCTTGGTACGTTAGACGCATTTGCCGCAGGCACGGCTATCTCTGGAACCATTCTTGGGGCAGGCAAAGGAGCGACGGAAGCTTATGCAGGAGGAAGAGGAAATTTCCGATCAATTATTGGTGGGGCATCAAAAGCAGGGATAGAAGGGGCAATCACATCTCCTTTCACAACCGCTTTTATCACTTCCCTTGGTTTGCCTTTTGGTGGAGGGATGCCAAAAACTCCCTATTCTAATTATTCTTCACCTTCTTGGAATGCTCCGGATGGAAATGGGTTGGGTGAGCTCGCTCCTCTAGCAATAACACTGCCTGGTGGCTTGACGGATTCAGTCGGAGAAGCTGGAATTAAGGTAGGTTTTTGGGAAATAACCAGATAGGGGAATAAACTGAAAGTTGGCTAGGGGAACAATTTCTGAAATTCTTGAAGACAATGAGTCACAGCTTTATGAATTTGGTTTTGTATCTTTTCGCCGTGCTGTTCGATTAATTCAGGGACGTGCATGGAATTTAACCAAGCAGGCTTAGCCATAGAAAATGAGCCGTACTCTTTCGGTCGTAACCCTTCCCCATATATTGCCATTTCCGGTGGGTAATGACATAAATGCTGGTGGATGACATACGGGCCGTCAAGGTCAATAAACCGGATATTCCCTGAGTATTGAAATTGATACGGCATTTTTTGGGAGGAAGAAAATCACCGTTTTCAGATCCGGTAGGAACCAATTTCCAAAAATACGTTTGAATATCGATGACTTTTCCTTCGCTCAAGTTTTTCCTAAGGTCCATCAGATTTTCATTCAGGGAAACCCCTTGGGGCAGAGCAAGATTGGTGAAGTGATATTTATCTTCTAACGTCGCCATGATTTGATTCCTGAGCGTGTGTGTCGGGTCAATAATTTCTAAGGGAAATGGGAGTTCCAGCCATTTTTCAACTTTTTCTAGATTTAGATTAACTACTCCCGTGAATGGCAGCGAATAAGGCATGATCCACCAGGCAAATTCCGGGGATGGATAGTCCACAATATAAACGTGGGATGCGCTTTTCAGTTGAACCACGTCTTTAAGAGATAATTGGACTTTGGGGTTCCCTCCACCACATCCATAAAGTCCTAACAGGAAAGCCAACCATAAACCTATGTGCATTTTAACTCTGCGTTTGAAAATCATCCTGGCATCATATGAATGTTTAACTATTCATCTCAACTTCTGACTTGCAGATCCATAAAATTTGCTCCAGGAATTTTAAAGCAAGAAAATGCAAGGTAAGAGAAAATGGAGCAATTGTCGTGGGAAACTGTAGCTGGGACATTGATAAGCGTTGGTGATATGGGAGGGTTTGGAATTAAAGCAAGGGGATCCCGTCAACATCTCCCAGCCATGATTCTTTAGCCACTGCTGAATGTCGGTACCGAGCTAAAATCACGATCCTTGCCCCCGAAACGGTCCAGGGATTAACTCGGGACCCTATATTCTCAAGCTTAGCGATTTCTGGCGCTTCGGGTTATGATGTGCGCACCAATGGGCAATTATCAAATTTCATACTCAGGAAGGCTGGAGAAAAAGGCGGAAAAGTGGGGGGAACCTTTTGAATTTTGGTGCGATTCCGATTGTGAACTTGGTAAACCTTAAGTGCTGTTTTTCTCTACGGAAAAATAGGCCTTATCTGGAGAATATCAAGGGGCCAATTTTTTCTCAGTCAGTGTAGTCCTCGAATGACTAATATTCTTAGGCATGTGATTTGGTGTCTTTTGGCCGCTCTTTCATTGATAGGATGTTCCACGAAATTACAAGTGGAGGCAGACAGAGGAAATGTCCAATCCGTTATGGAACTGTTGGATCAGGGAGAACGGATTTCTGAAACGGATACTCGAGGGTGGACAGCCCTCCATTACGCTGCCAGAGCTGGCCAAGATACCGTTGTAAATTTGTTCCTAAAGAAAGGGGCTGATATCAATGCCCAAGGAAACAGGGGTGAAACCCCCCTATTAATGGCTGCCTATAATTGCCATGAAAGAGTAGTCAGGGTCCTTTTAAAAAAAGGGGCAAATTTTTCCATTAAGGGTATAATTGATTCTGGATCATATTCTGGGTCATGGATGACTCCTCTATTAATTGCTAGTGGAAATAGGTGTGATGCTATCATTCTCAGTGATTTAATCAATGCTGGTGCAGATCCTGGTGAGATCGAAGATAAATACGGTTGGAGCCCTCTAATCTTTGCCGCAAATACTGGAAATCTTCCAACTGTCAAAGTTTTGCTCTTGACAGATGTCGATGTGAACCATCAAGCCAATGACGGGATTACCGCTTTAATTGCCTCCGCTGGCCAGGGGAGCAAAGAAGTTGTTCAGATTTTGCTGGCAGCGGGTGCGGATATGGCCATAAGAGCCACTAAGCTGGGCGGACCATTGAATAAGGGGCTAGAACCAGCAGATACCGCGTTATCAGTGGCTAAGCGACGAGGACATAGCGAAGTGGTCGCATTACTGGAGGCAGCCGAGAAAAAGACTAATTAAAGTAAAAGTCATGGGACCAGATCTTGTCATACAACATGCTTGAAATTTAGGCTATCCTGGATGGCCACTCCCTGCCCATCAAAATTCTCCGTTGCCTCCTAACGGGGTCCTTTATCCGCGTAACCATTTCATTCTTCCTACTATGTGATGCCCTTGGTGCTTGGCAGAACCGGGTGTCGGCCCATAGGGGTTAAGCTAAGCCATTATCTCAACAATTTTACTATCCATGAGGGTTGATCATCAAAATTCAGATTCCGATGTGCTCTTGTCATTTATCTAAGCGCATATGCTATACGGAAACCGATTTGATCACTGGATCCCTAAGGCCAGCTTCTGAGCAAGGTCCGGCTTAAATCCTGGAAGGTCAGGAGGCACAGTGAATGGAGCCGTTGATCGGAACGCGGAATAGCAATTGAGAAATTGGATGATCAGGACCACGCGATCTCGTCGGTTAAACCGGCTTCCATAGTGAAGACAGCGGGACGTGTCCAGAAACGCCCCTGAGCCTGGCGGACCGATCAACTTCACCTCATGGTTTCTTCCACCTCCCTCGTAAATTCGTTCGTCCTGCACCCGACCCAGCACACGCCCGATCGCTCTCTGCACCTGCTGG
>BQIZ01000024.1 GCA_021604365.1 Nitrospirales bacterium
GGCCGGCCAGTGAACGCACGCTCATGGACCTGGCCAGCGAATTTGAACAAGGATCCCGCACGCTGCTTCATTTGTATCGCGCCGATCCTCTGTTCACCCTTCCACCGTCTCTAAAGTTTGAACGGGTGTTTGACCATGCGCCGTTCATCGTGAGTTTTAGTCCCTTCCTTGATGACTCGACTTCGATGGCTGATCTGATCCTGCCGGATGATGATCCGCTGGAATCGTGGGGGGATGTTGTTCAACAGGATACGACCCCTGTGCCAGCCTGGAGTTTGTCTCAACCCGTGGTGCAGGCTCTCTATGACACCAGGCCCATCGGTGATGTGTGGTTGGACGCCGTTCATCAAATGGGCGGATCTCTTGGTGAACAGGTCCCCTGGAATACCCTTCACGATATGCTGAAAAGCCGGTGGCAGACGGTTTTGACGAAGCATGATCCGTCACAGTCATTTGATACCCGCTGGAGAGAATCTCTGCAGCAAGGGGGGTTGTGGCCTTCCAACATCCCCATGCGTCAGATGAACCCGGTCATACCCTCCATCACCTATGAACCGCCGGAATTCCTGGGGAACTCTTCCGACTACCCTCTGTATTGTTATCCCTATCCGTCCCTGGGATTGCATGATGGGCGTGGGGCCAATCGTCCCTGGCTTCAAGAATTGCCGGATCCTCTGACCACCGGCATGTGGGGAAGTTGGATTGAACTCAATCCAACCACGGCCAAGGCCTTAGGAATACATCCTGGCGACCGGGTTCGAGTCACCTCGGATTATGGGTCGATCGAAGTATCCGTCATGGTGTTTCCAGGCCTGCATCCCGACATGGTTGCCGTTCCCATGGGCCAGGGGCACCGTGCGTACGGACGATATGCCAAGGGGCGCGGAGTGAACCCCATGGTCTTGCTTGGCCCAAGTTTTGATGGTCAATCAGGTTCTCTGGCGACAGGGGGGACGCGGGTTCGTGTTGAGCGGATCAAAGGCGGATCGCAGTTGCCGATGTTGGAACCATCCGGGAATAACCCAGTCTTCGGACGCATACAGGAAACGGGAGGTTTGTAATGAGTCAAGATCCTCAAGCAACGGAAGAGTATTCAAAAAAGGCGGCATCACCCTATAAGTGGGAAATGGTCGTCGATCTGGACCGGTGCTCCGGATGTGAAGCCTGTGTGGTGGCGTGTCATGCCGAAAACAATATTCGTATTTCCGGGGAGGAGGAAGCCGCCGAAGGGCGAGCGATCAATTGGATTCGCATTGAGCGGTATTGGGAAGGAGACTATCCCAACGTCAAAGCCAAATTCCTTCCGGTCATGTGCCAGCATTGTGACGATGCTCCTTGTGAACCCGTCTGCCCTGTCTATGCTTCGTATCACACCCCGGAGGGGTTGAATGCTCAGGTCTATAATCGTTGTATCGGTGTTCGATACTGCGGGAATAACTGTCCCTATGTCGCCCGTCAATTTAATTGGTTCGATCCCCATTGGGACGAGCCGTTGGCGGAGCAGTTGAATCCGGATGTGACTGTCCGATCCGGTGGTGTGATGGAAAAATGCACATTTTGCGTGCAACGAATTCGGAGTGGAAAGGAAGCCGCTCACAAAGAAGGCCGGCGTGTCAGAGATGGAGAAATCACACCCGCCTGTGTGCAATCCTGTCCGACCTCCGCCCTGATTTTTGGTGATCGAAATGATCCCGACAGCCGGGTGTCTCACTTGAAGAAGAGCCGGAGAGGATTTCATCTGATGGAATCTCTGGGTACGCATCCGGCCGTGACGTATTTGCGGAGGCTGTCGGAATGACCGACCGGCAAACGGTTTGGGAGGAAATGCCTAAGATCAATCGGGACCTTCTCTCGCCGCTCCAGACGACCACCTGGACCTATTATCTCTGGGTAGGCGTGTTGTCCTGCTTTGTCGCAGCGGGCGCGGGAGCGTGGACTTACCAAATTCAAACCGGTATCGGACAAACCGATTTGCATCATCCCATTTTCTGGGGATCCTATATTGCCTCATTCGTCTATTGGATCGGCGTCAGCCATTCCGGAACCTTTATTTCCGGTGTCTTACGTTTAACGAATGCGGAATGGCGTCGACCTGTCACGCGCATGGCTGAACTCATGACCGTTGTGGCCCTTCTCGTCACGGCGTTATTCGTCTTCTATCACCTGGGCAGGGTGTGGCGGTTTTATTACCTGATTCCATACCCCAATCAACGGGAACTCTGGCCGAACTTTCGATCTCCGCTGATGTGGGATGCGACAGCCATTTTTACGTATGCGACCGCAAGCACCATTTATATTTATCTGCCCTTAATTCCCGATTTTGCGCTGGCCCGGGATCGAATTCAAGGATGGAGAAAAACCGTGTATCGCTGGCTGGCGATAGGATGGCATGGATCTCAAGCGCAATGGCGCACATTGGAAATGGCCATACGCATTATCACCCCTTTGATCGTGATGGTCATGATCTCGGTCCATTCCATTGTCGGATTTGATTTCAGCATGGCTCTTGTGCCGGCATGGCATTCGACTATTTTCGCTCCCTATTTTGTGGTCGGCGCGGTGCATTCAGGCCTCGCTATGGTGATGATTGGTCTCTACGTTCTGCGGAAGGTGTATCACTTGCAAAATTATGTTCGAACCGAACATTTTGAGAAACTCGGGAAATTGTTACTCGTCACCACCTTGCTCCTCGCCTATATGTATTTTGCGGAGCAGTTAACAATCTGGTATGGCAAGGTGCCCGATCATATTGCCGTGCAGAATTCTCTCCTCTACGGATCCTATGCCGTGCCGTTCTGGTTCATGGTGAGTTGTATTTATGTCATTCCCCTGGTGACACTGGTATGGCCCCGTTTTCGACAATGGCCGGTAGGACTCATGATGGTGGGACTGATCATCAATCTCGGTATGTATATCGAGCGCATGCTGATCATTGTCCCTCCCCTCGCCCATCCTAGGCTGTCATTTCAGTGGGATGAGTATTTCCCTTCAATGATCGAACTCGCCATTCTGGTAGGAACCTTGGCCTTGGCTCTCTTGCTGTATTCGCTTGCCGTGAAATTCGTTCCGGTGATTTCAATCTGGGAAGAAAAACTGGGGAAAAAGCATGCTCAAGAACACTGAGACGGCCGACAGACACGTGGTGCTGGGATTATTCGATCCAACGACTTCTCTCCCTCCTGTGCTTGATCAAATACGAAGCCAGGGTATTCCCGATATCCTTATAGAAATTCTCTCCCCTCTTCCGCTGGAAACATCGTTGCTCAATAAACCGGTTCGCATCCCGCTCTATCGCCTGACCATTATCGGAGGGATCGTGGGAATTGGGATCGGAATATTTTTCGCCGCTGGAACCGCGCTCTTGTTTCCCTTAGTGACGGGAGGGAAACCTATTGTAAGTATTCCGGTGGTGGGAATTATCTCCTATGAAACCATGATGCTGATGGCGATTGTCGTGACCTTTTTAGCGACCGCGATCAAAATTGCCTTCGTGCAACAATCCGGCCTTCGCAATGATCCGCGCATTGATGAGGGATCGGTAGGTCTATCAGTTCAGGTTGGGAACGACACAGCCAAGGCTCACTCCATTTTCCGCCTGCTTCAAAAAGCCGGGGCTTCTGAAGTGGAAATTCGGACCATAGCCAGTGACTCATGAGGACCGGGGAAAATGCTGAACCATGTTGTTTTGAACCGCTCGTACCGTTTAGTCGGTTGGATCATGTTGTCTGGACTGTTTCTGTGGGGATGCTCGAACGATATGGAAGAACAACCTTCGTTTTCGTATCAGGAAGCTCCCCGGTTGCATTCACCGCCGGAAAGCTCTCCGAATATGACGCCATTTTCCCTTGCCACATCTCCGCTGGAACAGACAAAAAATCCGTCCGATGGCGCAGGGCTCTTTGCAATTAATTGCGCCCATTGTCATGGACAACAGGGAATGGGCGACGGACCGGTGGCCGGGTATCTGCCTGACCTGCCGCCCAATCTTCACGCTTCGGCGGTGCAACAGAAACCGGATGAGGTGCTGTATACCATTGTCACTCATGGAGAAAATGTGATGCCCGCGTTTGAACCATTTCTTTCTCAGGAAGAAAGATGGGCCTTGGTGGCATTTCTTCGGACTTTTGGGGATCATGCGCCATCCGCCAGTCTCTTGATGCAGCAGCCGAATACGCCGAGTTGATTAACGCATCCGTGGAAATGTGCTAAACATGATGACGAGTTCAAGTTTTTGGATCGGCTTTTTCAGTTTGGCCCATATTACCCTCGCGAGTCTTGGTGTGGGATTCATGGTTCTGGCTCCCATCGCGGAAGGATTGGGCCGCAGTCGTCCTTATTTTACGGATTTTGCGTATCTGGCCACACGATTTACGCTGGTGACCTATACCGCCAGCATCGTGTTGGCTGTCTTTATGCTGGAATTATTCATCGGACTTTTCCCTCTCACAAATAGCTACCTGTTTAACCACTTCCGCTATCCTTTGCATCTGGCTTTGATCGTATTTTTCATTCAAGTATTGTGCCTCTATCCCTATTATCACTTTTGGGATCGGCTTCGTTCGAAAAGTATCACCTGGCATATCACCTTGGGAACGGTAGCCGCCGTACTCATTCTGATATGGGGTGGGATTCTTGATGGGATCGGTTCTTTTATGATGACTCCTGTTCAAGGCGATAATGGATGGGCGAGGCTCTTGAACCCGACATGGGTGCCCTTGATGGTCCATCGATTCTTTGGAAACCTGGTCATCGCCGGATACGTCATGGCGGCGTATGCCGGGTGGCGTCTTTGGAAACAATCCGGTCAAAAAAAGGATGATGCCTATTACCTCACACTCATAAAAACAGGCATGACCATCGGCATAGTGAGCCTGATGATTCAGCCGGTCTCCGGGTTCATATTCGCGCAACATATACAGAATGCACAGCCGGATATTCTGCAGGACCTCTATGAAGGCCAAACAGCGCTGTTGGTGATATGGCAATTTACCCTCCTGGCCCTACTCCTGTTAGGCAGCCATCTCATCTTTCGCCCGGTGCATCTCGAACGGGGCCATTCCTATTGGGCAGAGGGGTTTTATGTGCTGTCGGTCGTGTTGATGGTCGTGCTGGCGCCGTATCCTTTGTATCGGCGTATCGTAAACCTTATCGTGCTTCTTCAAACGGGTTGGTACCTTTTGCATGTGTTTCCTGTTTGGATGCGTGGCTCAACGCCCTCACTCAACAAGCCATTCATTCATGTCATCGCCATGGCCCTTGGTCTGGCCGCGCTGGTCCTCTATTTGACAATGGGAACCATCCGGGAAGTGGCGAGAGGGCCCGATACCATTCATGGAATTATCAACAGTCAGACGGAATCGACGTTTAGAGGCAAAACATTCCCATGACGCTTGAGCCACTTGAAACTTCTCTTACCGTCGGGCGTGTGGCGATTGCCGCTTCTGCCCTGACTCATACGTTATTTGCGACCTTCATTGTGGGTTCTTCCTTGATCGGTGCGGTGACAGCGACCTGTAGCTATGTAACGGAAAAAGAATGGTTCCACCGGTTGGCCAAGCTGATTGCATTCGCATTGGTGCTTTCCACCGCAACCGTGTCATTTTTTGGCGTCGTCCTGGTGTTTGCTCTGAACATCTATTGGCCTCAATTCTGGCACCGTCTATTTCACGTGATGTTTTGGCCGTTTTTGGGAGAGGCCGCATTGTTTTTGGGAGAAGCGATTTTTGCCTATGCCTGGTATTATCTTTGGGAATGGGGACGGCATGGGTGGAGACAAAAGGTGCACTTGGCCTTTATATGGCTTGCCGCAGGCTGTGCCTTAAGTGCCATGATTCTGATCGATATCACTGCTTCCTATATGCTGACCCCGGATCCCATTCATTCGGCATGGGAGAATGTGTTCAATCCCACGATGATTCATTTGGATCTTCACCGGTGGTTTGGCAATCTGACGTGGGCGGGTTTTGCCCTGGGTGGGATCTGTGCCGTCCGTTATCTGAAATCGACAACCGATACAGATCGAAATTTTTTCCATAAAGGTGGGGTGTACTGTTTTTTAATTGGCTATGGAGCTCTGTTGGTCATGCCGGTGGTGGGATATCAATATTTGCTTCATTTGCGATATGGACAACCCCAGGCGTTTTATACCGTGATGCTAGGAGAACGTTCATGGCTTTTTGATGTCGTGGCGTTGTTGTATGGATTATTAATACTGGTCGGTTCTCTGTATGTTAGGCAGATGGTGCGGTCCCAGTCAAAACCACCTCCCTCTTTCATCGGATTCATCCCCTTGTCACTCACGGTCATCGTGATCGCCACTATGATGTTGGCGATGCCCTATCAATTGCAGCATATTCCTCTTCTCAATCGGTTGACCGATCAGGAAATTAATTCCTTTGGGAAGATGCAACCGTATAAATATTTTGCGCTTTCAAGCCTTGTGATCTTTGGATTTGCACATTGGCTGTACTCCTTGCGGGTGTTTGGGCGAATGCCACCAGCCACCGTTTCGAGAGCCGTGTCCGGAGCTCCGCGAAGGATGGCGGGTATGTTGATGACATTGGTAGGGTTGACGGTGATCATTCTCTTAGCCATGGGATGGGTTCGCGAATCTGCCCGAGCGGTCAACGGGTATCTCATTTATGATGTGATGCGGTTGGAGGACGAGAAATCAACGTATCAAGCCTCCCCTTCCGATAAAGGTATTTTTTCTCAGGAAATTCCTTACAACCCCTTTGAGCGATGATCCATATCCTCAATTTTCCACGGAGGGAGACAGAGTCTTCAGCGAGGGCAAGTCTGGCATTGGCGGGTCAAGAGATTTCATAGACTACCAATATAAGAATGCAAGCTGGTGAAAGACGAATGGATTTCCTAACCGCGTCATGACGAAACCTGATTTTGTGATAGAAAATTCACAACCAACCTGTTGTTTATCACTCTACACACTGAGGAAAAATTAATCGATGAGGAAAAATTAGGGGCGAGGGGAAACCCACCTGGAAAAGCGAAACATTATTAACCTATTGAACCTTACGGAATTATCGGAAACTGGGGAATAGTGGCGTTGGTCGGTGTCACGGGATCCGTCGATTTTATGTGTTTCCACGATTCGTTTCTCCGACGGTGTGTCCGCACTAGGCATGACTTTTTCAAACCAAACGTCCTGATATATTTTCCTCCGAAACAATTCCGACAGCGTGTCCCTCATTATTCAAGACGACCAGGCACTTCTTGTGCATCCGTTTCAAAAGTCGGGTCATCTCATAGACCGTGAGACATTCGGAACATGTCATGTCTCCGGCCATCATGGCATTTCGAACCTGAGTTTTCGAGAGGTCCCAACCCATACCAGTACTTTCTAGATCGATGTCCCGGTCAGTGAGAATTCCCACGATTCGATTGTGATCAACGACAGGCAGACGACTTAACCCAAGTCGTTTCATAGAAAGGACAGCCTGATCTAAATATTCATAGCCTCTGAGCACCTCTGCTACAGGGGTCATAATATCCTTGACGAACATGTTGCTCCTCCTTTGTTTTTTAGGAACGGGCTTTCTTTTTTACCTTTTAATCAACCGGCACCGATGGACCTTACCACGCAGACGTTACAGGACGATCCTATAACAAACCCTGGTCTTTACTGTTGTCTATAATCAATAACCAAACTGACCAACACATTTCGTATCCTGGTGACCGACCGTGGGGTTTCTGGAAGAAGAAGATTTTCTCTTGATTTTTCAATAAAGTCGATTACGTTAGGCTTGTCAGTCATTCGTTATACTTGATGGGGGGAGTCGCAAATGGAGATATCTACGGTAGACGAGTTGATTGCACAACAAAAGTGGCCGGAATTGGGAGAGCTGTTGAACGGCCTTCCGCTTCCCGAAGCAGCAGAGGCCCTGTCGAATACCCCCGAAGCGGCCCGCGTCCTCATATTCAATTTTCTTTCTCGCTCTGATTCCGGTGAACTGTTTTCATACCTGACGCCGGAAATTCAAGCTTCGTTATTGACTGAACTCACCGACAGGGAAGCGGGTGAATTGTTGGCAAAACTGAGGCCTGACGATCGGACAGGAATATTAGAGGAACTACCCGCCCACGCAATCAGCCACTTACTCACCCTTTTAGGGCCTGAAGACCGGCAGGAAGCACAACAGCTCTTAGGGTATCCCGATGAAAGTGTCGGTCGACTCATGACTCCCGACTATGTGTCTGTGCTTCCCTCCTGGACCATCCAACAAGCTCTGGCCCATATACGTTGGAAAGGTCGTGGTTGCGAGACCATTTCTACCATCTATATCACAGATGAAAATCGAAAATTATTAGATGCTTTGGAGTTACAACGTTTCGTATTAGGCGATCCCCTGGAGACGGTCGAGAGCATCGTGGACCAATCCTTTATCTCCCTCTCGGCCTGGGACGATCGGGAGGAAGCCGTCCGCATGATGCAAAAATATGATCTGTTTGCACTTCCTGTCGTTGACACCAACGGCATCCTACTTGGAATCGTGACGGCCGATGATGTGTTGGATGTGGCAGAAGAAGAAGCGACGGAAGACATTCAAAAAGGAGCCGCTGTCGAACCGTTGAAAACCAGTTACCGGGAATCGGGCATATGGATATTATATCGCAAACGCATTCCCTGGCTGATGGCCTTAATTCTGGTCAACCTGACTGCTTCTAGTGTCATCGCCGTGTATGAGGACACGCTAGCTTCCACGCTCGTATTAACATTCTTTATTCCCATGTTAATGGGAAGCGGAGGGAACACCGGCGCACAAGCAGCCATGCTGATGGTTCGAGCCCTGGCCATTGAGGACGTGAAAGCCTCACAATGGTTGAATACAGCCTGGAAAGAGCTGGCAGTAGGGAGCACCCTGGGCATAACAATGGGAATCGGTGCTGGTTGTATCGGTTATGCATGGGGAGGGATAGTTGTGGGCGTAGGTGTGGGATTAGCAATGATTGCAGTCGTTGTGGTCTCCAATCTCCTCGGTGTATTATTTCCTGTTCTTTTGACCAAATTACGTATAGACCCTGCTGTCGCCAGTAGCCCCATGGTCACATCTACGACGGATGTGACGAGCCTGATCCTGTATTTTTCTATTGTCCGCTTGGTGATCGATAGTCTTCAAGGAGGGGGCCTATAATGAACCTTCCGCCGCCGGGCAAAGAACAAGAACATGGTGTAACCCTTGAGCGTCCGGCCCTGGACGTTCTTGATGAAGGGGTTCCGAATTTGTCCAGTTTTAAGTCATAAGGACCATAGAGTAAAGTACAGTCCATCGAATTATTCGTTTTGGACATGGTAGAACACCGGTTAAGGGAGAATGCCTACATGCTGACAATTTTCTGGAAAGTTCTATTTTTTTCGGCTCTGATCGTCTCTTCGAGCCATGCGGAGGAAATCGGAAGTGTGGACACTAAATTCAATTTTTTGGGTCCTGATCACAAAATTGTGATTGAAGCATTTGATGATCCCAAGATTGAAGGAGTCACCTGCCATCTGAGTCGAGCGAAGACAGGGGGATTGAAAGGCATGGTTGGGGTCGCTGAGGACACTTCAGATGCCTCAATTGCCTGCCGCCAGGTCGGTCCCATACGCATTGTTGCTGAGCTTGAAGAAGGAGAAAAAGTGTTTCACGAGAGTCGATCACTGATTTTCAAAAAACTGCAGGTGGTCCGATTCTTTGACAAGAAGCGTCAGACATTCATCTATCTCGTCTACAGCGATAAAGTGATCGAAGGCTCACCCAAAAATTCGATCTCGACGGTGCCGATCAGATCGTGGCCAAATCCACAACAACGATAAAAGAATACATGCAGATTGTCATACATTTTACGGTATCGTAGTTTTGCCAACGCTCTCTCAGCAAACGCTTTTAATTGAAGTACACTCCCAACATAACTTTCCGATAAATCTCTCCAGCATGAGGCATTTAGCCTAAAACTTCCCTCCGCACCCCGAACATCCAGGGTTTCGCATAGGACACATTTTCTCCGATTTCGTTTATACAGTAAGAAACTACGGGGTTCTCGTCATAGCGACAGCTTAATTCACGTCAGCCTAATTTTTTATGAGTGCAGTTATGCCGGCTTTTAACACAAGGAAGGTGAAATTTTGCCTGAAAAGAGATATCAAATTTCAGGAACGATTCAAGAACCATCAGATGGGCGGATGAGAACCATTTTTCGCCGATCTCTCATATCGCTTTTTTTATGGGTGATGATATTTTTGGTCACCTTGCCATCCGTTGGTTTGGCCAAAGTGACCCAAAATGTCATTACGGACAAAGATATTACCATCGCCATTGAAAGTCGTTTTTTTATCGATCAGACTGTCCCCTCAGATGGAATTGATGTCCATACCGATAATGGAGTCGTCATGTTGTCGGGAGAAGTCCCTACGCTGCTGGCCAGGGAGCGTGCAGGAAAAATTGTAGTCAGCATTCGAGGGGTTCAAGCGCTTATAAATATTATCAGCGTGAACCCTACCAGTCGGATTGGCGATAAAGAACTACGACTCAAGGTATTCGCCGCATTGGCCGCAGATCCGGCATCAGACTCTTATGAAATCACCGTACATGCTACTCAGGGTCGAGTAATGCTGACGGGAACAGTAGAAAGTTGGCAGGAAAAGCAATTGACTGAGGAAGTGGTCAAATCCGTGAAAGGTGTTCAGTCTCTCAGAAGCCGGATCACGGTTAACCCGATGGCTTCTCGTCCCGACTTCGAAATCGAGGCGGAAGTTTTCCGTCGTCTTCAATCCGACGTATGGGTCCATGAAAGCCTTATCGGCATCATGGTCGACCAGGGGCATGTGACGTTAACCGGTACAGTGGGGAGCCTGGCTGAAAAGAATAGGGCCTATACAGATGCGTGGGTGGGTGGAGTCAAGAAGGTCAATGTGGCCCCCCTCAAAGTTGAATGGTGGGCGCGGGACAGCATGCTTCGTCATCGCAAAGAAGCGTTCACATCAAACACTCATACAGCAGAGGCCATACGAACAGCTTTCCGGTATGAACCCCGCCTTCAGGACGTTGAAATCGCCGTTCGTGTTGTCGACGGCACCGCTTTCCTTGCGGGGATTGTGAATAACTTGGCGGGTAAATATGCTGCGGAAGAGACAACACGGAATACGGAAGGCATTTGGCGGGTACGCAGTTTCATTAAAGTTCGTCCCCCCGTGCAGCTTGCTGATCGCGATCTGGAACAACAGGTCCGGAAAGCATTCAATCAGCATCCTCTCATCGACAGCTACGAAATTAAAATTTCAGCCAAAAGGGGAAAAGTGTCTCTCAAGGGATACCTCAACTCTCCAGCCGAAATTTCTCAAACCGTTCGAACCACGGCAAGAGTCAAGGGTGTCATCGATATCGCGAATTATCTCCAAATCCAATCGCCTGGAAAATTGGATGAAGAAATTTGGGAAGAGATCAGACGTGCATTGTGGTGGGACCCGGATCTTTATGACCAGGATATTAGGATTGCCGTGTCCAATGGCATCATAACCCTAAAGGGAACCGTTCCCTCAATTGTGGAATGGAAACGAGCCAGAGACATCGCGCGGAATTCCGGAGCCGAACGAGTTCGTAATCGTTTAACCGTGCGGTATGGTCCGGATTTTTATTCTACCTGAGATGGTTTATTTGGTCTTCTTCACACTCAACGAGTTTTGAGAAAGGAAAGTAGGTATGCGGCAGATCTTTCCACAACAATTAATCATCTGCCTCACCAGCACGACCCTCTGTATGTTCTCTTTTTTGAATCTATCATTCGGGAAGACCAGAAGTGTTGAACAGACTCCTCTTCCCCCCATGACATTGGTAAAGGCTGTTCAGCAGAATCACGAACCCTACATTCAAGACGTCCACCAACAACTACAGAAATCCCGTGCGCTCCTCAATAAACTCAAAAAGGTGCGAACACAGGCTTCCAGCCAAGAGAAACAAGAGGATGTAAATGCCTCCATCATGAAACTCACAAAGGAATTGGAACAGGCAGAACGTATTTCCAAAAATCTTGATGTCATCGATCCTCAACCCTGGTTGAGGAATAAGACTGAAATGGATGCGGTGTTAGCGAACTTGGAAGTCACCTATGACGAAACACTACCCCTCCTCCAGGACAAGATTCGATTCCTCCAAGATGCGGTTCATCATGCAAAAATTGCAACAGAATATGGGGAAGAAAGACGAAAGGATTTGTTTCATAAAAACACATTGGCCGCTATAAAGGCCGCTTCTCTTGCACAAAAGGAAGGGGTTGACTCTGGCTTTGTGAAGGAAGGGATTTCGGAATTGGAAGATGCCATTTCCCATATCAACCAAGATCGCATTGCCGCGGCTGTATCATTGACCGAAGGGGCCTATCTTCACCTAAATTCGGCCTTAAAACAGTCCAAAAACTCCGAATAACCATTGGCCGGATATGGGGAAACAATCACAATGAATTTCCTCACATTTACATATTGCTGACATTGGAGTAGTGCTCAATAGGAATCGCAAACTATGCGTCATCTCCGTTGCCATAGCCCTACAAGCCCACAAGCCTCGAGGGTGGTTGTCATTTTCCTAGCTGGCATTTTCCTTTTTTGGCCTATGGCCAGAGGCGGTGCAGAACAAGGACAGCATATGATGATGGAGGCTGAAATGATCATGGCCGTCGAAGGCCGGCTGGCCGGAGACGAATTTGTACAGGAAAATCTGATTGATGTTGTCAGCGAAAAAGGCATTGTCACACTCCTTGGCGAGGTGGACAACATCCTGGCCAAGGAACGGGCAGCGGCACTGGCAGGAACCATCAAGGGAGTTCGCAGTGTCATGAATCAATTACTTGTCAATCCTCCAAGTAGTCTGGAGGATCAAGATATTGAAGATCACGTGAAATCCGCCTTATTAGAAAACCCCGCGACGGAATTGTATGACATGAATGTGAGAGTCACAGACGGTCGTGTGACCTTAACCGGCATCGTTCAATCCTGGCAGGAAAAACAATTGGCCTTCCAGGTGGCGAAGGGAGTCGAAGGAATCAAAGACATTCAGGATAAGCTGAGGGTCCGTACCGTCGAGAATCGTTCGGATAAGGCCGTTAAACAAGAAATCCTGCAACGTCTGCATCATGATGTGTGGATTAATCCGTCATCCGTAATGATAACCGTTCGGGATGGCCAGGTCACAGTATCCGGTATCGTGGAAAGTGTTGATGAGAAATCCAGGATTATCTCGTTGTCCTGGGTGCATGGCATCACATCCGTTAATGGGGAACACCTGAAGGTAGAATGGTCTGACCGTGAACCCATGCGCCGTTCAGGCTTTCACATAGCATCCGATGAAACCATCCAGGACGCCATTTATGATGCGCTGTCCTATGATCCCAGAATAACCACCGCGGATATCACGATTGACGTAACGGAGGGACTCGTCACACTGACAGGCATCGTCGAAAACCTCCAAGCCAAGACTACTGCCGAAGAAAATACCTGGAATACCACTGGTGTTTACAATGTCGTCAACCTCCTCAAAGTCCGCTTGGATCAACACTATTCCGATGAAGATATTACCGCACGCGTCAAGGAGGTATTTCTCCGTGATCCCCTGCTCGATCATAAGAACATCATGGTCAGTGTTTCCAATCAGGCCATCTCCCTGAGAGGTACGGTGAAGTCACGATCTCAGAGATCCCGGGCAGAGTTACTTGCCGCCCGCGTTATAGGTGCGACAACTGTCGACAACCGACTGCAATATGTGGTTGAGTGGCAGGATAAGTCCGACCCTGAGCTTCGAGAGGATATCAAAGACCAGCTCTGGTGGAGCCCGTTTTTATCCGATCACTCCATCTCTGTCCATGTTGAAGATGGCGTCGCGACGCTCATGGGTTTTGTGCAGAGTTGGCAACAACGATCCCTCGTCGAAGAACATGCCTTTGTAGCCGGAGCCAGATTTGTTCACAATCGATTAAAGGTAGATCCTTCAAATCAGATTCCCCATTCATCTCAATTAAAAAATCCGAGGCCAACTCATCCCTTTCCAACTAGACAAATGTCAAGCGCATTTTAAAAATTTCAGGAAAGGAAAAGTATGGTGATTCCTCCCAAATAGACAAGTAGTATACAAAAACTTTCGAATCCGATATTGGCGATGCCATGTTCCTCCCGCCGAAGCAATCCAAGCAGTAAAATACCGTTCATGAGCATAGTTAAGGCGATCAGATAGACTTGCTGATTCGTCGTGGCATGATAAATCGAACCTTCTTGATACGCGAAATCGGAAAACGCGACCAGAAGCGTATCAAAGGTATTGCCTCCTATAATACCTCCTACGGCAAGTGTCAGCGCGCCCCTACGCACCGCGGCAAGCGAGGTAATCAATTCAGGCATAGAAGTACTCATGGTCGTGAAGACTCCCCCCACAAGCGTTTCAGAAAATCCGGTATGAGTCACAAGAGAGACGGCTGAACCGGCAAGAATCCACCCGGCCGTCCCAATGAGCACGGCAGAAGCAGCAAACGCCATCAATAATTTCTGAAGATTTTCATGGCGGTTTCCCGCCTCCGGTTCATCGGCTTTCGTGTGGGGCGTTAATTTGGGGCTCCAAAGTGGATCCACATGGGAATGATGTACCAGCCGAAGACCAAAAATGTATATGGCGATGACACATGGAGTAACCGGATGCACGTTCCACATGCTGAATTCAGGCCCCACGATGGCGAGTAAAATGAGCGAGAGCATGCTCATGAGCAGCACCCCGTTCATGAGATTGGCGGAGGACGCGGCGGCATGCTCCAGATTGGCATGCCGATAGGTCATATCGGCAATGGCAAGAAAAGCCGTTTGTATGGCAATGCCTCCAAGGGCATGACTCACTGCAAATTCAGCATGACCACCCCATGCGGTTGTCACGGAAGTGACAATGCCCGGTAAGGATGTGCTGGCCCCCAGGAATACGGCGCCTGCAAGCGCCTCGCCAATCCCCGTTCGATCAGCCAACCGGTCTACCAATTGAGTGAGTTTCCAGCCGATCAGGCCGATGACCGCTGTGGACATGAAAAAAAGAGCCAGACTAAGAGTGAGAGACCAACCTTCATGTTCCAGAAAAAAGATCCTATCCGCTTCTATCCTTGTGACCCGGTTAACGCTTACAGCACAGAAGCTTATGTTTTTTTAAAACGTTTACCACCTGAAACCTGCGAAAGGACCAGGAAGTAGATTTCCTTATTGTCATTGGACATGATGCCGGCAGGAACACGCGTTTTGCCATTGTGAGAAGCGAGGGATGCAGGATGATCCTAAGGCTTCATCCATCGAGCTCTGAATCCCCGAACGTCAACATGAACAAATGGACCTCGATGAGGTTTGGGCCCATAAATGCCTAGTCCTCCCAGAAAAGGTTGATACCAGGTTTCACGAGCTTTCTTCTTCACGACATCCGCCAATACGACGGCATCCGCCATGGTGATTTGACCGTCTTGATTGATATCATCCATCTGATTATTTTCATCCACATCCACAAAAATATCGGCTGCACCTCCATACAGATGCCGGCTGTATCTTGTGCGGTTGCCGATCGAATGATTATAAAATGGCGTGCGAAAGCCGCTCATGATATGTAAAGTGTACGCTTCAATCCCTTCTTGATTGACCGCTTCCAGAATCATTTCCAATTTGAGTAACAGTCGCTCCCTTAATAATAGATATTTGGGATACCCGCTCGGTTGTTTGCCGACAAATTGGCCTAGCGTAAAATGCGGCGAGACAGGCACATTGCGATTTTTCTGGGTTACCTCAACAAAGCCCTGAGGTCGATTGTACACTGGATTATTTTTTAAGAGTTTTTCTTGATAGCGACCGATCCGATAGCCGTTTAACTTTTCACTATGATGAGCAAACGGCACCATGACAAACACATTAAGCATCATGGTGGAATTGGTGGTCGTGTCCGTAATGGTTATGGGATACAATCCTTTCTGGTTGGGTGCCTTCCATTTCCATTGCTCTTTTGTGTGACGTGCAAGGCTGCCCCCCTGAGCAGAGACGGCAAAAGAGCTGTCAGGATTGGTAAATACACATTCAAGCTCAATCGTTCGGGAAGGCATGACATAGATGCCTAAGACCCGATACGGATTTACTTCGTCCTTTATTTTGACAGTAAAAGGCACGAGTTCCGGATTATAGGGTGAACTGGGTGCGGCGACTGCATGGTGATTACAGACCACCATCACAAAAATTCCTATTCCACACCATGCGACCATGAAGGAACTGCTGAACCGCAAAAACATGAATTGACTCTGTCGGATTCGGTTTAAATAGAATGATTGGAACGAACACCAGCTGTAGATAGGACTGGCTGCAAAGCTGTCCATAATTGCTCGTCGTGACCATAAAGATCTTCACGGAATTGCAGGGTTCCGTCTTCAGCCACCCAGGCCGTCAGATACAGAATATAAACCGGTAGAGCTTGTGAAAGTTGAATCGCACGGCGATCCGAACTTTCAAGTGTATGCAGAATATCCTCCCGGGACAGCTTTCCGTTCAAAAGAAATGCCGCTAAGTCCGTCGGCCGTTCAACGCGGATACAGCCATGACTGAAATCGCGTTCGGAGGCATCAAACAAATGGTCGGCAGGTGTATCGTGAAGATAAATGGCATGATCATTAGGAAACATGAACTTAACCAACCCTAGCGCATTATTCGGGCCGGGTTTCTGTCGAATCCGTATCGTGCCGGCTTCAATGTTTTCTAAGGTAAGTTGAGAGATTTCCTTAGGCTGTTCATCCCAGTCCACCAATTCAAAATTGCTTTCCTCGAGATAAGCCGGATCTTTCTGAAATTTTGGGAATATTTCATCTATGACAATGCTTCTTGGCACATTCCAGTATGGATTAAGTACCAGGTATTCCAGAATGTCACTGAAGATGGGAGTCTGGCTCATCGGCTTCCCCACAATGACGGGCATCCCCATTTGTGGTTTCCCATCTTGATAGGCTGTGAGTTGAAAATCCGGGATGTTCACCAATAAATAGTCCGGACCCAACGTCCGCGGCATCCAACGGCGCCGCTCCAAATTTACCAGCACCTGTCGAATACGGAATTCGACCGAAGTATTCAAGGTTTCCAAAGTTTTCGGTCCGACTATTCCGTCTACGGATAGACCATGCCGGGATTGAAATTTTTTTACGCCCTCCCTCACTTTCTGGTCAAATAGCGAACTCATCGGTCCGTATTTCAAATCTCCCGTAGCTGCTAACCGCCGGCGTAAATCTTTCACGCGTGGATTGTTGGTCCCTCTTGCAAGGAGAGATCCGCCGGATATAACCCCCCACCCCCCATCGGCTTTTATCTGAAGATATCGTTTCAACGCCTTCAGTAAGGGCTCATACCCTTCATGCCCACCGGCTAATGTTTCCAGAGTGACAACGATTCCGTTATCAATGACTTGTTGAACAATTTGCGTCAATGATGGTCTCTCATCTTGCAGGTACCACTTCCCATTAACTTGTTTCGGCGATAAGCGTCCCGACGTGACGTGATCCAAAAGCTTTACAAGGTTGTTCGTTAAAACGACTTCGATCCTGGCGAGGACACTGGTACGGAAAAAGGGGCGGTCTTCGGAGAGTAACTGTTCGGTTCGTTGTAACCAGTGAAGGTCGGAATGCGCATAGTCCTTGGAGTTGAAACCCAGCTGTTCGGCTTCGCTCAAGATTTTATATAGAGCCTGTCCCTCGGCATTAAGATGATCGGATGGTGAAACCCACAAGGGTTTATACTGGCGATTATCATATATCTCAACTAACTCCCTCCGGTAGGTTTCCGGCATGTCATCAATAAGCTCTTCGACCACATGGGGGATGCCAAACTCCTGACCTTGGGCACTTCCCGCCACTATTATTCCAAGAAATACATAAAGACTTATGCATGATAAAACACGAATTTTCCTGACCTTCATTTTCCCACTTTAAGGCAACAGTCGGACATCACATACTGGTATTAACCCTTGAGGATGTCTTCTTGATCCCTAGATTTTTCATCCCTCCAGCGTCTTGACCGCCAACCTAAACACTACGCAAAAACCTATTCCCGGCAACCCCAAAATTTTTTCAAACTCAATACGATCGGCTTGTTTTTATGGTCATTTCCAGGGTTTTTGAGGGTTTGCCAGCGGACATTTCAAAGTTAATTTTCAACCATTGAATACAGCGGTGGGAATCCTCATCGCATTCACAATTTACATATCAAATTTCAAGAAAGGAGGGTTTGTGACGAACCGGTCTTATACACGACCAATTTTGATAGCAGGAGCGCTATCTTTGCTGGGATTGCCGTGGGGAGGCAGCGACCATGAGATATCAAAAGTCCATGCAGCCCCCTGGATCGCGCCGGCACCACAACAGGAATTGTCTGCAAATTGGGTTCAGGATGTCGCCCGTGAGTTTCGTAAACCACAATTTCGTAACATTTTCATGAACATACCGGGAGGATCCCCTCAATCAACAATTTTGGATTTATTAAATGAAGCGGCTGTGGGATTGGAGAATGGGGAGCCCGGCTATGCACGTCACCTCGTGCGCAAAGCGGTCAACGTGCTGGATCGAAGCGCAGGACGAGGCTGGTATACGGAATCAGATAGTCAACCTATCCAAGCCATGATTTTGAAACATGCCAAACGGGGTTTTTCTAAGGCCGATCAAAATTGGAAATCCCGAAATAGAAATAATCCGAGAAATGGGGAGAGATCTTCCAATCGGTCACAGGATGATGGCGTAAGATTATTTAATCCGAATGAACCGAATTTTTCCGGCACCCGGTGGGATGGGTATACCAGGGATCATTGGCAAGGAAGCGGAGGCAGCTACGACGGAGTACAAAAACGGAATTTCCGGCAAAACACGGAGAATTTTGATCGTTCCCGAAATCGCACATCGAAGGGCTCGTACCGGGACAGGGGACAAAATGTCAGAAACCAGGATGGAAATTCCCGGATGGAACGCGGAGGCACCCAGCGATATTATTCTGACGATTTTTATTATTCAGATTATCCCCGGGAAAATCGTGGAAGAATAAGCGATTCATCAAGACGTAATCGTGATTCCCATAGAGACCAAATGCCTTGGTCAATGGAACAGGATCGACGACTCCATGCCCGTGAAAAGGAGAGGTTTTACAGCGAACAGCCTAGGGACCGCGGACAACAAAGGCCATATGACCGTGGACCCGGGCAGGATGAATATTTTGAATCGACTACCAGAAACCAGTCCAGAAAATTCAATCGATAACCTAATCATTTTAGTTTAGTTAAGGAGGAACCACCAGATGAAATTCTTAAAGGCTTTTCACCGAACATCTCTAGCATTCGCATTTTTGGTGGGTGTAACCGGAGTCCCGGGTCTCGCACAAAGCCAAGTCGTCTATGACGATTACGACAATCCGTATTACGAGTACGATCCGTCTTATAATTATGATCCATATTTCGATGATCGTTATGGGTACGATTATGATGACGGATACGATTATGATGACTACATTTTGACGGATTCGGAGCTTCGTCAACGTATTAAGTTAAATCTTGCCATGAGCCCTTTTGTTGATGACGACAATGTAGGTATATCCGTCGATTATGGAGTCGTGACCCTATCCGGCACAGTGGAAGACCGGAGCGCCCTGATCGATGCTCAGGAAATTGCGTATGATTCTGGAGCCTGGAAGGTTCGCAATAAACTTTCTCAACGTGAGACTGAAGAGCGCCCATGGGCCGACATGGGAGACAGAGAACTAAAAATGGAGATTGAGGATGAGCTGTGGAGCAGTCCATTTGTCAATTCGGACAACATCTGGGTGGGAGTAAAAAACGGAATAGCCACACTTTACGGTGGGGTCGAAAATAAAGGTGAGATTGCGGACGCGGTAGAAAATGCGTATGAAGCCGGCGCCAAACGAGTCAAAAGCCGTTTGTGGGTTGATCCTGACCTGTCGTAAGAGGTAACTCTTTTCCCCGGAAAGGGACAATTACCCTTGTGGGACAAGGCATCTGTTTAGCGCCTTGTCCCACCAGGAGGATGTCTCACGCAATTCCGGGAGCGATGCCAAGCCACCAAAAATTTTAACAGAAAAGAAGAGAAAAAATGAGCGAATAAATGAGCGAATTATTCGTCGTGGTATTTGCCGATGAGACAAAAGCGGAAGAAGTACGGAAACCTCTTTTTACCATGCATCACTCCTAACATTGCAGGGAAAATTTCAGACCCAGCACACTGTCCCGGCTTTAAAATTTCCCCCTTCAACCCCGCCAGGAAAATCACAGCATTTCCAGGGTTTTCAACAGTTTCGCAAGTCCCGACTTATTAACCATACTAGGGTCAATCACAAGTTTTCAAAATTTTGAGCGCGTCGACGTCCATTTACATTAACAACCCGATCCGAAAGGCTCTCCCCAATTCATGCGAGTATTCATACAAGAAAGGGAGGAACGACAAATGAGACGACACCACATGAACCCACAACAGTCTGCTATAAATTTCCGGTGGTGTGTGCCGTTACTTTTTTTGGCTATCGTTGGCTGTCAGGATGAAACCGCACCCGTTAATAATCCACCGGTTGAACCCACGGTTTCCGGCAACTCGCAGGAAATTCCCGCTCCGCCCGTGGAATCCAATACTCCGAACCCCTCCTCCACCGACCAACCCTCTGATCATGCCAGATTAATTATAGGCGAAGTCATGGCTATTGATGACAAAAGTTATATGATCAAGGATTCCGAAAATAAGGAAATACGTGTAGAGACTACCTCCATGACGTTGGTGGATGAAGGAATTGCAGTAGGCGATACAGCGGAAATCCGTTATTCGGCAGAGGAAAAACCCCTCGCTATTCGAAAGGTACGGGGGACCTAATAAATTTTTATCGGGTACCGTCAAAACCGTTACTAGACAGGAATAGACGTCAAACTTGGAGTGAGAAAAAGCTGCTTGCGATGAATATCAACAGTGGCCTTCTTGATGTTGGCAAAAAAAATTCCGGCGCAACGGGATATCCCCTCGTGCGCCGGAATCAATTTGAGCCTCTAACTTCCTATGATTAATTCTGCTGATCGCGGGCATCATAGGGATGATCTTCCAACCATTCATCCACCCATGCTCTGACTTCTTCTTTTCGTTCTCCATATCGCTCTTGAAGTTTTCCTTCGAAACGGTCTGTGCGTCCTTCAATTGCCAGCAGATCATCATCCGTAAACTCTCCCCAATTTTCCTTAAGCGCACCCTTGAGCTGTTTCCAATTACCATTGAATTGGTCCTCATTATACACCTTGTGAATATACCCTTTTTGTACTCCTTCTTCCGTGGAAACAGAATAAATCATTCCGTTTGCCCCCCAGGCAGGAGCACTCATGAGAAGAACGGCCGCCACAGTTGAGGATATTCTATTTTTTAATATCTGTTGTGTCATGTTCATAACTTTACTCCTTCATCCGAGTATCTTGGGTAAATCACGGTGGAACAAAACATTTGATGAATAATTGAGGCACTTGAAATCATCGAAGGCATTCGTCACCTTCTCCAGGAGAGGGAGATATAATCTCCCGTCTCCTGGGAAAGATGGGTATCCTGATCACAACACGAGTGAAAACAGGATTATCGGGCTGGTTGGTTTTTCGAGTGCCAATCCTCAGTCCATTTATTTACTTCCTCTTTTTGATCTCCATATAATTCTTGAGCCCTTCCCTGAAATTTATCGTAATCGCCTTCGATTTGAGTTAATTCATCGTCAGTAAACTTTCCCCACTTTTTTTTCACTTCGCCTTTAAACTGGTTCCAATTTCCTTTGAATTGTTCCTTGTTCATTTTGTACTCCTTTTAATGTTGTGTGAATATGAAAATCCTTCAAAATGCCTCTAAAACTTTTTTCTTCGTTTTTTCATCCACCTCCTTTGATGAAATTTCTATAATAAATGACCTGTGGGTGAATAACCCATTCCTTGATCTCTTCATTTCTATGTCATATCAAGACCATCCCTGATTCACCAACGTATAAATTGATTTTCTACTTACTCTTTTTTATCCAGATGTTTTCCTTCAGCCCAAATACAGAGGCCATGCCCATTCGTTTCCGTATGGTTAATGCGAGATGGGGAAGGGTCTCCAAAGCAAATGGTAAAGCAGGATTTACTCGGAATGGTAGGCTTTGGAATGGCGAAAATTTCCGGGAGAGGAAGGCGGAAATTCCCCATTTTGGATTAAGATATTTCCGCCTTTCATTTTAGGAACCGGTTTTAGTCAGCCGCTTTTTCAATAGTTTCGCCTGCTTTTTGTACATCCTCGCCGGCACCTTCCAGAGTATTACAGCCGGTTATCGCCAACAAAGCGATCAAAAACACTCCCCACACATAATGGTTAATTTTCATTTTTCGCCTCCTTTGTGTTTAAGAAAATCCGATGAACCATGTTCATTGGACAGCCGGAATGAGGAACCATACCTGGCACATTTATACCTCAAACTGGTTTTCTCTATTTGGTAGTTTTTCCATCCCTAATTGTTCTTTCCAAGTTTTTTTAAATTTTCGAAGGCGGGTGTCATGGCATCAACAAACGCATTCCTGAAAAGGTTCCAAATCATTTGCCATGTCCCAATATTTATATTTTCCATATCCCCGGCAATATCGGTTTTTGTCGCCACCTCATCCCTTGGAGCATTTTCCAGAAGGGAGGCAACCCCATTCACAACACCCTCATATAGCTGTTGAAAGATATTGTCGGTTTTGTCCTGAGAAAGATCGTAAATCTCAGGTTTATCGAAAAATGGCTTAATATACCCCTGGACCCGGCCACTATCAGCATGCAGTTCGGAAATCAAAGAAAATTTTCCGCTTTTTACATCAAATCCACCGTAGGCTTTTAATACATCGTTTAAGGTTGTCATTTCCGTTTTTTCAATTTTCACTTTTACATCAAAATCAGGATGTTGCACCTCCGGCTGGAATCTTCCTTCGATTGACGTCTTCCCCTTTCCCATAAATTTCCCCAAAAGTTTCAATTCTCCTTTCTGGGTGATTCTGGGAGCCCCCAACCCACTTACCTGGAGATCCACCTGATTGAAAAAAATCTTATACGGGGGGGTCGTTGTTTGGTTCTTATACCCAAATTCGCCATTTTTCACCGATGCGGAGTCAATCGCCACCTTGAGGGGATCTTGGGATTTTTTTGGATCACCCCCGTCTTGTGATTTGCCATCCTGTGAGGCTTTTTGTTCTTTCTTTTGAGAATGTTTCTCCACATAATTAATATGTGGATTTTCTATTTCCAACATGGCAATTTGAATCATATTTGTCCAAGGGGCATATTCGAGATGTCCCCGCCCGTTCAGCGTTCCGGAATGAATTTCCATATTGAGTAGGGAGGATAAAGGTAAAAAAGGTTTTAGTTGAACATTGTTCACATCGAAGTCTACTGATACTCCCGGAAACGGTTGGGCTAAGAAATTCGCTTTCCCTGAGATACTCACAAATCCGGATTGGGGAATGGATCCTTCCACATGAATGCCTGAGGGGTACTCCCCATCCGGGGAGCGGACATTCTGGATGTTTTCCACCTTCAATTGGAGATTCTTCAGTTCAAGTGGAGGATCGTCCGCTTGTTCCCGATAGGAAATGACACTATCTTCGATTCGAAAGCTGTTAATGGTGACGGGATACAATGCGTATAAGGCCTCTTGCCAACCTTTGTCTTTGACCTTTGTTTTATCTTTAACTTCTTTTTCGGCTTGAGGGTAAACAATGACGACTTCAGCATTTTTAATAAGGTGATCACTGACAATCTCCATTTTGAATAATTGCGTCCACTGGATACTCGCACTCCAGATTGGAATGATGAGTAGAGGAGGCTCAGGATTCGCTTCTTGTCGTAACGTCAAATTTTTAAAGTCAATGGAGAAACCAAGTGGATGGAAATCAACAGTCTCTATTTCAACCGCATAGCCTTTGAGATGTTTATTGAGATTGGATTCAATGTATGCCCGCAACGATTCATCAATAAAGAAAGACGTGACTCCCAGGAGCAGTAGAATGAAACCCAAAATCCCCGACATGAGGATAAGGGCACGGATCCACCATGGTCGTTTTTTCTGAGACCCCATTTTTCAATTATTCCCCTACTCGTCATCCCCATCGTGGATTATGGAATGTGAGGCAACATCCCTGGATTCAAAAATTCATGGGCAGTTTTGGTTTTATTTGACTGAACATGCGTTTCCATTCTCTGGATCAATAATCCCCACCCCGCCTCCGAGGCGGGGATTTTTAGATCATGACGGGTCAGACTAAGGAGATTGAACCGTCAGATTATTGTCAACTCGCTTGACGCCTTTGACTTGCTTGGTCAGACGGCCCGCTTCCGATTTGTCCCCTTCAGTTTTGACTACACCAATAAGATGAACAACGCCCTTTACGGTCTCAACCTCTACTCGAGACAAGGACGTAGGTTGCTGATTAGCGAGTTTGGTTTTCACGGCGGCAGTTACACTGGCATCATCAACGTAATCTCCAGTGGTCTGTCCGGTCATAGATTGGCACCCCGCCAACACTCCCATTACCACCGCAATACTCAAAAAAGTTTGAATGACCTTCAACATGACTTGCCTCCTCACATAATAATTGTTGCCATAAAAAACACTTTAATGTGTTTTCACATGATGAATGTCACTCATCCTACTAGATAGGAGTAGATATGCCTCAAGAGACAAAACAGCCTCCTATCTTGACATTTTGTCTTAGATTTCCATTTTGCTGCGCTGTATCATAATCAATATTTCGAATTGGAACTTGAGCATCATCAGGTGATTACATCCGGGTTGTTTTGCATGGCCTCACCCGATTTGGGGACGCTCCCCCGCAACACAGACGAATCGGTCCGATTTCATCAAACAAAAAATTTATTCCTATACTTCTCAACAAGTTTAACGAAATGGTGGATACCCAAATATTCATGGACTCTGCAGATGTATCCCCAACCTTGAGGAACAACATTCGAGGACTTTCGATTCCATGGATCTTGTAAAAGAAGCCAAGCAATCCGTTAAAAGCCGCCCGGTAGAAAAAATCCTTTCGCCCTTGGAGGAATTCACCCAACAAAATGCCTCCGGTGGTATCGTTCTTTTGGTTTGCACCGCAATCGCCCTTGTTCTCGCCAATTCAGCCTATGGCGACCATTTTTTGGCATTCTGGGAACTACCTTTTACCATTGGCTTTGGCACCTATGTATTAGAAAAGCCCTTATTACTGTGGATCAATGACGGATTGATGGCCATTTTCTTTTTTGTCATTGGACTCGAAATCAAACGGGAAATATTGGTCGGAGAATTATCCGAACCCCGTCAAGCGATTCTTCCCATTGCGGCGGCTTTTGGCGGAATGGTTCTTCCCGCAGTGGGATATCTCCTGCTTAACTTTCAAACCCCCTACAGCTCAGGTTGGGGAATACCCATGGCCACCGATATTGCTTTTGCCATTGGCCTGCTGGGTCTATTGGGCTCAAGGATTCCCTTTTCGGCTAAAATTTTCTTGACGACTCTGGCTATTGTCGACGATCTCGGTGCTGTTCTCGTTATTGCCTTTTTCTATACCTCGGATATTTCATGGATCAGTCTTGGGACTGGCTTAGGATTTTTAGTAATCTTGATCAGTGCAAACCGGTTGGGGGTCCGTTCTCCATTTATTTATGGCCTCTTCGGGATTGGCGGCCTTTGGTTGGCGTTTCTTTTTTCCGGTCTTCACCCCACGATTGCCGGTGTGCTTGCGGCTTTTACTATTCCAGCCACATCCGCCATGACCAAAAAGGAATTTGCTCATAAAAGCGAAAAATTCAGTCAGGAATTTCAAAAGGCTGAAGTTCCTGGGGTTTCAGTATTGGAAAATGAGGAGCAGACACAAGCCGTCCATGCACTTGAAACCGCCAACGATTTAATCCAACCTCCTCTTCAAAAACTCGAACATGTTCTCTACCCGTGGGTCACATTTGCCATCATGCCTATCTTTGCTCTGGCGAATGCGGGAGTAGCAATTACCACCGACTCTTCTTCACTCGTCAGCAATACCCTCTCACTAGGCATTGGGCTGGGATTATTACTTGGCAAGCCCTTTGGCATATGCCTTGGAGCCTGGTTGGTGGTCCGATTTGGCAGATCTGAGCTTCCATCTCACCTTCATTGGCCTCAAATTATTGGTTTGGGATTTATGGGGGGTATTGGGTTTACCATGGCCATCTTCATTGCGACGTTGGCGTTTCACGAATCTTCCGAACTACAAACGGCTAAATTAGCCATTTTAATCGCATCCTGCCTCTCTGCCTGTATCGGGTTACTTCTGTTATCGAAATCCACCAGAACGCCAACCGGCAAACGGACTTCATAGCGCAGAATCCCCGCAATGAGTTCTTCCATTCCCTTTTTCCCACTCCTTAGAAAATCCTGGCTATCAAACCCAGGGTTTTCCTCAGGTCTCCCCTGAAGAAAATTTGGATATATATTCAAATATCTGAACCAGATCTCTCAATTTTCAATTAGCCAAAGGAGTGCTCCATGTCTTTCACGACGGTATTTCAACACCCATCAAAGATTCCAACCGCACAGGGCTGCATCAGACGCTCAAATCTGTATGGATTGTGCTTGTTGACTGGATGTCTGATTTTTTCCGGTGTGGCGTTAGCCCATGAAGGAAAAGATGCGAAAGGAAGCGAATCCCTGTCCGGGGAACGAGTTATTAGTGGAACTGTGGAAGAAGTCAGAGGGGAACAAGCCAAGGTGGATACAGGGGAAGGTCAACCTCGCTACCTACCCATGAATCTCCGTGAAGAGAAAGGGCTTCCCGCTCTAAAAAAAGGGGATCGGGTAAAAATAACCGTTAACGATCAAAACCTCATTGTGGACGTTCATCTGGAAGGGGAAGAGTCCCATCACCGAACCGTACATGGGGTGTTGGCTCAACCACTGGCGACCGGACACGAAAAAGCCGTCATTCAGCCGAAGGAGGGTCAAGAAGAATCGCATCCTATCAGGCCATTGGCCAGGAGCAAAGTAGCATCCATCCCGGTTGGTGCGGAAGCCATATTCCTCATTGATGAAATGGAGCAGATCGTTGACGTCACATTTGAGGATGAGACAGAAGTCAACAAAGTCAAAAACCCTGAGAAAAAGAAATCTCCCCTGAAAGGAAATTTCAAACAGGTTTCAGGCATCCTGAAAGAACCACTGAAAGACAATAAGGTTTCCGTTCAACAGGATGGAAAAAAAGCACAACAGTATGAAGTGCGTCCTATCATTCAAGATAAGTTCAAAAAGCTTTCTTCAGGACAAGAAGTCGTCTTATTTGTTGATGAGGAAAATAAGGTCACCGATGTGTCTTTTATAGAGAAAGAGTAAAAGCCCCTCGCACTAACGATGCAATCAAAACAGTTGAGACCCCAAAGGCATTTCAAATTTTACGGGAATGGATAAGAGGCAGATGGATTTCGAATGGGTCGGGAACACCGAGCAACATGCGACACCTGGGTGGACGCCTCTCCACCCAGTTCGCCCAACTCATTTCACGCGCGGGAAAGGGGGAGGAAATCAATTCCGATTCGGAGATGAATTCCTCTTCAGAGGAAAAAGGTACACCTCAGCTTTACGTTCAAAAGGATTTCGAATCAAGGTCTCTAACTCCGAAACGATCACATCTGGCAAGCGGCGACAAACATTTGCAGGCATCTGCGACATGCATTTGTGACCGGCTCCCACGAAGGCTATGAGTTTGGCGAACGATGTGGGCCAGTCCTAAACGAATCTGAGGTCTGGCATAGCCTAACCAAGTCAGCAACTGTCGGTCTCCTTGCAAGATAACCTGACGCATGCCCCCATCGTATGATCCGAGCACCTCCAGTTAGGACAACCGGGCTGACGCTCAAATCAGAGGTGGACCTTGTCTGAGTCCTGCGAGTTGGTCCGTTTCTCCATTACCTGCGTCAAACCTATTGAATGTGACCGCCCTGGGTAAAAATGATGTGAGGTCCATGCTGCAAACAAGGATCGGGCTCTTCAAGACGCACCATAACAAGTAGCCCTTGGTCGCCTTTGAAGACCTACATCCCCTCCCGGCACCGTTGACATTTTATTTCTAGGAAATTAGCCTGACCTTATTTCAGTCCTCACACGAGTATGAAACCAAAATTTTTCTTCAATCGCCTATTATTCGACGCGAAACGAGGTGCCGGATGCCGTTTCTGAAATCGTTGTTCACGCTTGAAGGAAAGAATGCGATCGTCACCGGGGCTGCTTCGGGTTTGGGCCGGCATTGTGCCGAAACGCTCGCGCGCGCGGGTGCCCGAGTCGCGCTGTTCGACGTCAACCAAGATGGACTTGCCGAAACTGCCGCTCGAATTGAAGAGGTGGGTGGTCATTCGGTAAGCCAGGTCGTCGATATTTCACAGACCAAGGCTGTCGACGCCGGCGTGGCGGAAGTGATCGAAGCGTTCGGCGATATCCACGTGTTAGTAAACTCTGCGGGAGTCGCGTTGTGGCGACCGGTCATGGAAGTGACCGAAGAAGAGTGGGACCTTCTGCTCAACGTCGATCTCAAAGGCACATGGCTGATGTGTCAGGCGGTGGCCAAGCACATGATCGCCAACAAGATTCCTGGAAGTCTGATCAACATCTCATCGGCCACCTCACACCGTCCCCAACCCAACCTGGTGCCATACGCCACCGCGAAGGCGGGAGTAAACCATCTCTCTCGAGCACTTGCCGCCGAGTTAGCGCCCTACGGGATTCGAGTGAATTCGCTTGCTCCCGGGGGCATTATGACCAGTATGGTCAGGGAGTTTCTGAAGACCCCGGATGGGAAGGCAGCGGTAGCATCGGTGCCACTGAAGCGTTTCGCGGAGGTCGAAGAATACAACGGCCCCCTACTCCTACTGGCCTCCGATGCCTCAAGCTACATGACCGGCGCGGTCATAATGGTTGACGGCGGCCTCGCATGCGCGGCGTTGCAATTCCCGGAACACGATCAGTCGAACTGAGTGGATAGGCTCCTGATATCCTACCTTCAAACTCTGACCAACATACTTGAACCATAATCAAAATTCGTTAGGTCTTTCGTCTATGGATGCCGAGTTTGTTACCGTCGGGGTCCAGGACAATCGCTGCCCGGCAGTGAGGAAGGTCGAAAGGCTCAAGGGTAAACTGAACGTGGTGGTGCCTGAGATGTTCTATTGTCTTGTCGAAGTCGTCCACTTCCAACACTAGCTGAGGACCGTCGCCCGAAGGCTTCAGGAATGGTTCTTTTCCGATGGCCAACGTGTGAGGACCGATCTCATACTCGACCCAGAATCCGTCAGGGAGATCCATGGAATTCGCGCTGGTGAGCCCGAGAACGCCCTCATAAAAGGCACGGGAACGCGCCAGATCCGTGGCTGGATATACAATAAAAGCAAATTCAACAATCTTCATTGGGTGTCAAATCCGGTGTTAGCTCAACAGAGACCGCGACTGAGTGGCGGGCCGCAGGCCCGTCGAGTCGAGCCGCGTTCGGCTGTCCCAGGCGGCTGGGAAACGAGGGCAGGCGCGGACTCCGTTCAGCCGACCGCGCAGCAATTTCCCTCCATCCCACATCGGGTAGCCACAGCACCTTTCAACCCTGTCAGCAGCCCGACTGGCGCCTGCATCGGCTGAACGGGTGCATCAGCTACGGCGCGAAGCGTCGTCAGTTGCTTGCAATTGTTTGGCGGCACCACGCTCCGTATCCTGTTCGTCACCACCATCTTCCAGTGTTGGCTCAAGAACTGCGGGGTATCGTCTTCGGCGACTCCAGAGGAGAAATCCGGGAAACGCGGCGTAAAGCAGGCCACCCACGACGAATCCCCAGCGGATCTTCTGGAGGTCGATCGGATCGTCGGGGACAAACATGGCAGGAAACCACTGCGCAAATGACGGCCGCAGCAGACCGTAGAAGATCATAGCGAATCCGAAGACGACTCCGATTACATAAATGAAGTGGGGCCGGCTCAACGGGAATGGAGCTGAACGCCGATGCCGATAGACAGACCATGGAGCGCGTCCATAGTTACTCATACCCGCCGGCATGCCCTTTATCGTCCCTTTGCAATCGAGTTTAGTACCTGCCTCAGAGTGGATCACCTCAGCACAAATTCCGTCACCGGGATCTAAGAATTCGAAGACCAAGCTTAGGAGGTTGGGTGCCGGCTGATCGAGCCTCCAGCCGTTTACGCTTCGGGTTTGCCTGAGGATCGTGTGCTTTAGGATTCGGCCGGCATCCGACAGTTCCAGCCGTAACGGATCTCCCGCAACCACATCAGATCCATTAATGGTGCGGTCGCCACAGTTCCAGATTACGATCTTGCTAGCGGTGATACGAGGCACCGCAGTTCCCAAGAAGCGAATCTCGACCTCGTCAGGGAACGCGGCGCCCCTCCCGCCAACTAGCGTGACGTGGTAATGTTGAAATGCCAGCTTCGCCTTCCGCTTTGAGCGCAAGTAGAAAACGATTGCCAGCACAATCCCTGCAAGTCCGACAACCGTGCCAACCCAGCCCTGAGACAGAAGTGTGCGAACATAGTCCATGAACTTACTTTTCCTCGAAATACGGCTTGCTATGTCCGCCTAACTAATGGGTATATTGGTCGGTAGAGTTCGCTAGCTGATGGAGTCTATCCAGCCTAAGCCCAAATCCGTTTGACTGCGAATCCTTAATGTTTCTGATACCTTAGAAGCATCCCATACTCCGTTGCCAAAAACAAACTCTGGAATCTTGTCAATCTCTCCTGCCTTCCGAATCGAGCGGGATGATGAACCCACACTCCGAACTCCGCAAAATGAATATATGGCTCCTCGCCCTTCATGGGAATCCCTGAAAGATTGTCTTTATGGCCCGACGCCTGCCGTCTGGCCAAAGGGATGGACGCTCTCATCCGTTGGCGGGCCTTGTTTGAGCGGAGCGAGTTGGTCCGCCCTCCTAGCCTGCGTCCGTCCCCTCTTAATGAGGCCAGACGGGGCGTCAATGGTTTTGGGTCCTTTTGCCAAAACAAAAGGGCCTCGCCTGCCGGGGCGAAACCCGGCAATACAGAAAAACACGCTGACACAAAAATTGGAAAAACATTTTCAATATTTTCACCTGCCAGTGCAATTTTTCAGTAAAGCTCAAGATGGATTACTGATACACATCATACAAACTGCAGGGGCAGAACAAAATGGGAAACGCTAGTATTGACCATTAGAATCCTTACTCAATTTGTAAAATATGTCAATTGGTCAACGACTGAAACAGAACAGATCTCTGCCCAGAAGCTTGATCGAGTTAGGAAGGAATCCGCCCATCGTATAGGCGGAAAAGAACGGAGGGGTTAGGTTTACTTTGGTTATTCTTCGGAAAGTTGAATAGACTCGGCAGACAGAATCTGTTGGAGTCGATCCCGAGAAATAGCGCCCTGGCGAATGATGCGCGGCTTTGGCAGGATTTGTAGAACCGTGGAGGGTTGGCCACCCGGCGTAGGGCCACCATCAACAATCACATCAACCACCGATCCTAATTGTTCCATCACATCTTCCGCCGATTGCGCCGGCGGCTGACCGGTTCGATTGGCGCTGGTGCCGGTAAGCGGCCCGATGTGCGTCATGAGCTCGCAGACTCGTGGATCATTCGGCTGCCGGACACCAATGGTTCCCTGTCCGCCGGTCAGGATGGGCGAAAGAGTGGGACGAGCCTGAAAG
>BQIZ01000025.1 GCA_021604365.1 Nitrospirales bacterium
TCGGCATCGCATCATTTGCCCTACCATCACGTCGTGCAGTCGCACGAATGGCATTCGGACGGTCCATCGTTGGGTTGAATGTCTGCGTATTGAAATCCCATATGCCAAATTCAACATCCCCCTGCAAAAGAGACAAATTACTGACATCTGAAGCACTGTTGGCAAATGCTGCAGCCGTCGCCTGAGCAGTTACTTGTGATTAATCATTTCCAGTGAGTGCCCAACCCAAGTCCTGTTGCTCAGCGATTGTGAGAGTAAGCTAAGTCACACCCTATTGCCGTGGAGTCTGATAGTTTTATTTCTTGTAATTGTTGTCTTCGAGACACATTCATAACTCTTTGCCTCATCCGGGTAAATGGTTTGGGTTGGCTAGCAGGCCGTGGCTCATAATTTCGCCGACAATCCCGTTCAAAAGGGGTCGGATCCAGCACCAACCATTGTTAGACGGTCTACCATGGGATTGAGCAACTCAAAAGTTGGGAAACAGCAGCCTCAGGATCACTTTTGCCTGCCTATCACAGGCATCACAGAGTGTGCTCAAGAAAGCTGGCCAAGCAAGCCCGGGACACCGAGGCATTTAGATGGTAATTGTGGATGTGAGCGGGAAATTTTCCGCTGGCGGACCCTTCAATGCACTTAGAACGGGCTCAATGAGTATCCTACTAACTCCCCAAAGCCCCCGCGATGACACCCATGACTTGCGTATACATGTTCCCAACTGCGGTTCCCAAGGCAGCTTGAGCACTCAACGCTGTGGCACCGATGAGCGAGGCCAAGAGTGCGTATTCAATCGCCGTGGCACCTTCTTCATCAACAAGGAGGTTCTTTACCCAGTGATGACAATGATTCAGGAGAGTTGTCTGCATGATCCTGGCCTCCCTATCCTTTACCTGACCTTCACGTCACCTCTCAAAGCTACGCAGCCTTCCAGAATCGGCTTCCCGCCGAAGTACCGCCCCGATGAACTGCCACCGGAACGGCACTTCTAAACACCAACTGCGGGAAGGAGTTCTCACTTAGCTCGGAGCCGCGACACTCGTTGAAATCGTAGTAAAGGTTCCGCTGAGCGCAGTCCCTACAGCAGTCACGGCCGTGACAATCACTGCGGCAATCAACGCGGCCAATAAGCCATACTCAATAGCGGTGGCTCCCTCATCATCATTCACGAAACGCATTACTTGGTTAACCATAGCGCATCTCCTTAACGGGCGAAGGTAAATACTTTCGTTACGCCAGACTGCCCGGAAATTTCTGACGCAGACGTTGCCCCTTGGCTCTCCGTGCCTTCGGCAACCCGGCTATCAAGGACCAACCCTGACCCGTGGTTTTGCGCCCACGCTTTTCAACGTGTTCGCCCTTTTCGGGAAGGGGCACCCGACCGAATCCATGTTTCATGGTCATGAGTAAATGCTCGTAGATCCAAGAAAGTTTTCCACATCGTTTTCTGTGGCTCTTCGTTTCCATGCTTCATTATCGACCTCCACAGGAAAAACTTGCCGAAGATTTTTGGAGAATATCTTTCAAGTTGGTTCACAATATTATGGGTTGACTCCCTTTGTTGACCAAGGAGATCGAAATTGTTCAGAACGGCTTAATTTTTTATGGAATGCACCTGAGGGAACGTAAAGGGTGAGGAGTGAGACAAAAAGAACAGGAGAAATACGCCGTGAAACCTTCAGACGGAATGTGAAGGGCGTACACTGACTCTCTTTTTGGCCAAGGGGATGAATGAGGATTTTTGAAAAAGAAACCTTTGCCACATTATCAAGATAATGAGGAAATATCCCGAAAAGTCTTACGACCGAAGGCTTCGGGGCGCCTTCACGAATGGCCAGGCTAAAACTCTCTAGCCATTTCCAATGCCATTTCTTACTCCAATTATGACCACCCTACTGAACGATAGGGTGGCTCAGTTGAAAATTTTTACTGATATCCGCTTTCCCTCCATGTCAACTGTCTTGAGTTCACAGGTCGGCGCAACATATACAGGGATGAATGCAATTGGTTTGAGCACCGAATTATGCCGTCCCGTTATTCACCAGGCTCAGTGCAAACCAACGGCAGGGCTACTGTTCATAATGAAGATTTCGAAGTCGTTCAGGACAAGTTCGTCGAACCATGCACAGCCGTAAAGCCTCTATGTATCCGGACGCTCAGTAAGTGCGCACAACAACAGTGGCCCAATTCGGAATCGAGGAGATCAAAGATGAGGTTGGGAAACTTGACACTTGGAAAGCCCTTTCTATGGCCAGTTGAACGTTTTTTACGCAATACCATTTTCGTGCTGGCGATTTTCGATCTGGCCATGATCCTTGTGCGCAATATTGGCTTCGATTGGTTTTCCTATAGCCTCTTTTTCGCCTTGGGAATTTTTATGATTACCGTGGGACTGTTTTACCGTTCAAGCGGGCGTAGTGAGCGTATCTCCATGACACTGATGGCCACTGGCATGCTTCTTCTGTTTACAATTGTGCTATCAGTTTTTGGTTATCTGTTGCTCCCGCTTTGGCGAGAACCCATTGATCCGTTTCTGGTCCGGATCGATGCCTGGTTCGGGTATTCATGGCCAGACATCGTCCAATTTGCCGGTCGCCATCCATTTTTTAATGAATTGGCCCGTTATGCCTATCTTTCTTCCATACCGCAAATGGCATTACTTTTTATTATTTTAGGATTTGGAGGCAAGCAAAAAGAACTTCATGTCTTCATTCTTTCAATAACCGCTTCAGGTCTGGCGACACTTGGATTTTGGGCGCTCTTTCCGGCATTTGGCACAAGTGTGCTCTATGATATTTCCGGCACAATTGAGCAAGCGGCAAGACCGCTTGTTGGCTCGTCCTATGGTGCCGAATTATTGCGTCTAGGAGCTGAAGGGCCTAAATTCATTTCTCCAAGGGATATGGAAGGCCTGGTGGCCTTTCCCTCGTATCACACGATCATGGCCGTTTTGGCTATGTATTCGGCACGCACCACTCGCTGGTGGTTCCCCATACTGGTCGTCATCAATCTGTTCGTCCTCCCAGGAGTGCTTATTCATGGAGGGCATCACCTGATCGACGTATTCGGTGGTGTATTGACTGCCGGGTGCATCATTTACGTGGCAAGGCAGGTTGTGACTGAAAAGGAAATCCAGGCTGACGGAGTATTTGTCGCCCCCGAACAAGATGTAACGTTCGTTAATAGTTCCACAGACATACCGGAATTACACCCGTAAGCCGTAATCCGATGATTGCGGCGGTAACGAGTTGTCTCGTTTCGATAAGAACCGAGTTCGAAATGTTTTTTTATTGGCTGCCGGTTCAGTACGCCAGGGTTCAAGACGCCGTGACCCGTCACCTTCCAAAAGCGAGTGAATCATGCTTTCCCCCTTTCATGCCACTCCTACCACCGCATCGATTCTCCCACCTACCCCCGTCTTTCCGCCGCAATTGCACCGGAATCCATCCTGGAAGACATATTGTCGGGTACCACATTGCTAATCTGACCTCCTTCAAAAACCTGAGACTCTGCGCCGCTGTGTAGTTGCATAGATCTGGTTAGGCTGTCTGAGGTCGTAATCCGACGAGCGCATGACATTGGAAAACGACAGGCATGAGCCACATTTGTCGGTTTACGCTTTGTTCACCGAACCTTCAGACGAGGTACCATGCCCTCCACCCTTCCCCGGCCTGCTCGACATTTTTATCGGGAATCCATTCTTGAGTTCCTTCAAATGGATCCACGCTAACTATTAGCGGGAATGACGGAAGGGAGATGCCGGTATGACTAAAGCGTGATCTGAAAATTTTTAAGGTTTCCTCGGTTTAAACCGAACAACATGGAATATTGACCCTTAATCGAATTGTATGGAGACCTGAACTTTTCTCTTATGATTCAAAAACAATTTCGTCATGCTCTTGAGCTTCTCCAATCCTGGCAACAACCAAATGGGGGATTCCCCTATTATTCCGGGGAAGAGGCACGGCCGGACGCAACAGCCTGGGCCATTATCTCAATGTCCGCATTTGAGTTCGATCCTGAAAGCTGTAACCGAGGAAGGGCATATTTAGCTTCACAACAGGCGGACGACGGACGCGTGAGCATCTCTGTCTCTCACCCAGAGGCATCTTGGCCGACACCACTCGCCATCTTCGCCTGGGAAAGCATTCCCCAGTATCAAGAAGCGCAATCCAGGGCTGTCGACTATCTCATAGGGTTTACCGGCCGACATTTCCCTACCCCAGATCCTTCAATTATTGGACACGACACCGCCATTCTGGGCTGGCCATGGATTGCCGATACCCATAGCTGGGTTGTACCAACTTCCCTCGCTCTGCTGGCCTTAAAAATGGTGGGATTGAGCACTCATCCTCGCGTCATTGCCGGGCAACAGATGCTCATCAATCGCCAACTGACAGACGGTGGATGGAATTTCGGCAGTACCACAGTGTTCATGAGAGAGTTACATCCGCTCCCAGAATGCTCCGCCATCGCTCTTCAAGCTCTGGCGGCCACCACCCCCATCCGCGAGGTCAAACGAAGCCTTGACTATCTCTTACATGAACTTCCTCATCTCCGAACTCCCATTTCACTTGGTTGGGCCCTCTTGGGCTTAGGAGCCTGGGGGTTGAGACCAACAACCACGGAGGAGTTGGTCAGGGCAAGCTTGCAACTGCAAGAACGTTATGGGCCCTATCCTCTTCCCTCTCTAGCCTTGCTCTTGTGCGCCGTAAAAGCCTCTCATGGTCTGCACTCGTTATTCAGATCTTTGCCCCAAGAAACGCCCGTTTCTTCTATTCACAACTGATACGGAATAGGAAAATGATATTTCGATGACCACCTCACTTAAACACACAGAACAGCCAACGCTTTCCAGGAGACAATTGCTGCAGGCCTGTTTGGTCGGAGGAGGACTAGCTGTTTCAGGGTTTTCCTTGCTTCATTGGTTGACAGCCCCTCGGCTAACCGCTCACACATTCATCGGTCAAGCGGAAACATATGATACAGACTTGGCGAAACTCATTCGCCAAGGGTTCCAAGAACTGGGGATCACCCCATTAGAGATCAAAGGAAAACGCATTTTGTTGAAACCAAATTTGGTGGAGCCACATCAATCCTTATCGCATATCAATACCCATCCTTTGGTCGTACGAGGAGCCGTCGAGGCATTCCTTTCCCTGGGTGCGACGTCTGTCGTCGTAGCTGAAGGGCCAGGACATCGCCACGATACGCTTTTAGTCCTGGAGGAATCCGGCTTGGCAGATGTGCTGTACGAAGATCACATCTCCTTTCGAGATCTGAATACCATGGAAGGGGTTGTTATGCCTAACCTGGGTGGTCAGACATGGATGGCCTCGTTGACCCTCCCTCGAATAGTCAAGGAGGTCGATTGGGTTGTCTCGCTGGCCAAGATGAAAACGCACCATTGGGCTGGTGCGACCCTGTCCATGAAAAATTTTTTTGGCGTGATGCCTGGAAATTATTATGGATGGCCAAAGAATGTGTTACACCAGGCTGGAATCCCGCAGTCCATTTTGGATATCAATGCGACGCTCAAACCTCATTTCGCCATTGTCGACGGCATAATCGGAATGGAAGGGGATGGTCCGATAATGGGGGCACCTGTCCAATCCGGAGTCTTGGTCATGGGGAGGAATCTTCCGGCCGTCGATGCCACCTGCTGCCGGATTATGGGAATTAATCCAGATAAAATCGAATATCTTCGAAAAGCCGACCAGTGGTTAGGACCTATTCAAGAATCACTGATTGAACAACGCGGAGAATCTTGGCGAACAGTACACCGCCCTTTCGCCCTGGTTCCGGAGATCCCCGCCCACCAAGGCCTTCGTTCATCTAAGCTTTGAAAATCGATCGATCTGTTGGCGCCTTCCTTTCAGCATCCCATACCCCTCCCGTCACCCGACAATTTAATGCTTTCATTCCGGCGCCTGGCCCTGAATATACCTACTTCTCTTTCCTCATCCCCTCAGATTGGCATCAGAGGTCCATCCGAAAGAATATCCCCTCACTCTTTCCGTCTTCTTGAGATGGGCCATCGATGAACAATGTCGGGCTTGATGATCAGAGGGAACGAGCGTTGCCCTTCCGCCTCACGTTTTTCACCTTCTGCCTCATGTCTTCTTCAAATGGATTCCAACCAACGGCTGGCCGGTATAGGTAAGGTAACGATGCAGAGAAACTTACTTCCCCAGAAAAGAACACCGAGGTGAGTTCGAACAGGTGACAAACTCAGATTAGACTCCAGGAGCCAACGACAATAAAAACGACACTGGAAAATTTGGAAACTTAGGAAGGGTTATCCAGGAAGGCATTCACTTCTTGGAGACGACCGTACGCTTTGCCGGCTTCTGCGCTTTGGGGGTGGGTCCGTACAAGTTGTTGAAAAACCGACCGGGCCATTGGAAGCTCCCGTAATTCGATATGTGAAAAGGCGATTTTAAGTAGGGATGCCGGGACTTTATTGCTGGAAGGGTAAAAGGCAAAGACTCGTTCAAATTCATCAATCGCTTCTTGAAATCGTCTTTCACCGTAATAACACTCCCCCAACCAATATTGTGCATTTGAGGCTAAAGGAGAGTCTGCAAAGGTCCGCAAAAATGTCGAAAACCCTTTGGAAGCTTCGCTAAATTTCCCCTGACGAAGAAGGGACATCGCCCGGTCATAAATCACCTGAGCGTTTTGCATATCGACATGACCGGAAGAACCCTTTTTTGAAGTTCCTCCCAGAGCCGGCAATATCCTCGATAGTTGAGATGAAGGAGCATACGCGGCAACCGACCCGGTCATAACGGGATGAGAACGTTCCTTGGTGGCAAGTGAGCCATCCATCGCATTCGATCGCAACAATGGTGGAGGGCGTTGAGCAAGTAAATCTCTGGTCACAGCTGACCGCTCTGACGGATCTCGGCTTTCAGGCATCTGAGCATTGGAGGAAAGGGAACTATTGTGTTGACCAGCCACACTGGAGAGTTTTTGTTCATGTTCATCCAATCGCCCCCCGAATGTGACACTGACTTTTTCTAACGTCCCTACCACCGACTGTATACTTCGCCGAACCTCTTCAAAATTTGCCTGGACCTGCTGCGCCCGAGTATCATTTTGTTGCGCCTTGAGTCCGATCTGTCTGCGTAACTCCCCGACATGCTGTTCCTGTTTGGCAACTTGTTGGCGAAGAGAGGCTAGCACCTGTTGGTAATCCACTAACGAAGTCCGGAATTCGCCTAACTTCCCTCCTTGCTCTGTCAGAAGTTGCTCTTCCCCTGCCAAACGATCTTGAAGTTGATGCACCAGAGGCTCAGATTGCTGAAGCTGGGTTCGGACGTCCTTCATATCCGCGTCATACCGCGCCATTTTTTTGGTTAATTCGCTAACCTGATTCTGATTGCTTTCAACCCCCCCCCGAACCTGGGAAAGGTCCGTTTCCTTTAAGGTGGCAACCTGATCCATCACTTCGGCACGGGCATGCAGTAACTCCTGAATCTCAACCCGCTGTTTTGCGATAAGGGTATTCGCTTTTTCCAATGCCGTATTCGCCTCACTCACGGCTTGTTGGAGTGAGGTTTTACTCTTATCCAGCTGGCCGATCTTAGCGTCCAATTCCCGTTTGATTCGTACCACATCCGCCTGCTGAGCCATACACCCAGCCAAGATCACGTTCAACCCCACAATGACAAGTCGAACACTCCAACGATACGAAAACGAATGAGGGCTTAGCATAACATCTCCCTTATCTTCTCAGAGACCCTTAATCAGGCCATGGCCGGCAAGAGGCTTCTACCAATTCTGGCGGTTAGCCACATAGGGCATCGGTGTCGAGGCCACACTGATATCCAGAACGAGATGAGCTCGCCGATTCTTCTGGAAACACGGTTCAGTCGAATCCCAACAGGCCGGGCTCTCCTTACCGAATGACATCACATGAAGTCGTTCAGCAGGGACTCCCAAACTTGAGAGATAGGTTTTGGTGCGAATCGCACGCTTTTCACCTAATACATGGTTATATGAAGCCGTCCCACGGTCATCGCAATGTCCTTCAATGGTAATCTCGGCATGCGGATGCGCTTTCAGCCACTCCGCGTTAGCGACTAATGTCGCTTTGGCTTGTTCATTAAGTCGAAAGCTATCAAATTCAAAATGCACATCCCGCAACCCGCTTTGTGCGGTCAATTGTTCCGCACGAGTTCGATTCTCCCAATAATCATTGGGAGAGTCAGAAGACGTGAGACCAGGCCCAAATGTATTATCCTCCCGGATCAAGGAATCTTCCGCAAGCGAATCGGAGAATTTCCCTGCCCCCTCCAGGAAATACCCCTCCCCAGCGGATGGCCCATTGTTTAGTGCTTGATCTGAAGGTCCCGTTGCAAAATCTCCCTGTGCGGCCACCGCACTCGGGACACCAGTTTTTTTGCCATATTTATGAACTCCCTGTGAAGACCGATGCCCACACCCTGTGGCAAGGAACATCATCAGAATCACTAATCCCCAAAAATAGATTCTGCGGGTCGATGAATGAACAGTCATATTTCAAACTCCTTGTTCAACGGCACAACGAACAAACGACGAAATACCTCTTAAAAATCTTTAACTACAATAAAGAATTAGCAAAAACAAGGCCAAGGGACTATGCCGATACGATAGGCACTCCTCGTCAAGCTGTTTCGCTCACAAAGCCCTCTCGTTTTCTAACAGTTATAAGAAAAGCGCCCACACCAATTACCTCAAATTCCATAGATGTACTGCAGAGTTAGGGGTTTCATACCAGAGTTCTGTTAAGAACCATCCCCAAAGCCCTTCTGACAATATGGCACAGGACTCAGGTATTAATGGAGGAATTGGGAAGAAACCAGCAGAACAAGACGATGTGAGTGCCATAACTGAAGCAGCATTTAATCAACAATCGTGGCTTTTTCTCAACGCGTTTTAAGGACACAAAGACATGGGAAATCCTTAGGCGGGAAAAGAATGCGCGGGATCAATGATTTTTTTTTGAAGCCAGCCGAGACACAGTCAGTTAGTGAGAAGGATGAATGGAATCCCCATTTTGGGAGGCTGGAAGGCCTCAGGATGAATGCAGGAGGAGAGAATTAGGTTGGCAAGGACTATTCATCGTTCCATTCAGACGTGGCGAACCTCCAGCATTGCCCACCACATTCTTTAGCCCGATACATCGCCTGATCAGCAATTTCTACCAACCGATGGGGATACGTGGAATCCTTGGGGTAAACCGAAATTCCAATACTGATTTGAATAGGAATTTTTTCTTTTCCTAATCGAATGGGTGGAGTAAGGCATTCTAGAATTTTCAACGCTACCTGACGAATATCCTGAACATGTTCAAGCCCTTGAAGAATCACGGTAAATTCATCCCCGCACAAACGCGCAACAGTATCGGTCGATCGCACACAAGTTGTCAGACGTTCCGCGACGATGCGTAAGACGCGATCTCCAGTCTGATGACCATGGTAATCATTGATGGTTTTGAAATTATCGAGGTCCAAAAAGAATAATGCCAGTAAGGTTCCATTCCGCCTGGCTTGCGCCAACGCCTGCTCCAGGCGGTCTTCAAACATAACTCGATTCGGGAGATCGGTTAACGGATCATGATAGGCCTGATGCTTCATCATCAATTCTTGTGTCTTCCGGGCAGTCACATCATGCCAGATCACCACAAAATGCGTGAGGTCTTCCTGTTCATTAAGCAAAGGAGTCACCACTTGCTCAAAAACCAGAGATTGACCATTGGTACCCGTTTGCAAAACCTCGGTCTTCACGAAATTGAATTCTTGGGTGGAGGAATCTGACAGAGACCTCCTGACTTGCAGTTCCGCATGAGGAAACGAACTCAACGGAGAACCCAACATTGATTGAGTCGAGCAGCCATGCATAGCCGCGTAGGCTTCATTCACCCACTCCAAACGTCCCTGGGTGTCTGTCACACATATTGGATCAAATACTGAGCCCAAAACCACACTTTGCAATCGCCATTGATCCAACTGCTTTCCACGCGCCATCAATCGTTCGATTTCATAACCTAATGCTTTCAACCATCCAAGTATCGTCGGATCAACCGGCTGTGGGCCTTGAGAACCCACCACCAGCATACTGGAACAATTCTCTTGAAAAGACAGGGGAATACTCCAGATTTGGTGAAACTGCAATCCCGGCGGAAACCAGACCATGCTACCATTGGGGGGACGACAAGAAGAAAGAAGTGATACTTCAGATGCCTCACAAGCCTGAAAGAACTCAGCTTGCTGCGAAACCTCACTCCACCACAGAGCTCCCTGTGACTCCCAATCAAAAGCCTCCGCTATCGCATGCGCGCGTAACTGGGGCACACTACCCTTTCGCACAGTGGCCACCCACACAAAGGGAAAACCAAAGACTCGCACAAGACCATCACAAATCTTCGTCAGACACATATCCACACTCTGACCGGCATACAAATGCGATTCGAGACTCTGCATCAATTGAAAAAAAGGCTGGGAGGAAGAGTGCTGCGCTTCCAAGGTCAATCCCCAGTGCCACGCAGCCACCTTCTGCGACTGATCGAGCATAGGCGTTACCACACATGGGATTGTTTGCGATGGTTTCCCCGCTGGGAGAATCGTCAGCATGCTATTCAAGAGCTTAGGAGGAACGTCAAGCGCACAAAGATGGCTTCGAAGAATTTGCCATTCCTCATGAGCAACATAATCGGCAATGGAAACCTGACCTATTTCACCCAGATCCATCCCTAGGACATCACCCACCACTTCATTAGCCATGAGGACCACACCATCACACGAAGTCACGAAATGGATCTGAGGTGGTTCCGGTAGAAAAATGGGAGCCCTCAGCGAAACAGTCTGACTGCAACCCGAAAGCAAATCGGCTGTAGGATATGGGTCGGAATTTGTCGAAAGTATTTCTGAAAGTCGACCCGTCAATCGGTGAAGGGCTTGGGTAAGTTCCTGTTCTTGAGTATCGGAAAGATCACTCGATTTCGCTTGAAAACCCCTCAAGGACTTTTCTAGTAGATGATGGAGTTGATTGAAAATGGCCACGATTACCTTCACCCTGCCGCAAGGAATGGGAAAAGTACAGGGAGTATTTAGATAATAAACCCGATATCGATATCTTTTGGCAAGCTTCTGTGGACGTCAACCCGTCAAAAGGGGTGCGATTTTTGCCGCCAATTCCTAAACAACGTATTCGCAGCACATCCCAGACAACTCAATCCATGGAGGAAAGTGCCGGGCAGCCTATCATCAGAAGGACCGCCTTAGGCCTTAGGAGCTATCACTCCGGACTCCACATCGGCTTGCGCCTGAGCATAACGCGCCATCGTTCCAATATCGGACCAATAGGCAGCATGAAGGAATCCAAATAATTTGCCCCCCCCCGCAAGCTCATTCGTATAGGAGTCGATGATAGAAAACGATCTATCCGCAGGAGCATCGCGGAGAATAGATGGATGGAGAATATGGACCCCGGCAAACATTCGTTCAGACAGAGGGCCCCTCAATTCGGTTTGACTCATTCCTCGACCATTTATTCTGACAATTCGATTTAGTGCGTCCGATTCAACTGCGCCCCATTGGGCCGCTTGCGGATCATCACGAAGAACCAAGGTGGCCAGACCACCATGAGCCTGATGAAACTCTACCAATGTCTTCACATCCAAATCGATCAACGTATCCCCATTTATCACCAAAAACGGGTGTTGCCCAAAAAACCACTCAGCCGCTTTTAATCCCCCACCCGTTCCTAATAGGGTTGGTTCACGGGAATACTTCACCTGCATATCCCAACCTGATCCATCACCAATCACCTCTTCGATCAAATGCCCCAAATAATGAAGATTGATGATGACGTCACGAATTCCAAAGGCTCGCAACAACAACAAATTCCAAATAATGAGCGGCGTTCCTCCAACCGGCAATAAGGGTTTGGGAATCGTGTTGGTCAACGGTCGAAGGCGAGTGCCCAGACCCGCGGACAAAATCATGGCCTTCATACGCAAAAAGCTAGCGCCATTCAGGAATATACGGAGAGAGATGAGTGAGCAGTCGTTGAAGTTGGGGATATTTATCTAAATTGCCACGAACATTCTTTAATGTCTGAGGAATTGAAGCCAAAAATCTTGAATTCCCTTTCACCCGATCAATATACACAAACCGCCCGGCAGCCTTCAGATTGCGTTGAATACTCGTAAAATCAAACAGCCGACGAAACGCCACAGGATCATGCAAGAGCATAGCCGATTGTTGCGACAATGAAAGACCCTGCCGCATTCCTTCGATGTAACGAGCGATAAGGCGATCTATTAGCCCCTCATCGAGGGAGATGTAAGAATCCCTTAGAAGGGAGGCAAGGTCATATGTGACAGGCCCCATCAAGGCATCTTGAAAATCAATAATGCCCAGACGTTCCCCATCCACCATCAAGTTACGGGAATGGTAATCACGATGGGTAAATACCTGCGGTTGCGCGGTCAACCATTCAGCAATCTCCTTGAATTCCTCTCGGACTGGCACATAATCGTCGACACACATGGGCCGGTCTCTCGCCACAATGCCATATTCCAAAAAATGGTCAAACTCCCAGAGATACAGGGGCACATCAAAAGATCGTGTAAAGGCCACACAGGGAACAGTGGAAGGATGTGAGGCCTGGAGATGAAGGCAAACGAGTTGATCAACGGCCTGGCAATATAGATCCTCCCCCTTATTGGGAGAAGAATTCTGCCAGGCTTGGGCTAGCGTCAGGTCACCAAAATCCTCGAGATAAAGCAGGCCACAGGCTTCATCGTAAAAATATAACACAGGGACCTGAACACCCTTCTTCTGCAGATGATCCAGAATATTCGTGAACGGCAATTCGGTGACTTCTCCCCCGGCTCCACCCACAGCCTCCTCAGAGACTTTAAACCCTTCCGGATCGGCTAACTGCATCAGAATCACAGAAGTAACTGGAGCCATGGACAGGCGCAAACGGTAATAACGACGATTCGAAGCATCGCCCGCCAACGGAATGCATTGCTCAAGTTCGGCAGTGAACGGAAGATGATTTCGGAGGGTAGAGGACAAACGCGAGAGATCAAGACCCGTCGAAGACGGAGAAGTTTGAGGCGTCATTTCATTTGATTATACGGTCATACCAACTTTTTGTCATCAATTAGGAGAGAAGACAAACTCATTTTGACAATGCAATGGAATTCCTCTGCCTAGGCTCAAGAGCCTTGGAGACCCGGAGCATTTGGAAAAGTATAGGCAAGACCAAAGGATGCCCTGCTTGCGAACTGACGACATCTTTCTACCCTTGTATTTAAGGTTGAAAAATTTTTGACGATAAGTAGTAGCAAGAAAGGGAGACGTCTCACAAGCCGCCATAATCACCCACAAATATAAAGATGGACTATGGAAATCACCAATTCATCCCCGCCACCTCTTCCTCCAATTCAATCCGCCTCAACAGTGGAGGATGGAGATGTGGGTCAGAAAGGAAATTTTTTCAGCCCTAACAAAAGAAAATCTCAAGAGAACTTTGGAAAACACTCCGAAGAACCACCACTCCAGAGAGATCGCTCAACACAACTCATTGATATCCGCGTGTAGCACTGGTTACTTCCTTACTTTTCATGTTTATCCAGCCCCGAAACTATAGCTTCTTATCGGATATTGAGCACCCGAAACAATACACTGCAGATGCGCTGATGATTAAAGCTCATAATTTGGGATTTTGGCCATTGGCATGAATAAAGCCTAGATATTGAGGCTTATTCGTAAATTTATCTATACATGCAGTACTATCTGTTCTATTTTGGGCATATTGGCTTTGGTGTTTCTTGATTTAGCCATATTTTTTCAGATGAGAAATATCCATGAGCTATAAAAACATCGGCGACTACGGCATTATTGGGGACCTCCATACGATCGCTCTTGTCGGTATTGATGGATCGATTGATTGGTGTTGCCTGCCACGATTTGACTCCCCCAGCCTTTTTGGAGCCATTCTTGATCATAAAGTGGGAGGGTATTTCAAGATTGCCCCCGTCAGCAATGGCAATACCCGCCAAATGTACCTACCGGAAACAAATATTCTGTTGACCCGGTTTCTGCAGCATGATGGCGTCGGCGAACTCACCGACTTCATGCCCATCGAATCTGATGAAGCCGGATACCAGCCTCGCCGCCATCAGATAATAAGAATGCTCTCAGTTGTAAGGGGGACCGTCACATTTCGACTTGAATGCGCCCCTGCATTTAATTTTGGCAGGGATTCACACGTCATCGAAACCCGACCGAAAGGAATCATCTTTCAAGCCGGCGATCAATCGGTGGGATTAGTTAGTCCCATTCCCCTTCATATGCGCGAAAACTTCGCGTATCAGGAATTCACACTCCACCAGGGTGAAAGTCTCACATTTTTTTTGGAATACTTGGAAGTCAAAAACGGCGACCAACTGTTATCCACCCCGGAATCTGGCGATGAAGCTTTTCGCAACACCTCCGCCTTCTGGCAGCGCTGGCTGGCACAATGCCAATACGATGGGCGATGGCGGGAGGTCGTCCACCGATCCGCCCTGGCCCTCAAACTCCTAACCTATGCTCCCACTGGGGCCATTGTGGCCGCTCCCACAACCAGTCTCCCCGAAAATATCGGCGGTCCACGGAATTGGGACTATCGCTATACTTGGATTCGAGATGCGGCCTTTTCTATATACGGACTATTACGACTGGGCTTTACGGTGGAAGCCAGCCGTTTTATGGATTGGCTCAATGCCCGGTGCTGCGAACTGAATCCGGACGGATCCATTCAATTAATGTACGGCATCGACGGTTGCCGCGATCTAACGGAAGAAGAACTCCCCCACCTGGATGGCCACCGCAGTTCCCGACCCGTACGCATCGGCAATGGGGCAGCTTCTCAACTGCAAATGGATATGTACGGTGCGCTAATGGACGCCGTCTACCTTTACAATAAACACGGCGCGTCCATTTCGTATGATCTCTGGGTGAATCTCTGTCGTCTCCTGGATTTTGTCTGCAACAATTGGGAGCAACCTGATGAAGGCATTTGGGAAGTCAGAGGAGGACGCCGTCATTTTGTCTATTCCAAAGTGATGTGTTGGGTGGCCTTAGACCGTGGCATTCGTCTGGCCGACAAACGAGGATTTCCAGGCAACCGGGCTCGATGGATGGAGGAACGCGACCGGATCTACCGGGAAATTATGGAACGGGGTTGGAATGCCGACATTGGAGCCTTCGTCCAATCCTACGACAGCGAAGCGTTGGATGCCGCCAACCTAATAATGCCCCTCGTGTTCTTCGTGTCTCCTACAGACCCTCGCATGCTCTCAACCATTGACCGCACCCTCGAGCAACTGTCCTTAGGGAGCCTCGTGTACCGTTATGAAAACGGCAAGGCCGCATCGGATGGTCTGGACAGCGAAGAAGGAACCTTCAGCATGTGTACCTTTTGGCTTGTTGAAGCCCTGACGAAAGCTGGGAGGTTAACGGAAGCGCGACTGATCTTTGAAAAAATGTTAAGCTACGCCAATCATCTTCGATTATATGCCGAGGAAGTCTCACACTCGGGTGAACAGTTAGGAAATTTCCCACAGGCCTTTACGCATTTTGCTCTCATTACGGCCGCCTGCAATCTTGATCTGGCTCTCAATACGAAACGGGCTGCCCACACGGTCGTGAGGCGTCATCGACCATCATCATCGCCCTCACGTCAGTCTCATTGAGGAATAAAGCGCCTACCAACCGTGTTCACAGGAGAATCGCATATGGACATCGGTTTTATTGGACTCGGCAAAATGGGGATGAACATGGTCACTCGATTGAGCCAGGGAGGACATCGGGTCGTCGCCTATGACCGCTCGGCCGCCCTAATCACCGAGGCTGAATCAAAAGGGGCAACTGCAGCTTCGTCATTGGAAGATTTGATCACCAAATTACCCAAACCGCGAGTCGTATGGGTCATGGTCCCCTCAGGGCCACCCACCGAAGAGACCGTACAATATCTCGGAAAGATCCTGGAGGCGAACGATATCATCATCGATGGAGGCAATACAAAATTTCATGATGACGTTCGCCGGGCTGCCGACCTTCACCCCCATGGCATCCATTATATTGATGCCGGAACCAGCGGTGGTATTTGGGGATTGCAAGTCGGTTATTGCTTGATGGTCGGTGGAAAACAGGAACCCGTCAAACGATTGGCCCCCATCCTCACAACTTTGGCTCCGGAAAAGGGATGGGCCCATGTGGGGGACCATGGCGCTGGACATTACGTCAAGATGGTTCACAATGGCATTGAATATAGTATGATGCAGGGATATGCGGAAGGCTTCGAGCTCATGTCCAAAAGTGAATATAACTTGAATCTCCCCGCAATCGCCGATCTATGGATGCATGGCAGTGTAGTCAGGTCCTGGCTACTTGAACTAGCAGCCGGAGCACTAAAACAGGATCCTAAGCTGGAACAATTACAAGGCTACGTTCAGGATTCCGGCGAGGGACGGTGGATGGTTATGGATGCGATTGAAAAGGACGTACCAGTTCCCACTCTGACGACCGCGTTATTCACGCGATTCCGCTCCCGGCAGAACACCTCCTTCGCGGAAAAAATGTTAGCAGCACTGCGAAAGGCTTTTGGGGGACATAGCGTCCGACTATAACCCGTTTCTTGCGAGGTCAACATGTCACCGAGTGATTCTTCTCCTAAAACCGAAACACCCGTCGCGGCTAACCGAACGGCATCGACTCAATCGTGCACGATAGTCATCTTTGGTGCCTCAGGCGATCTAACCCAACGCAAACTTCTGCCTGCCCTCTACAACCTTCTCCTGGACGGCTTGTTACCGGACAATTTCGCCGTACTGGGGTTAGGACGGAAATCTCTGTCGGATGATGATTTTCGCAGTATCGCCCGTAAGGGCATTGAAAAATTTTCCCGGCAAACGCTTGAACCCGACAAGTGGGAATCTTTCAAAAGTCGCTTGTTTTATTGTGCAGGTGATATTGCCTCCTCCGACTACTATGGAACAATCCGGAACCGACTAAAGGAGATCGAATCACCGTTCAAACTACCAGGCAATCGCATCTTTTATTTAGCCATCCCGCCAACTTCTTTTGCCCCCGCATGTGAGGGGCTCCAGAACGCCGGGTTAGTAGCTGTCCCTGATCAAGCGGACACGTACTCCCGAGTCATTGTGGAAAAACCGATTGGACACGATTTGTCTTCCGCTCAATCCATTAATACGGCTATTGGAAATGTCTTCGATGAATCGCAAATTTATCGCATCGATCATTATCTGGGGAAGGAAACTGTCCAGAATATTATGGTTATGCGGTTTGCCAACTCCATTTTTGAACCGCTATGGAACCATAAATATATCGACCACGTGCAATTGACCGTCAGCGAAGCCGTTACCCTTGGCACGCGAGCCACCTATTACGAGGGAGCAGGAGCCCTTCGAGACATGGTGCAAAACCACATTTTGCAACTGCTCTGTCTGATTGCAATGGAACCCCCCTACTCACTGGACCCCGATGTGGTTCGGAACGCTCGAATGGATGTGTTACGCGGACTGCGCCCAATTCGTGGAGACGACGTCGAAAAGATGACCGTTCGCGCCCAGTATGCCCACGGCAACATCAAGGGCCAGGAGGTACCAGGCTATCGACGAGAGGAAGGGGTTCAACCTGATTCCACCACGGAAACATTCGTAGCCTTAAAAGTCTTTGTGGAAAATTGGCGCTGGGCCGGAGTGCCATTCTATATTCGCACTGGAAAAGCCATGCCGACACGAGCCAGCGAAATCGCCGTCCAATTCAAAGACATTCCCCAGATCCTATTTAATGCCAATCCACAAATTCCCCAGGCTCCCAATTTGCTCACGCTTCGCATTCAACCCGAAGAGGGCATGGCTCTTCGTATTATTTCAAAAGTGCCTGGTTCCAAAGCCAGAACTCATCCAGTGGAGATGGACTTTCACTACGGTGATGCCTTTAAAGCACCGTCCCCGGAAGCCTACGAGCGATTGTTGTTGGATGTCATGGCTGGGGATACATCTTTATTCATGAGGCGGGATGCCGTAGAGGCCTCGTGGAAATGGGTCACAGATATCCTCGAAGGTTGGAGGGCATACGAAACTAAGTGGTTGCCAGAGTATCCAGCCGGGAGCTGGGGACCAGTCGAAGCCGACCGACTCATTCATGCAGGCGGCCACCATTGGCGAAAAATTTAGTCCAGCCCGTCGCTCAAGTATCCCCATAAATTGAGGCTACCGCTTGCCTGCTCGCCAAAACTGCTCAACATTCTCATCCCTCATTATGCCTGGTGAGCATGCAGACCGATGCTGGCTTCAATCAATTGCTCCAGACGAACCAACTCCTTTTCAACATCGGCCCCTAGATGGAGACGAATGACCCATCGTTGACGACTGCTTAGGCCTTGCATATCACGTAATACCTATCAGGTTGAATGCAAAAAACCTTGTGGTATACCCATTTTTGGTCCTATCCTGTTTGATCTCACGAATGTTGGAGCGAATGCGTTGAAAAATTGCACGAACGGCATCGGTATGTTCCACGTAGCATTGATGGCGAAATAATCACCTGTTTCATTACGGGGGAGATGCCCCCTCAGCACAGTTTCCAATGAAGCATTGCCTTTAAATGACTGAAGCATTTTCTGTATCGGTAAAGACTGTGACATTGCCATCAATGAGTAAGGTAGGGAGTCGGGCAAAGTGCCGTCCGGGTAAAGCTTCAAAATATTTCTTCGTGTAATCCTTCCTTTCCTGGACGTTTGGCTGACCAAACGCATTTATCTCTAACAGCCCTTCAACCACCGCCGGCTCCATTTCCATAAGAAAAATGGCTTACCAAGAATAATCAGGTCGGCGACGTTGATGCGAATCACCGGATTCCCTGCTTGTTCACGTGCTTTCACCTTGTCTCCCTGGGTGGCTCAATCCCTTGTTTATATGGGATGTAGGCAATGACCCGGTCTTGCCATAGACCTCAGGTGCCACTAAATATGCCCCATTAATTTAAATTACTCCCTTTCCTTCTTTCCTTCTTTCCTTGTGCTTTCAGCCACTAATCGCTCTAACCACGCACCCATATTCCATAGCGCCGGCGAGGTCACAATTGTCAGTTTGTTCTTCTGAACCTTGGCACACATGCCCGGAACCATTCTTAGGATCACACCTGAATTATCCCCAGGGTGCGCACTGGCCACACGGGATAACGCGTGGGTTCCGCCCGAAATAAGAAATGCTCACTATTCACACCCATTAAGACCACGGGAATCAGGCCAAAGTTAGACAAGTCCGGATACCGGTCGCCAATTTATGGAAACGCCGGGGAAAAATGTCAAAATCGCAGATCTATGGCCACGTGCTACAGCAACGAACCAGGATCGTTAATTGCCGCAAAATGGTCCCTCGCCTTTTCCCCAACATCCTGCCGCATACGCTTTGCAACAGGAGTGGTTGGGTCGTGTATCTTGATGTCTTCCACCATACATAAGGTGATGGGCAATTCGACCCACTGCTCGAATACCCGCACCTGCGAGGGCACCATGCTATCCAACACATGTGATTCGACATATCCGGCAATGACGCCAAAGGTTTTCCGGCAGACTTCCGGACACAAGCTGGTTCCCCCCAAGTCCAGGACCAGAACATGTTAAAACCCCACTTCCTTGATTTCTTTTGCCAAAAACGGCAATGGGGGTATAGAAGGAAGTGAGAGTTCCGTGATTCGCAGGCGTCCCGGCGCATTCCGCATATTCTTATGATGAGCGGAACCGTGATACCAAACGGTTGGATCATGGCTCCACGAACGGCGGACCAGATTGGGGCATTGATTTTTTTTAACGCCTCGTCAATCTTCGGCTGCAGAGGGCCGGCTGAATTAGGTGACCCGATCCACATTCTTTCCTAATATTTTCGCCCGCTTCTCGTTAATTACGCCCAATAATTGATCAAAGGCATCCTGAAACAATTGTGCGCCATCCTTCAGGAGGGTATCGGTTACCTCCTCCATCGAAATTCCAGCCTCGGCCAACTGCTGCATGGTCACTTTCGCTTCAGCAAGGCCCTCCTGAATCGTATTCTTCACCGTTCCATGGTCCCGGAAAGCCATAAATGTCGCTTCAGGCATCGTATTCACGGTATGCGGACCGATAAGATTATCGACATAGTAGGTATCCGGGTATTTGGGATTTTTCGTGCCAGTACTGGCCCAAAGGACCCGCTGAACCCATGCACCTTCTACCTTGAGTAGTTGAAATTCAGCACTCGCAAAGACTTCCTGAAAGATTTGATAGGCCAACTTAGCATTGGCAATAGCAACCTTTCCTAAAAGACTTTCCAACATTGCTCGTTGGGCAGGACGAGATTCTTTTGAGATTTTCTCGGTTAATTTTTTATCAATTAGACTATCAATCCGGCTGACGAAAAAGCTGGCTACGGACGCGACGCGATGTAAATTCCCCCCATGCGCCGCCAACCGTTTCAACCCACGGATATAGCTCCAAGCCACCTGCTCATACATCAACACACTGAATAACAGGGTCACATTGATATTGATGCCTTGGGACAGAAGCTCCTCGATGGCGGGTAGCCCTTCCGGAGTTCCAGGGACTTTAATCATGACATTATCCCGGCTCACGGTTTTCCACAAACGGACCGCTTCATCGATGGTACCTTGCGTATCAAAAGCCAAGTCCGGAGAGACCTCCAAGCTCACATAGCCATCACGACCGTCCGAAGCATCATAGACCGGCCGCATCAAGTCGGCGGCATCCTGGATGTCTTGAATGGCCACTCCCTCATATATCTGTTTGACGCTCGTAACCTGAGACGCGACCTGTGCAATCGCCTCATCATAGTCCGCACTCCCGGCAATCGCTTTTTCAAAAATCGAGGGATTCGAGGTCATGCCCATGAGACCATCGTTCTCAATTAATGCCTGGAGTTCTCCAGAGGTAATTAAACCCCGACGAATATAGTCATACCAGGGACTTTGGCCCATTTCACGAAGTTGAACAAGTGGATTCATGGTGACGTTTCCTTTAAAAAAATGGTTAGCCTTGAGAGCTGGTGGTGTGAGGTTGGTGCTGTGCGATCTGCTCCTTCGCTGCGGCCACTACATGCTCAACCGTAAATCCAAATTTTTTGGCTAATTCCTTGAGTGGAGCCGAGGCGCCAAATGATTTCATCCCAATTGACCGACCATCGGTCCCGACATAATTCGCCCATCCAAAGACGGACGCTTGTTCAACCGATACCCGCGGGGGGACATCGGAGGGAATAACCGAGCGTCGATAGTCTTCCGATTGTTGTTCGAACAATTCCCAGGAAGGCATACTGACGACCCGACTTTTTATCCCTTCGAGCGCCAATTGCTCATGGGCTTGCACACACAAGGGTACCTCACTTCCCGTTCCAAGCAATAAGACCTCGGGATAGCCATCCAATGGATCCGCCAACACATAGGCGCCTTTGGCAACGCCGGATGCAGACGCATATTTCATGCGATCCAACGTGGGAATCGCCTGCCGGGAGAGAATCATAATCACCGGTTCGTGCCGCAATTCCATAATCACCTTCCACGCTTCGGCAATTTCGTTGGCATCCCCAGGGCGAAACACCATTAACCCGGGGATTGCGCGAAGCGAAGAGATTTGTTCAATGGGCTGGTGAGTCGGTCCATCTTCCCCGACCCCAATGGAATCATGGGTAAAGATATGCACGACGGGAATTTCCATCAAGGCACTTAACCGGATAGCCGGTCTGGCATAATCGCTAAAGATAAGAAATCCTGAGCCATAAGGGCGAACTTTTGACAAAGATAGGCCATTCACGATAGCACCCATCGCGTGCTCTCGAACGCCGAAATGGATATTTCGTCCTGATTGATTGCTGCCGGTCAGATCCCCGGCTCCCTCAAAGGTTAATCGAGTCTTAGTGGACGGAGCCAAATCTGCGGCCCCGCCAAGAAGCCAAGGAATCGTCGCTGCCAACGCATTCAATACGATTCCAGACACCTCCCGACCGGCAAGCCCCTTGGCATCAGGCGGGAAAACAGGAACTTTACGGTCCCATCCCTCTGGCAATTGTCTATGCTGCATCTGATACAAGTGAGCAGCCAATTCCGGATATTTGGCTTGATAGTCTTTAAAACGGGCCATCCACGCGCCACGCAAATTTTTGCCTCGCTTCCCAATCCCCTCTTGAAAATGAGTTGGCACATCATCGGGCACAAGAAATTTAGCATCTTCCGGCCAACCATAATGACGTTTGGCCAAACGAATTTCTTGTTCACCCAACGGTTCACCATGGGCGGAATGCGTATCCTGTTTATTCGGAGCCCCATATCCAATATGGCTATCCACAATGATCAACGTTGGACGTTCTATTTCCTTCAAAAATGTGCCAAAGGCGCGATCCAGCATATTCAGATCATTGGCATCACCCACACGGGTCACATTCCACCCATAGGCGATAAACCTGGTAGCCACATCTTCGCTAAAGGCCAAGTCCGTAGGGCCTTCAATCGTGATCTTATTGTTGTCGTAGATCCAACAGAGATTTGACAACTTCAGGTGTCCGGCAAGAGACGCGGCCTCCGATGACACTCCCTCCATGAGACATCCATCACCACAGATGGAATACACATTGTAATTAAACATTTCAAAATCTGGCCGATTAAAATACCCCGCCATCCATCGTTGGGCAATCGCCATACCGACACTGGTCGCCACCCCTTGCCCTAAAGGTCCGGTTGTGGTTTCGATACCAGATGTCCAACGATATTCAGGATGACCAGGACATTTACTCTCTAACTGCCGAAACCGTTTGATATCCTCCAATGTGACTGAAGGCTCGCCAAGGTGCTCATATTGTCCGTTCACCGACTTCACCCCACAGAGATGCAGCAAGGAATAGAGCAACATCGACGCATGCCCGGCCGAGAGAACAAACCGGTCCCGATTCGGCCAGATGGGATCGTCGGGATCAGAACGCAGGATCCGATTCCAGAGCCAATAGGCGACCGGCGCCAGAGCCATCGGGGTACCGGGATGCCCGGAGTTCGCGGCTTGCACCGCATCCATCGATAAGGTACGAATGGTGTTAATACAAAGCTGGTCCAGCGAATCACATGCGGGTTTCATTCTTGCTCCTTCGTTATCCATAATAAGTGAGCTATCTGGCGTGAAGAGGGTTCATTGAATCAGAAGGGTGAGTATCTGCATCCTATCATAGCTCATCCTTCCACTCTACATTCTTACCCAATAGGTATTAAAGCAAACGGTTTGGCCGGCTCAATAGAAGTAACGGAAATTTTACCTCTGGTGAAGATAAAAAGTAGTTTAATTTTATGAGTTGCCAATCCCATGAACCTGTCTTTATGATTCGAACTCATGAAAGTCCATCTCAGCCACCCCACCCGTGACGTGGTTCTCCAGGGCCCAAAACGAGTTGCCGACATTTTCAAAGAACTCGATTTAATCCCTGAGGCCTTCCTGATCATACGAGGGCAGGACCTCATGACCGAAGACGAAACCGTGGCGGATGGAGATAGCATTGAAATCCGCCCGGTCATATCCGGAGGGTAAACGCATGCGCTGCCGAAAATGTCCAAAACGGGCGGTACTGGGACTGACAAGGCACAATACCGCGTTTTGTGGGGACTGTCTCACTGATTTTGTGCGAACCCAGGTGCAACGGGCCATTAAGGCTCAACGGATGTTTTCCCCTGAAGATCGCATTCTAGTTGCCGTATCGGGAGGGAAGGACAGCCTGACCCTTTGGGAAATTCTGCTGAAATTAGGCTATCGGGTCGATGCGCTATACGTAGATTTAGGCATTCCCGGCTATTCCAGCCGATCAAAAGAAAAAGTCGAACAGTTTGCCAAAGTGGTGGCTGAACCCTGCGGGTCCCAACTCACCATTCATACCGTTGAAGAAGATGCAGGAGCGGGAATCAAAGAATTGGCCAATATGATCAAGCGCCCTACCTGCTCAGCCTGCGGCACAATCAAACGGTATCAATTCAATCGGGTGGCCTGGCAAAACCATTACCAGGTGATGGCCACAGGCCATAATTTAGATGATGAGGCTGCCAGACTTCTGGGCAATGTTCTGCAGTGGCAGGAGGAATATTTGCAGAAACAGTCGCCAAACCTTCCCGCATCCGTCGAAGGTTTTGCCAAAAAAGTGAAACCGCTCTACCGCATGACCGAACGGGAAATTGCCGCCTATGCCGTGGTCAACCGGATTGACTATTTGGTCGAAGAATGCCCGATGGCCAAAGGTGCGAAGATGTTAGTGTATAAAGACGCGTTGAATCGCTTAGAAGCAGAATCCCCGGGAACCAAGCAACGGTTTTACTGGGGGTTCCTTGACAGACAGGAAAAATCCTCTTCTGTCGCCCCATCCATGAGCGAAATTGACCAAACCACGTTGCAACCCTGTACCGTGTGCAGCCAACCCACAACTGCGGGAACCTGCTCATTTTGCCGCATGATGGCCCGCGCCAAAACGGCAGTGAAGTAGGTTCACTTTTTTTGCATGGCCATTCTCGATGGCCTTTAGAATATCGGCGACAGATTCGCCACGACCCCGCAGAAATCCGCCTGTCTGACTCTTACTAAATCCTTTGGGCAATCACAAAGAAATATGTGCGCCATTGATCTGGGATCCAAATTCAGGGCGACGGTTTCCGCATTACGCATTAACTAGAAACGATAGGGGAATTGGCCCTTCAACATGAGGGCCATGAACGGGAGTCATCCATCACTGGCGAAATTCAAGAAAGACGCCAGAGAGCATCACAACATATTGGACAATACCCCCGGCACCTTTTAAAAAACGGAGAAATGGCCGAGGGAAAGTCATTCGGGGAATTCGACACTGCCCCCTTCGAGGTCCATATCAATGCCGGTCAACTCCATTTTATTACCAACCCGCCACCATTCCAGGGAGATTTCAGACAAGGTGCCTTTCGAGGTATAAAATTTTGCCGCAGGGATAGCCACGGCTTCGTGAGATTTTTTTTGTATTTCCAAGACGAGAGTTTTCAGGGTGGTATCTTCGACCTTCACTGTATCCGGTAACTCAGTGAGGACAAACCGATCGCCAGAGTTATGTTCCCAGGCATTGCGTTGCAGCTTGGCCACTTCCGTTCCCGTGGGCATAAACACACCCATACTCAATGCCAGTTTCTTCTCCTCTTCCAACCACTCAATACGAATCTGTTCTTTGCCATGAGCGATAAAGACGCCATCGGTATTCCGGAGGGTATTCGTTCCCAGTTCAATATCCATCGTTCCCTAATCCTTTCTCGTCTCGGCTGAAAATCCGTGAGGGTCCGATTATTCACAATAGACCCGAAGAGTTCAAGTCACCGAATATTTTCACAGAATTAGCTTATTTGCCCTCCGACCGTTCCAACGAGTGTAACTGGTCCGATCCACCGTCATGGCCTTTTAGGAACATCAGACACACAAGGCCAAAGCCAATCCAGAGAATTTCTCGCAATCGTCGAATAAGGGCAAAAGTGATTCCCGTCACTTCCGAATAGCCAAAAGTCATCAATAGTAAGGTGTATCCCCCTTCTTGCGCACCAAGGCTTCCAGGAATAAAAAATGTTCCGCCCTTGATGAGCACAGTGAGCGCCGCAATTGATATGGCAACCCACACATCGATGCTCACTTCGAGAAAGTAGAGAATGGCATACACCTCAAGCGTTTCCATCATCCATGCCAGAAAAAATACAGCCAACGCCGCATAAAAGGTCTCCCGGTGCTGAGAATAAAATCTCCGAATCGTGCCATCCAGCTCCTGTAGTTGAGCTTCTCGTTTTTCAAGAAAGGTGAACCTGATACCGCAGGCTCGCAATAGGCCCAAGCACCCCATACCGAGACCGTGGCGTTGGAGGAGCACAAACAGCCCGACGCCAAACGCTAATACCCCAACACTGACCAACATCGCCACCCAGTAATGACCTGAATCGCCAAGTATCCAAAAAGCCAAGGCCAACCCCAAGAAGATAAAAAGCACTTGTGCGAAGGTCATCGTGGTCTTCGCGGTAATCACGGACGCCAACCCCTCCACCATCGGCACCCCGTAACGTTTCAGGAGGTAGGCCTTCAGAGGCTCGCCACCGACATAGGCCGTGGGAGTCGTGACATTCACGGTTTCGCCAGCCATCCTAATGGCAAACAATCGCATGAACCCAACCTTTCGAGCATGGAGACCCAGAGTGAATTGCCATCCCCAAGCTTCTAACCCATATACGAACACCATGGGAATGAGGATGAGCAGGAGATGTAGGAGACCTAAGTGAGAAACGGTGTGCTGAATCGGTTCGAGGCCGATGTGGAGAACAATCCCGACCAAAGCCGTGAGGCCAACGACCAGAAAAAGCAGTTTAAGCACGAGAGATGAGACTACGGCGAAGCATCCAGGCCATCGACATGACAAAGAGCCACGAGCCAATCGCGGCCAGGGCCAAAAACCAATGCAGGAGCCCAAAACCAGCACCCAGCAAGACGATGATCGAAAAATCGCGATTGGCGACATTGCCCAACATAAATTCGATATTGGCGTGTTCCTGTTCAGTGAATTGCCGAAGCTCACGAGGACGGGATCGCAATTGCCTGGCATGATTGACTAACAGCAACGACACGACATTGGCTAAGACCGCCGAGGCCCCAAGCAGAAGAGGAAGGTGCGTATGCTCCCAAGGCCCATGGAGAAACGCCCCGCAGGCAATGGCAGCAAATAACACAATATGCACAACATTATCTGCCCAAATATCCAGTTCCTGCCCAAATTTGGACTCAGAAAACGTCAGCCTGGCCACTTCTCCATCACAACAATCAATGATCACAGACAATTGCAAAATCAGTCCCCCGAGAATAGCGAGTTTCCAGGACCCAGGCACAAACAGCCCGGCGGCCACGAGCCCCACGACCATTGATAGCATCGTAATCATGTTCGGTGACCATCCCAAACGCAAAAACCCCTGAGTGAGTAGACCGGAACATTTCCGATTCACATATCGATCCACCAACCCATCCAAGCCACCTTTCAGTGTTTGGAGTGCCTGCAACATTGTCCGCTCGGCGAGTTGTGATCCCTTTGGGCCACGGACATCCCTGAACCAATGAGAAGCTCCGCCAATGGTTTGAATCGTTCCTTCCACAGCCGCTTGCTCAAGTGCCAACCGGAGTGGATTGGTGCCATTGGCATGCAACACGCCTGAAATACCCAAGAGTCGGGCAGGGAGAACCAGAAGATCTCCAACCAGCGGCAACCGGCTTCGCTCAGAAGTCTGACTGTCGGTTTTGGACTGTGAGGTCTGGGATACCGCCTGGTCATGAAAGACCACAGTTGAAGTTGATCGTCCCTCAAGTCCTTCAGGCCGGAATGCCACACCGGGATTTCCTCGGTGATGCCCCTCCTCAGGATGGCCAACGACCACGACCGCCTTTCCTTGAGATCCTTCAGCCCGCAAGCGTTGGATCAATGTCGGAGAGTACACTGTATGGCAACCCACGATCATACAAGCTCCATTGATCTCCTCCGCAAGCGCTTCCCAAGTCTGAGGGTCATGAGGAGGAAATTCACGGACAGGAAGCCAACGAACGGCGGCCTGTATCCGGTTATCTTCACGAAGTAATTGACGAAGCGCTTGCTCTTCAGGCCCGGCCAACACCCATATTTGAGAAATCCCTCCTCGCTGCAACGTGAACACCGCCCGTTGAAACAGCGTCATGCCGCCGACACGAGTCAAGGGACTAGGAACCGCGTCACCCGTCCCGGCACATCCGGAATCAAAGACGCCGACCGACGTCAATAAAATTGCCGTGTCAACTGCGTGAGTGGCTTCTTGTTTTAGTGTTCCGTCCATACACTCATTCCTACGGCGTCAGTGTGGTGGCCCTGGTATTCTCCTCTAACTTTATCACGGCGGGCAAGATCTCAGACACAGCTCGATCGATATCTTCAGGAAAATCTATTTCTATCCAGGGAAGCCCCCCGATTTTTTCGTAACCCACCGGCACCTTCTCAAAAAACTCTTTTAGCGCGTCCTCATATTCCATATCAAGCGCTCCAGCCTCCACATAAGCCCGGACCGATTGCAACAATGCTGGAATATCCTGTTGTTGGACTTTGAGAAATCCGACCCCTTCGCCGGCCTCATCATAAGCGGATGGCAGGGTTTTACTTAAGGTCAGGACCCGAGCAGTCTTCGCGGCAATCATACATTCTTCCGATTCCTGCTTCACCGTCTCATCCATTAACAAGGCCGTCGGGAAGGAAGAATGAACCAGTCGAGCCAGAATCGATGGGGCATATAGAACATCGGCATCCATGAGCACCACATCATCGTCCATTTCAGACCGTGCCACCCACAATGAGGTCATGCTTCCACGAGTAAACTGTTCATTCACCACCCATCGGATCTCTTGAGCAAATGGGTCGGCAGCCATGGCCGTTCGAATATGGTCTTGGGCGTATCCCACGACCAATACCACTTGAGACACACCCAATCGCCCCAGGTACTCGACATGCCGGGACAGTAAGGTCCTCCCGCCAATATCCACCAGGCATTTCGGTCGACCCTGGGTGACACCTTGCAATCGCTTGCCGACGCCAGCCGCGAAGATAATCGCCTTCACGCCCTCGCCCCCGAAACTATGCCCTGAAAGGCGGTGAGAAACCCCTCAATATCCTGATTGGTCAGAGCACCAATATTGGCGACCCGAAAAACTTTCTCTTCTAATTGCCCTTGTCCGGCATAGATTACGTACCCGGCTTGCTTTAACTCATCATGCAGCCTTTGGTAGGTACACCCTTCCGGTAGAAAAAAAGCCGTCAAGGTATTACTTTGAAGGGCAGGATCCAGTACCGGTTTCACCCCCCACTCTTCCAAGCCTGTCCGAATAATGGTGGCATACCCTTGGAATCGCTGAATCCGATTCTCCAGGCCTTCCTCTAAAAGTTCATTCAGGGCTTCCCGGAAGGCATAATAGACCTGCACGGCTGGAGTAAAGGGAATCGTCCCCCGCTCCTGTTCCTCATAATAATTAGCCAGGTTCAAATACCAGGACCGCTTGGGATATTTCATCACCCGCTCCATAAAGCCTTTTCGGACCAACACAAATGCTGCACCAGGAAATCCTTGGATACATTTCTGAGCGGCCCCCGCGACCATGTACAGCTTACTTCCGGCAATATCCAGCGCCTCGCCCCCCAGCCCGCTCACTGAGTCCACCATAAATACCCGACCATACCGGTCCACGATCTCTGCAATTTCTTTCACCGGATTAATCAATCCCAGCGTCGTTTCATGATGAACCATCGCGACGGTGTGCACTTCCGGGTGTTGCTTCAGCGCCAAATCAACCGCCTGCGGATCCGGTGCGACTCCCCAGTCATACTTTAAGTCCGGCGTTTGCAAACGGTGCGTCGCCAGCATGGAAGACATCCGTTGGCCATACACCCCATTATTAATCACCATCGCCCGCTTGCCGGTAGGGATACTGGACATTAACGCGGCTTCCACAGCCGCCGTGCCGGACCCCGTCAGGAGAATCGCGGTGTACTCGTCTTCATCACCAGGCACAAAGACCTTCAGCAATTTTTGCCGAATATCAGCCAGTAATTCCGAAAACTCCGACTCTCGATGACAGACATCCGGTTGAAGTAACGCCTGACGGACTCTTTCAGACACATTGACAGGACCTGGATTGAATAAAATCATGAACCCTCTTCCTTTACACGCTTACAGGCTGGCGATTAGGCTTCTACGCGAACACATCCATTGTGTCGTTAGGTGACACACCCCTTAAACCGTTTCGTCAGCTCGACAGGACCCAAGGCAATACGATCCGCTTCTTCAAGCTGTTCATTCACTTTGATCAACAAAAAATTCGGCCCGTCATCTCCTAACATGGCCTTAAACTCATATACAATATCTTCTCGCTCCCAGACGCGCTCAACATTCTTGTATCCCGCGGCTTTGGCCATTTTATCCAGGCCCACCACCCTGGAATAGGTGGGTTGATTGCCGGTGGTCCCATACACTTCATTATCAAAAACCACATGAATGAAATTTTTCGGTCGCAACGCACTAATCGTGGCCAACGTGCCAAGACTCATCAGCACATTTCCGTCGCCATCAAAAACGATCACCGTTTTTTCTGGCTGGGCCAGAGCCAATCCTAATCCAATGGCTGCCGTCGCGCCCATTGAGCCAATCATATAAAAATTTTGAGCCCGATCACGGAGTTTACAGGCTTCACGGGAGGGAAACCCATTGCAGACAATAAGCAGTTGATCGGTCATGATTTCCAAAATAGCCGCCATTGCCTGCGCCCGGCTCTGCATCACCCCTTCTTCTGGTCCAATCATCGTTGCATCTCCAACACAATGGTTACTTTTCAGCGTTGAGAATCAATTCGTTGACTACTCACTGAATAGACTGACGGATTGATTACTCTTTCCAAACGTGACAGATCGAGAACACATGATAAAATCATGCGGACGGCTTTTTGACATCCCACTAAGGCTGAATGGTTTTCACGATTCCCTTTTTCAACAATAATGCGACAGGGATCCGCTTCTCCATAAAAGTAGTGGCCGTCCATTGCAGATCATCCACAATCGTCTTCTGAGACAACGTCCGGTGTGGAATCCGAACCGTATCCAACAGCGTCGTCATCGTTTCTCCCATCACCAGATGCTCAGGAGCGTCCTTGCCTTCGAAGCCACGCCAGGACAACAACAGCAAACAGGGGATTTGATAAATCAAATTGAGAGAAGCCAGAACATTCAGGGCATTACCCAATCCAGAGTTTTGCATCAACACCACCGGGATTTTCCCGCCAAGGTAGGCTCCTGCGGCCATCGCCACCGCCTCATCTTCGCGAACCGCAGGGGTATACAACTGTTCTTCCGTCAAATGGGCAATAATGCCCCCCAAAATGGTGTCGGGCACACCGGTAAAAAAATCGAATCCAATGCCTTGCAGGCCTTTCACAAAATCGTCAGCTTCCAACATCGTGATACTGCTCATCGCTTTAGACAGACCCCACAATTCCCCCCCCCGC
>BQIZ01000026.1 GCA_021604365.1 Nitrospirales bacterium
CAAGCCCGGAAAAGCGCCTTTAACCGGGAGATCACCCGCGCAGGCCGGTACAAGGAAGAAAAACGTTTCTGGGAATACGTGAACAATATCATCGAAGATATCCATTTACTAACCTGGAAAAGAGCCGCCATCTCGGTTTCTCATGCTCAATATGCCAAAAAGCTCAAAGTCCTGGAAGAAGAACTCCGGGATCTGGAAACCACCCATCGCAAAGAACGCATCAATTTGCGCTATGCCGGTCAGCCGTCCCAGGAAAATCCTTCTGACTTTGATACCAGCATCACGCCTCCCTTTTATTTTCCGCTTTGACCTTCACTCTCCTTTTCCAGACTTTACACGCCGCAGAGGACCATGTTTCCTGCCTTTTCTACAAAGGAACTCTCATTGTAAGGTCTAAAGGTTATCTCCTTCGTAGAGGTTGTTTTGGTGTTCCGCCTGGTGGTTGCGGCAGGCTTTTAAGACCGTCTTTCTCCTCTTGTTGATTTCTCACCATTCACATCAGTCAGGTGAAAGCCTCCCCGCCAAGCGGACAGTTGGTTCGTAAGGTTTTTCAATTCTCGCTGGTCCGGTTTTACGGGAAAACGGCAGTGTTCGTCCTCCCAAAACACTAAACCAGAAAAAGACCGTTTGGAAAATTTCCTCCCTAGGAAATTTCTTTGTTTTCCTGTCGTTCCTTTGCCGATGTTGGGTTTTAAAGCCAAGTCGTTAAGGTTGCTGCAATTGAAAACCGAGAATGCATTGGATGGGGTGGACGAAGTTTTACAGGAGAGGAATGTTGAAGTTTTTCCAAATTTTTCTGGTTGCGTTATTGCTTGGCAACCTGGCATGTGCCGCCGGCCCGATACCGTTAACGATTGAGCAAAAGAAGAACACCTTGGTGGTGTTTCGCGATCAACAACCCATCATGGTGATTCAGGATATCATGCTGGATTTTCACTCCTGGGATGATATCCAACTCAACAGGAAAAGTAACGGTTTCTATCGTTTGCACCTGACGTACCGTGATGTGGCGAACGAGGAAGAGATCGAATCCATGGAGGATTCCAGAGTCATCATTGATATTGAAGCCGATCAGGCGGGGCTGCATTTCTCCAGTGACGCTGACTGGTTTTCCCATGTCACTATTTTCATGGAAGATCTTGGCGAACATATGTTTGGCGTGAAACAAACCACCGAGCCGTATAATCAAAAAAGCCCGGACTTGCGCGGTTTGGTCCAAGATGTCAATGCGATTGGAGAACACAACCGGTTTAGTTCCGACTATGCCACTGCGGTTTCACCCATGTTTTTTAGTACGAAAGGGTATGTGAGCTTTTTCAACACGTTCGCTGAGGGCCGGTATCAATTTGCGATGAATGGCCGGACCGAGTTGTACCACGCTGCCAGACAGTTTAATTGGCATGTTCTGGATGCACCCACGTTGGATCAGGCGCTGGTGAATTATTACCAGCTCATTGGCGCCCCGAAACCGGTTCCGCTTTGGAGTACCGGCCCCGTGATCTGGCGTGATGTTCACAAGCGAGGCAAGCAGGATGTTCTTGATGACACCAGACGCTTCACCGAGATGAAAATTCCCTTCACGGGATTGTTTGTGGATCGTCCCTATAGCGATGGGGCACATGGTTGGTCGGACATGAATTTTGGTCGTGATTTCTCCAATCCCCGGGAATGGATAAAGGTCTTACATGAGGATTACCACATCCATTTGATGACCTGGATTGCGCCGATGACTTTTGCCGAACAGAATTTCCCCGGGCGCATGGCAGGGCATAAAGGGTATTTTGATCTCAGCAACCCCAAGGCTGTCAGCGAATTTACGCGGCGCTTAACGGACTTGCAGTACAACGTCGGCGTGCAGGGGCACAAAATGGATCGGGCGGATGAGAGCTTTCCCTATGACGAAAGCTGGCACGATGGGACGCCGATTTCGGAGCGCCGCAGCAAATTTATTTGGCTCTATGCCAAACATACCCATGAGGCGCTGGCGGATTACTGGGGAGAAGACCAGTTTAATTTCGCTCGTGCGGCGGTACATGGCACGCAGCCCCATTTGAGTGCGATCTGGGCAGGGGATGTCATGACAAATTGGGAGGGTTTACGCAGCAATATGGCCAACTCCATTCGCGCCAGTTATCTGGGTTTTCCCAATTGGGGGACAGATGCCGGAGGGTTCACCGGCAATACGGGCCTCATCAGTGAAGACCTTTATCTGCGTTGGATTCAATTTGGCCTATGGACAGGGTTTTTTGAGATTAAGCTGGACGGCGCCAGTGGTCGCGGCAACGATCGGGCGCCCTGGCGGTACTCGGAGTCATTTCAGGACCTGTACCGTCAGGTTTTCAAAGAGCGCATGGCGTTGATTCCCTATATTTACTCCCTGCTGAATACCGCAGCGGAGCAGGGAACCCTGATGAAACCGCTTGCGGGCGTGTACCCCGATGACGAACAAACCTATGCCATCTGGGACCAGTACCTGTTTGGCCCCTCGTTATTAGTCGCGCCGATTCATGATCAAGAACCCATCCGAAAGGTGTATCTGCCGGAGGGCAGCTGGATTGATTACTACAACCGCTCTGTTCATTCCGGTAAACAATGGCTCCAGGTCGATGTGGTGAGAGAGCATGTGCCGATTTTTGTGAAGGCCAACAGTTTGATTGTCAAAGGCAATATGTATCAGGGTAATGACCGTACGTGGAGCCAAGCCCCGCCTCATCTGGATATATTCTATTATCCCCAGCGAAACGCGACCGCGAATACCATTTTCACCCTGGTGGACGCCGGCGATACCAACAAACACAAGACCATACGCGCTAAAATTTCCGGCAACACAGTCAGCTTATCGATACCGGGTAACAGTTATGGCGGGAAGGTGCATATTTTCCCAAGTGAGGGATCTGAGCTTGTCAGGGACTACCCCCCTAACAAGAACACCATTATCAGCCTTGAGTTGAAATGATGTTAAAAGAATTATTCTTTTTATTATTTTAAAAATTTCCAACTGGGCGGAGGAGCCAGTGGCCAGGTTTTTACACGCTTGGCTTCCTCCGAATCTCCATGGCTCTTTTTTTTCGTTGCGTCTGCCAAAGCAGTGGAAGTCCACAAGAGGGTATCTTGTCATAGAGCTCAACTTTCCACGGGGTTGGTCTCTTGTAGCCTATCGCTATACAAGTGATGGTCGTGAGCCGGGAGCAATATGTGGAATGAGGTGGGTGCGCCTGGCAGTGTACCTCAAAGTCCGGTAGGGATCTGCCAATTTTGACCTCTTCTCAGAAGGGTAAATTTTTACCCTGAAAATGCCGAAAGAGGCGGTAAGAGGAAAAACGGCATGCTAACTGTCAGAGAACATGTTTCCAGGGATACGAAGGTTCTGGAGTTATCTGGTCGTTTTGATTATGACTCGAAGCTTGGGCTTGAAGTCGCTATTCTTGGAGCACAGGAGTTAGGGTGCAACCATATTATTCTCAACTTCTCGAATATCACTTGGATTGACTCGATCGGGTTGGGGCAAATGTTTCTTTGGTACCATCGGATGAAGCCGGACCGAATTCGGTTGAGTATCGTGAGTCCCCAGAGACATGTGAGAGAGTTGCTCGAATGTGCTAATTTGCCACAAGTGATTCCCATCTATCAGTCTGAGGAAGAGGCTGTTGGAGGCAGGGCAAACTGAAGCAACATTCTTTATTCCGGCATTTTTAGAAAATTTCGCATCGAGGAGCCTCATTTATACTAAAAGCAGCGGTTCAACGAATTTCTCCCGTCCATACCTACCATCCCGCGAAAGCCTCAGAATGAATCGGTTGAATGTCTGTCACGATGCTTCCAAGCTAAGACACACAATAAAGGCCGTGGCCCTCCGGGGACGAAGCCTGAATGATACGAATTGACTCACCTCCATTTTATGAAGTTGTTCGGTGATTCCTTGACGGTTTAACACATCTGATCTTTAAGCCCATTCTCCGAACGCAGAGAATACAAAAATCCCCTGTGAGTCTGACCCACAGGGGAGAATGTTCAAACGCTTCCTCTTAATCGTGCGTTATTTAAACCGACGGTCAAATTCTTTTACGACTTCATTGGTGAGATCCAACCCATCTCTATTGTACAACACAATTTTTAGCGTGTTTTCGCTTCCTTTATCAATGACGACATCGAAGCCATGGCGTGCGGCAACGGCTGCGGTCGCTTCTTCGATTTTTTTCATATATTCCTGGACCAGGTCTTTTTGTTTTTGGCCGAGTTCATTCTGGAAATCTTGACCTTGTTTTTGCCAGGCCTGATACTTTTGGGCAAAACGTTCTTGTTTGCGTTTTTGATCCTCTTCACTCAGCTTGGAGTCCATGGACTCTACAGCTTTGAGTTCCTCCTGAAGGGTTTCTAATTCTTTTTGATCATTTTTCATCACGGTTTCTCTGGCTTGGGCATGTTCCTTTAACGCAGCCAGGGCCCGGCTTCCGGCCTTCGATTTTTCGATCACGGTCTGAGGATCAAGGACACCCACGCGGAAGGAATTTTTTCCAGCGGCAAAGGCATGCTCTTCCCAAGGCACACCCAGGATACAGATGCCGGTGATGAACAGGACCCCAACAATTTTTGTCAAACCATTTACACACATCTTCTTCATGCTTTTCCCTCTAGCGTTTAAAGGATGACCCTCCGTTCGGCCAGAGTAGCCGAAGAGGCAGGAATTACGGGTAAACCTGATGAGAGTACCGAGGGTAAGCGGAGCTGTCAAGAGTCGCAACTCCCTTGTGGGTAACCGATATTGCCGTTTCGAATGGCTTTCATTTTTTCTTCTGCCGAAGGGCAGGGCACGTCGGCTTTTCATGAGGAGAAGGCCGGGTTTTGACATATTCCAAAGGGTTTAGCTGGATGGAGAGATTTGAAAAGGCTATCAGAGGCAGGGCGTCAAAATTTGGTTGGTTATCGAAGTGCCATGATTCCGGTTGTTGTCAGAGCCGTTGCGCAGATGCCCGTGGCAATGCATCTGCGAAACGCATCAGGATTTACTGCTGGATGAAGAAGTTGTCCCGGATCCGGTGGAGGCACTCGTACTGGAAGATGTCCCCGATCCTGAAGCAGAACCTGATCCCGAAGACCCGGTCGAAGATGTCGCGGGTGCGGATGTGGATGGTGTGGAACCGGACCCACTATCAGAGCTGGTCGAACTGGTCTTGCTGTCGGTTTTAGATTCAGACGTGCTGGTGTCAGCGGTTTGCCCTTTATTCTCCGATTTACTCTCTGGCTCTTTGAGTTTGTCCGAGTAGTCCGTGACATACCATCCCTTTCCCTTGAACATGATGGCAGGCGCTGAGATGACTTTGGTGACCGGTTCGACTTTGCCACAACCACAGGACAATTGATCGCAGGTTTGAATGGGAGGATCTGACATTTTTTGTTGAATTTCAAATCGTTCACCACTACCGGTGCATTGATATTCATAAATGGGCACGGGATACCTCCAGAGAGTAAACGTCAATTAAAGGGATTTGTAGACATATGTTCATAAGGATAAGGCTGATTCTGTTCAGGTCAAGGTTTCGTGGTGATGGAATAATGGGACAACTAACCGCTGAACGGGGAGAGGTAGGCTACTCAAGTTTAGCCACGGCCTTGGTCAGGTGGTCTAATCCCTCCTCAATCACCTCTAATGTTCCGGTATACGAAAATCGCAAATGCCCGGAACTCCCGAATGGCTCTCCAGGAACGCACGCGACTTGAGCTTCTTTGAGAAAAAAGTTGGCAAAAGCCAACGGTGTGGACAGGGATTCTCCCTGGAAGCGTCGGCCCAAAAGTTGAATGACGCTTGGAAATGCATAGAAGGCGCCTGAAGGCATAGGACAGTGAATGCCCGGGATCCTATTTAACCCCTCAACAATGGCCTTTCGTCGAACATCCAACTCTTTCACCATGTGTTGAATAAAGGCATCAGACTTTTGGAGGGCCCCAACAGCGGCCTTTTGCGAAATGGAGCTGGGGTTTGAGGTGCTTTGGCTTTGAATGTCTCCCATGGCTTTGATCAGCCTCTCCGGGCCGGCGGCGTATCCAATCCGCCAACCTGTCATGGAATAGGTTTTTGATACCCCATTCACAATAATAGTGTTCCTGGCGATGTCCGGGCCTAGCGACGCAATACTGTGGTGTTGATGCTGGTCGTAAATCATCTTTTCGTAAATTTCATCAGAGATAATGAGCAGGTTATGTCGGATGGCCAATTGGGCAATGCCCTCCAAGGTCTGTCGATCATACATGCTGCCGGTCGGATTGCACGGAGAGTTCAGGATGATCGCTTTTGTGCGATCGGTCACTGCGGCTTCCAGCGCCTTCACGTCAATGGCATAGCCTGAGGATTCGGAAGTGGGGAAAAAGACAGGTTTGGCGTCGGCCACGAGAATTTGTTCGGGATACGAGACCCAGTACGGAGCGGGAATGATGACTTCATCTCCAGTTTCAAACAAGGCTAGCGCGATATTAAATAATGTGTGTTTGGCCCCACATGACACCAGAATTTGGGATCGCGAGTAGGTTAAACCCTGGTCCCGCTGAAATTTTTCAATGATGGCCTCTTTTAATTCATCAATGCCTGTCACGGCCGTATATTTGGTAAAGCCGGAGCGAATCGCTTCGTAGGCTGCTTCTTTGGCCTCCCCGGGAGAGTCTAAGGAAGGTTCTCCGGCTGTAAAATCGAAGACCTGTTGCCCTTTCGCGACCAGGCCTTTCACGGTAGCGGAGAGCTGCAACGTGGGGGAGGGGGTAATGCGGGTCGTTCTCGCGGCAAGGTTCATTTGGCATTTCTCCGTAATCGGCCCTGGAGCCATTCGGCAACCTCGGGATGAAGGAAATGGTGGAGCGGGCCGCCAACCGAGGCAACCTCTTTGACCATGCTGGAGGTGAGATACGAATATTCCTCACTCGACATCAAAAAGACGGTTTCCAGGCTCGAGTCAAGTTTTCGGTTCAGCAAGGCCATTTGAAATTCATGTTCGAAATCCGACACGGCTCGTAGCCCACGGATGATGGCTAAAGCCCCACGTTCCCGCACGTAGTTCACCAGTAATCCATCAAACGGTTCAACCGTGACTCCCTTCAGGTCGCTTGTGGCAATTTTGGCCAATTGTACTCGTTCGTCCAGGTCGAACAAGGGGGCTTTTCGAGGGTTGGGGGCTACTGCTACAACCAACTGCTCAACCAACCTGAGGCTTCGAGCAATGACGTCGGTATGCCCTCGGGTAATGGGATCAAATGTGCCTGGATAAATGCCAATGGTCATAGGTCAGAATCTTCTTCGGTCTGGGGCACAGGTCGGTAAAACGTCAAGGCGGTATCCCCATAGCGAGCGGTTCGGATGAGTGCCCAATTTCCAAGAGGAATCGGGGGGGTGGTTTTATGGAAATGTTCATAAATGATTCGACCGGTCGGGGCCATGACATCCGCTTCCTCTAGGTGATGCAAGATCTGTTGTACATTCGGGAGCCGGTAAGGCGGGTCCATGAATATCATGTCAAACGGACGCCATCCTACCAAAATTGAATTTTGTATGGCGAGTGACACATCCTCAATGAGGACCTGGCTTGATGAGGCAATCTTAAATTGGGAAAGCATCCGCTGAATACTCGCCCCGGCCAAAGGATTTTGCTCAATAAAGAGCGCCCTGGTCGCTCCACGGCTTAAGGCTTCCAGTCCCACCGCTCCTGTTCCCGCGAACAGATCAGCCACGGTGGCACCCTGAATCTGGCCACCCAGGATAGAAAAGAGGGCTTCCCTGGCTCGCTGGGAGGTCGGACGGGTGGTTCGCCCCGGAAGGGTGGGGATTGTTCGACCCTTCAATTGTCCTGCAACGATTCGGATAGAAGAGGGTTTCATGGCGAGTGGACGATATCATAGTTTTGGAAACCTCAACAATCTCTATTACAGGGTGAGGAAAATGGTTTTTGACGGGGTAAAAAATAGCTGCGTATAGTTCAACGCACGTTCGTAAGGGCCCCCTGGCATGACGAGTATGAATGACCCGCAACTCAGAAAAGGGATTCAATCCTGGCCGGAAAGGGAACGCCCCCGCGAACTCCTCCTCAGCTATGGAGCTCAGAGATTATCAGATGCTCAGCTGGTGGCCATCCTCTTACGAATTGGCCGACCCGATTCCTCGGCAGTTGATGTGGCATTGGACCTCCTTACGCGCCTTAAGGGACTGCGAGGTTTAGCCAATCGAAGTTTGCAAGAACTGTGTGTTGTCCCGGGTATTGGTCCTGCAAAAGCCGCCCAGATTCTCGCAGCGGTTGAGTTGGGGAAACGGGCATTAGCGATCCCGTTAACGGCAGGATTACGAATTCATCATAGCCAGGATATCTATCAGCACTACTATCCTTTATTGCGAGACCTCCGGCATGAGGTCTTTAAGGCACTGTTGTTGGATGCCAAGCATGGGCTTATTCGAGATGTCACCGTTTCCGAGGGAAGTTTGACGGTAAGTATTGTTCATCCGCGGGAAGTGTTCAACCTGGCCGTACGAGAATCTGCGGCGGCAGTCATCTTTGTCCATAATCATCCAAGTGGTGACCCGCAGCCCAGCGAGGAAGACCATGCCTTGACCCGTCGACTCATGGCGGCAGGGGAAATATTGGGTATCCGGGTATTGGATCATATTGTGATTGGAGATGGGCGCTATGTGAGTTTTGCGGACGAAGGCTTTCTGCTTTCCTCTGCGACCACCTTGGATCTTTAATTGCCTAAAGTTCTTTCTCTGGATTTTCCTAATCGCTTTCTTTACCACCCCTGCTTCCATCCTTTGTTTAAGTAGCTTTTCATGAGAATTTCATGGTAGAAATACGTGGTGGCGTGTGGTTTTTACTTGCAATGTCTCAGCATGTTTTTTAAATGCCTGCGCTCATAAGGATCAGATATGGCCTCCATCACTCAAAAAGAAGTCGAACATGTCGCCCAATTAGCCCGTTTGGACCTCACGGAGGCGGAAAAACCCGTGTTTGCGGAACAATTGAATCATATTTTAGCGTATGTGGATCAATTGCAAGGGGTGTCGACGGAAGGTGTTCCTCCCACGGCTTCTGTCGTCCATGAGGAACCGGTGTTACGTGAGGATACCCCACGCGAATGCCTGTCCGTGGAAAAGGCGCTGGCCAATGCCCCATTGTCGCATAATGGATTTTTTGTGGTCCCGAATATTTTAGGGAAATAAGGGCGACATGATTAACCAAAAACGCTCGTTTCCGAGCAGGACTAAAAAAATTAGGATTTAATATGTATCGACAATTGTTACGATGTAAAATTCACCGGGCGACCGTTACCGATTCCAGTCTCGACTATGAAGGTAGTTTAACGATTGACCAAGACCTCATGGATCAAGCGGGAATAATCGCCTATGAAGCGGTGATGGTCTCCAATTTGAATAACGGAGAGCGGTTTTCGACTTACGCGCTCCCTGGTGCCCGTGGGAAAGGTGAGATCATATTAAATGGTCCCACTGCCAGGTTGGGAGTGGTTGGCGATAAGGTCATTATTTTTTGTTATGAATTATTTAATGACGAAGAAGCCAAGAGGCACGTCCCTCAAATTATCCAAGTCGATCATCAGAATAAAGCAAAGTAACCAATCCCGTATGAAACGGGTTGCTCCGGTTAAAGGCCGTTTCTTTCCATCTCCTTATTTATCCACTGATCCCAGATTCGGGTTTGTATGTCTCTATTTAAACTTACGCTAAAAGAGCTTCAGGGGAAATTTACCGCTGGCGAGGTTAGTGCGATGGATATCGCCAGGTCCTATTTGTTGCGACTTAGTCAAGTAGAATCAAAAATCAAAGCCTATATTACCCTGACACCGAAAGATACCCTGCTTCAGCAAGCCAAAGCGATTGATGATGGCTTGAAAGCCTGGAGAAAAACACAGCCGCTCATGGCCATGCCATTAGGCATTAAAGATAATATTTGTACAGAGGGGATCCGGACGACTTGTGGATCTCGAATGTTGGAAACCTTTGTTCCGCCGTATGACGCGTCCGTGATGGGCGGTCTTCGACCTCACCAACCCTTGATTCTTGGCAAAACCAATCTTGATGAATTTGCCATGGGTTCGTCCACGGAACATTCAGCGTTCGGGCCGTCCAGGAATCCGTGGAATCAAAAGTATATACCTGGAGGATCCAGTGGAGGATCGGCCGCCGCCGTGGCTGCAGATGAATGTGTGGCAGCCTTGGGTTCCGATACCGGAGGATCGATCCGACAACCGGCGGCCTGTTGCGGAGTGGTGGGGTTGAAGCCAACGTATGGGCGTGTGTCCCGCTATGGGCTAATCGCATTTGCCTCCTCTCTGGATCAAATCGGCCCTATTACCAAAACCGTGACTGATGCTGCTATCCTGCTGAATGCCATTGCCGGATTTGATCCAATGGATTCCACGTCCGCTAATCGTGATGTCCCGGATTTCACCAAATCCGTGAAAAAGAAAGACGTCAAAAAGCTTATTATCGGCGTGCCGCGGGAATATTTTGCTGAAGGACTTGATGCTGAAGTCTCCGAGAAAGTTCAAGATGCCATCCTGGTGTTGCAGGAGCTGGGCGGAACGATTCGCGAGGTAACTTTGCCCTTCACGGAACAGGCCATTGCGACCTATTATCTTGTCGCCACGGCAGAGGCCAGCTCTAATTTAGCTCGCTATGACGGCGTCAAGTTTGGGTTTCGTTCCAAGGAGTCCGGAGAACTGGCAGAGATGTATCGAAGCACTCGGTCTCAAGGGTTTGGGCCTGAAGTGAAACGGCGTATTATGTTGGGGACCTATGCGCTGAGTGCGGGGTATTACGACGCGTATTATGGGAAAGCCCAAGCGGTTCGCACCTTGATTCAACGTGAATTTGAGGCAGTGTTTCAGGAAGTTGATTTGTTGGTGAGTCCAGTCATGCCGACGCCGGCTTTTCAATTAGGGGAGCGATTGGACGATCCCCTGCAGATGTATTTATCCGACATCTATACCATTCCTGCGAGTTTGGCTGGACTCCCGGCAATTTCCGTTCCCTGTGGATTGAGTAAACTCGGCCTCCCCATTGGATTACAACTGATGGGTCGTCCCTTTGAGGAAGCCATGGTCTTGCGTGCAGCCTATGCCTATGAACAAGCTACCAATTGGCGAGTGAAACGGCCAGTGATTCGGTCTTGAAAGGATAGCGAGATATGGTGGATTTGGCAGCGATCATCATTGCCGTGGCCTTTGTGGTCTTGGTGGGCTATCTGGTTCCGATGATTCTTCAAGTGAAACGTACGGTTGGGCAATCAGAACGTTTACTTATTCGCTTGAACCATGAGTTGCCGGGATTATTGAAGGACGTCAAGGGAACCAACGAAAACATTTTAGCTCTTACCGATCAAGCCAAGCTTGGTATTGATCGTGCCACTATTTTCTTGAATGCAGTTGGAGATGTTGGGGAAACCGTGAATCATGTCCATCAGACCGTTCGTGAGAAAGGGGGAGGCCTTGCTGTGGGCGTTACCAGTTTACTTGCCGGATTCAAAGCAGCGACTTCGACGATGAAGAAACGTATACATAAAGAACAAAAAGGAGGGCCATCCTATGGCAGTTAATCAGTCAGGTGCATCGGCAGGCTCGGTTGCGTTGGCCTTTTTAAGTGGAGCGCTATTGGGAGCTGTGACGGCGATCATGTTAGCCCCTCAGCCGGGAAGAGATTCCCGAGAACGAATCACGGGGTATGCCCGGCGCACGGGTGAGGATTTGCGAGACATTAAGGAGCGGGCCACGGATGCTGTGGAAGATGTCGTCGGTCGTGGCCGTGAACTGGTGGAAGAAATTTCCTGTGCCGTGCGAGAAGCGTTAGACGCGGGTCGGGATGCCATGCGCCGTGAACGTGAAATGAAATCCTTGGATTAAGATTCAAGAAAAGACGAAATCGAGAGGAGTGGCTCTGCTGCGTTATGGCTTATGAACCTGTCATTGGAGTTGAGGTGCATGCCCAACTCCAAACGAAGACGAAATTGTTTTGTAGCTGTCCGACTTCCTTTGGACTTCCTCCGAATACTCAGGTGTGTCCAACCTGTCTGGGGTTGCCTGGTAGTCTGCCGGTGCTCAATCGCCGCGCGGTGGAAATGGCCGTGCGGACGGGACTCGCGCTGCACTGCGAGATCATGCTGACGAATCAATTCTCCCGGAAAAATTACATGTACCCCGATTTGCCGAAGGGCTATCAAATTTCGCAGTATGATTTGCCAATCTGCGGACCAGGATGGCTTGACATTTCGGTCAACGGAGAGTCGAAACGCGTGCGCATTTGCCGAGCTCATTTAGAGGAAGATGCCGGGAAAAATGTTCATGATGTGCCTGTGGAAGGCAGTGGTGTCGATTTAAATCGGGCGGGAACTCCATTGTTAGAAATTGTCACCGAACCCGACCTGCATTCATCAGATGAGGTTGATGCCTATTTGAAAACCCTGCATGATCTCCTGGTCTATCTGGATGTCTGTGATGGAAACATGGAACAGGGAAGTTTTCGTTGTGAGCCCAATGTGTCGCTCCGTCCGAGGGGCCACGACCGTCTCGGAACCAAAGTCGAATTAAAAAATATTAATTCCTTCCGTTTTGCCAAAGAGGCCTTGGAATTTGAAATTTCCAGGCAGACTGAGGCCTTAACTGAAGGTGAAACGATTCGTCAGGAGACCCGGCTGTGGGATGTGCAGAAAGGACAAACGGTTGTCATGCGAAGTAAGGAAGAAGCCCATGATTACCGGTACTTTCCCGACCCGGATCTGCTCCCCGTTCGCGTGGATGCGGAGTGGATGGAATCGCTACGCCAGACGATTCCGGAACTTCCGGCTGTCCGCATGAAACGGTTTGTGATGGAATATCATCTTCCTGAGTACGATGCGAAGATTCTGACGGATTCAAAAAACTTAGCCGACTATTTTGAGGCCTGTGTAACACTTTTTCCCCATCCCAAAACGGTCAGTAACTGGGTGATGGGCGAATTACTTCGTGAGCTCAATGCCGGTAATACCAGTCCCGAATCATCCCCAGTGGCCCCCGAACAATTGGTTCAACTCTTACAATTGGTAGAAGAGGGAACCATTAGTTTGAAAGTTGCCAGAGATCTTTTCCCGGAATTCTATGGCAGTGGAAAATCTCCGGATCAATTGGTCAAAGAGAAGGGCCTGGTCCAGGTTTCCGATGAAGGCATCCTGGAAAAACTGATTAAAGAGGTGCTGGCCCAGCATTCAACTCAAGTGGAGCAATATCGTGGTGGGAAGGAGACGGTGTTAGGATTTTTGGTCGGACAGGTGATGAAGGCGTCGCAGGGAAAAGCCAATCCTGGAAAGGTTAATACTTTATTGAAAGAGCATCTGACGCCTTGATCTAAGGCTCGTCCCAGGGTACAAGATAAAGAGGGCGCCGTTACTCACCATTATAAGGAATTACACCTTCTATGAGCCTTATTCAGAGCATTACCTCCCGAATGATTCTGGATTCTCGCGGGAATCCAACAATTGAAGTGGATGTGCATCTTGCCAGCGGCATGGCTGGTCGAGCTGCTGTTCCTTCCGGAGCTTCCACGGGGACACGCGAAGCCTTGGAGTTGCGGGATGGGGATAAAAAACAATGGATGGGCAAGGGAGTGTCTAAAGCCTTAGCCGGAATTCAAAAGCATATACTCCCGGCTCTTAGAGGCATGGAAGCCCAAGACCAGGTGAGTATTGATTCCCGCTTAATCCAACTAGATGGAACCAAGGGGAAAACCAAGTTAGGGGCAAATGCGACACTTGGCGTGTCGTTAGCCGTGGCCCGGGCCTCGGCACAGGAACTTGGAATTCCCTTATTTCGCTATCTTGGTGGAGTCTCGGCTCGAGAATTACCGGTGCCCATGATGAATATTATCAATGGAGGCGCTCATGCAGACAATGGTCTGGACCTTCAAGAATTCATGATTATGCCGGTGGGGGCGACCAGTTTCAGGGAAGCCCTCAGGATGGGAACGGAGATTTTCCACAATCTCAAGGCCATTTTGAAATCAAAAAATATGAGCACGGCGGTCGGGGATGAAGGTGGATTCGCCCCGCCTGTTCGATCGAATGAAGAAGCCCTGGATTTTATTGTTCAAGCGATTCAGCAAGCCGGCTATCGAGCAGGGAAAGATGTGGTGTTGGCACTTGATGCTGCGGCCAGCGAGTTTTTTGAGAAAAAGGCGTATCACGTGCGTCATGGGGTTAAACCAAAAATGTCTTCGGGGGACATGGTTGAGTATTATGCCAAATTAGTGAAGGAGTACCCGATCGTCTCAATTGAAGATGGCCTTGATGAAAGTGATTGGACAGGTTGGAAACAGCTTACGGATCACATAGGTGATCGAGTCCAGCTTGTTGGTGATGACTTGTTTGTGACCAACGTCGAGTTTTTGGGGCGAGGGATTCGTGAAAGTATTGCGAATGCTATCTTGATCAAAGTAAATCAAATCGGCACACTCACGGAAACAATCGAAGCCATGCGCATGGCCCAGCGGGCGGGGTATGGAGTGATAGTATCCCACCGATCCGGCGAGACTGAAGATACGACAATTGCCGATTTAGCTGTGGCGTTAAATGCCGGACAGATTAAAACAGGATCCCTGTCTCGTACCGATCGTCTGGCAAAATATAACCAACTACTCAGAATTGAGGAGACATTAGGCTCATCTGCCTTATACCGCGGGAAAGCCGTTCTGCCAGTACAAGCATGATTTTCAAGTATGCGTCCCAATAATAAAAAACGGACGTCCGCTGGGTTTGGAGGGGATCTGTTGGATCGCCTGCCAATGGTTGGGGCATTTTTGATGATGAGTGTAATGGCGGGGACCATGTTTTTTAATTCTGATGGTTTGCCCTTATACTTTCATATGCGAGAAACGCGTGAACATTTGACCGAACAAATCCAGCAATTACAAGATATCAATGCCTTGCTCGAAGAAGATATCAGCCGTATTCAGCGGGATCCGCAACGACTGGAGGAGTTGGCCCGTAATCGTTTGGGCATGGTCCGGCAGGGAGAGGTGGTGTATCAATTTGTGGAGCCGGTCCCTTCCTCGTTTACGGCCAGACCTTAGCGGCCAGACTTCTTGCGCCAGGCCCCTCCAACCCTTCATACTCATACATTGATGTTTCTTCCGTTTTCCCATACTTAAAAGCTATTCGATGAAATCAGGTCAATTAGCCATTCTCGGCCGACCCAATGTCGGCAAATCGACGTTGCTCAATGCATTGGTTCGCGAAAAAATCGCCATCGTCTCTGATAAACCACAAACTACGCGAAATCTCATTTTAGGAGTCGGGCATTACCCAGAAGGCCAGCTCATTCTCATCGATACCCCAGGCCTCCATACGCCTCACCACCGATTGAACACACAGATGGTGCAATCAGCGTTAGGCACCCTGACTCAATCTGATGTGGTCTACATGATTGTGGACAGTCAGGTGTTGCCAGGCCCCGGAGACCGACAGGTCATGGAGCAGGTGACCACAGCCCATCAAGAACGATCATTTCAGGGAGTATTTTTATTATTAAATAAAGCCGATGCTGTCGCCAAATCCAGGCTGCTCCCCCTCATTGATCAATACCGCACGTGGTTTCCCTGGAATGAAATTATCCCCATTTCTGCTAAGACCGGGGTCAATCTGCCCCAATTAGTTGAATTAACCTTTGCGTGTTTGCCCTCATGTCCGGAATTGATGTATGACGATGATTTTTTGACCAATCAGCCTATGCGCCATATGGCTGCAGAGCTCATTCGTGAAAAAGTCCTAGAACAGACGTACGATGAATTGCCGTATGCAGTGGGTGTAATGATTGAGGGTTTTCAAGAAGAACCAGGACTGACAAGTATTCAGGCCGTTATCCTTGTGGAAAAAACTAGTCAAAAAGGAATTGTTATCGGGAAAAAAGGCATGCGCCTCAAAGAGATTGGACAAAGTGCGCGGATAGATATGGAGCGACTATTCGGGATGAAGATTTATTTGCGCATGTGGGTGAAAGTGCAGGAGGGCTGGCGCGATAATGTGCAGATGTTGAGCGAATTGGGATATGGATGAACATGGGTGGTAAGCACAGCAGTTTTCAAGTCTGACTGCTGAGAGTCCTCGTGGAGTTCTCATGCCGCTCCTAAGAACCCGCGCGGTCATTATTCGAAGCCAACGCTGGGGTGATGCTGACAGAATTGTTACCCTGTATTCCCCTGATTTTGGTAAAATTCGTGGCGCCGCTCGTGGTGCTCGCCGAATGAAAACACGATTTGGCGGGGTTCTTGAGCTCTTTGGGATTGTTGATGTCACCCTGTTCCAGAAAACCCCTGACGCTTTGGGACAAATTAGTCAAATAGATCTTGTCAAAAACTTTAAAGCCGTACGAGAAGATTTGGGTGTGATGGCCGCAGCCGCCAAGATGGTACGTATGGTGGAGATGATTACGGCGGATCGTGATCCCAATCCTGAGATGTATTCAGCACTGGTCTATGGCCTGGAAAGCCTGCTTCCTGACAGGGACCTGGCACTCGCCACATTATTATTTCAAATTCATGTGCTGAGTTATACGGGTTTTCGGCCACAAATTGATCGGTGTACTGAATGCGGAAATATGGCCTCCTCCAAGATACCTCAGTGGTTTTCCCCTCGACTAGGTGGGATGGTCTGTAACGGTTGTGGTCAAGAAGGGGTAGGCCGATTATTATCCATTTCCAAAGGCAGCCTGGCGTTTATTGAACAGGCTCGACGTCTCCCTATGGCCAGTCTATCTCGATTGAAAGCGATTGGAACGGTCCGGATTGAGGTGGAAGAAGCCATTGAAGCCTATTTCCAGGCAGTGGTCGGAAGAGCTCTCCCAACATTTGAACAATGGGTGTCGAAGGATGCCCATTCATAAGGATAATCGGTTATGAATTCTCAATCATCACTTGAACCAACAGATATGGAATGGCTGGAAAACGGGGTGTTGGGTATTACCTGGAGTGATGGGCATAAGGGCATCTATCCGGTTCGGTATTTGCGGCAACATTGCCCCTGTGCCGCTTGCACGGACGAATGGACCGGTGAGTTGCGTCTTAAGCCGGACTCTATCCCTCTTCTTATTTTATTGCAGGATATAGAGCCGGTTGGGCGCTATGCCTTTCGATTTAAATGGAGTGACGGACATGATACCGGGCTCTATTCCTACACCGCACTGCGCAGCATGTGCCAATGTGATATTTGCCAGCCCAATAAACCAAAAAGCAAGGAACTTCTCTAGCTTCCTCTGGTTTTCTTTTCATCAAGATTCCAGCCAGGTAATGCCGGTATGATCCTATGAAAATGTTTAAGGGGAGAACCGTTACGAAAGAAAACGTGAAGCGGACGACCTAAGCCAAAGAAGGCCTGAGTGAGTAAACCAGGAGGGAACGATTTCTATTGTACCAGGACTTCCTGTGTAGACAGTGAGACGGGCCGGACAGTGGTCAATTGTTCTAACGCCTGATTGGCCTTGCTGACGTAGAATGCATATTGAGATTCTGGGTAATCTATTATGATTTCCTGAAAGGTGCGAAGAGCTGTTGTCCAGTCTGATGACAATTGGGCAACTTCTGCAAGGTGGATTGAGCATGAGACAGCCATGGCCCGTGGATCGACTGCCAAACGGGAACCTCTCGCTGTAGATAATTTTTTTAAAAAGGTGGGGACAGGAATAGGAGAATCATCCAGTGAGATCGGTTTAGGTGCAGAAGCCAACACCGAAAGATTGGCCTGCATGCTTTGAATATCAGAACCATCTACGCATTGATTATAGGCGTCCCAAATTCCCAGGAATTCCTGATCCTCCATGGCCAACTCCCCTGGTGATTTTGGCTGAATACCCTGACAGCCAATAAATATGATCGGAAGTAAGGTTACGAGGAAATACTTGATACATGTGGAAGCAAAAAATCTGGTTTTCATCTTTAAGCCTGGAAATCGAAGTTTAAAAAATATTTTAGGAATTTTACATTATTAACGCAAAATTCATGCTCAAAAAATAATAGTTGTGATATGGGTTTTTTCCTTTAAATTAACATTAAAAGCAATGGAATAAAGATGACAGCGTATACTTATTACCACAACATGTGTTTATTTCAGCACAGTCGCTTATCCATTAAAATTTAATGTCACACATGAGATTGCAAGCGATGTAATTTTTTCCATAAATTATCGAAATGGTTTAATTTCGTATTCGGTGAACAGCTGTCTGGTGTCTGGATGAAATGTATAGCCTTTGCCTTGGAGAATATCCTGGTTTTTTAATAAGGGAACGAGTTGCCCTGTGGGATGGAGATATAACCCTCGAAGAGGAACTGATCGTTTGGCATGGCGGATAAGATGGCAGGGAATAGGCCTGATGGCCTGCAGCCATTCGGCCAAATCTTGAGGATTACCGATAGAGGCAGAGAGGAGGAGAAGCCGTGCCTGTGAGGGACACAAGATAATGGTTTCCTCCCACACCACACCCCGCTCAGGATCCGCAAGGTATTGCGATTCATCCAGAATGACTAACCCCAAGGTATGCAATCGTAAATCAATCTCCCCACTGGCGGCATCATAGAATAAATTTCTCAAAATTTCGGTTGTCATCACCAGTAGCGGAGCTTGGGCATTGTCCCTCCGGTCTCCGGTTAATATCCCCACCTGATCCGGTCCAAAGAGTTGAGAGAATTCCATGAATTTTGTATTCGAGAGCGCTTTCAGTGGAGAGGTGTAAATCACTGTTTGGTTGAGTGTCATGGCCTGCTTGATTGCTTGTATGGCGACATAGGTTTTTCCGCTTCCTGTCGGAGCACTGACGATAACATCCGAATGTGCCAGATGCTCCACTGCTTCGGTTTGCCATGGATCCGGAACAAAAGGCTGAGGCTCAGGAACCCCAATTCCCTTTAAAATTTCCTGAAGCGTAATCGATGGCTGGGAATGGTCGAAGTTGGGCTTTCCCTTCATTTGTCGATTTTTTGACTGAAAGGGCGAAGCGGGCTTTTGAGGGCGGGCAGCCGCACGGGCTTCCTGTGCGGCCAGTCTTTCCTGTCGAGTGGTCAGTATTTGTTGCAACTCGGTTTCGATGGCCAGAATCTGGTCTGGAGGGAAAGCCAGCATTATTTCAACGAGCCGATGTTTCCCGAGGCGGAAATGTCGATGGATGCGGCCTCTTGCCATGTGATGCAAATATTTCACCGGTAAACTTTGGAGTTCATGTTTGAGATCATCAAAATGCATGGTGTTATGTTCCCATCTGTAGCTATGGAAGTTCCTGCAAGACTTCCCGTCTCATGGTCACCATCGCGGAGTGTGCGGTATCGGCCAAACCCGGATGCGTGATCTTGAGTCCATATATTTGAGAGAGAAATTCCAAGGTTCTGGCTAAAAGGCGATACACGTCCCCTTCGGCCATGGATGTGGAGCGAACCAGTGAGGCCCAGGTGAGTTGAGGATTCCCGATCCAGCTTTCCACCAGTGCGGCGACATCTGAGCGTAACAAAGGTGGGGGTTCATAGGGACTCAGGGAATCAGCTACCGCCCGCACTTGCGTCAACATGGTGGCCAGTCCGGATGGGAGCCGCATGTAGGATCCTGGACGATCATCATCATGGGAAATACTCGCCATGATGCCTGCCAACAATCCTGGAGCAATGCCTGAGAAGGCATCCATACGTATGAGTTCTGTTATGAGCAAGGAATGGTTAATACGAATGAGTCGAGCCCACTCTCCGTCAGCAGTGAGTTGCGAGGAGGCCGTGATATATCCGAATTTGTGGAGCACATCGGCTTTTTGTTGAAATCGGTGCCACAATCCGTCACGGAGCGCTTGAATCGTTTTGGTCAATTGCTGGGATTTCTGTCGGAGTTTCGAAGCCAGAGGAAAGTCTTTCTTACATGCTGAGTGGGACGGGCAAGTGGGACAGGGAAATTCCTCCGTTAATATTTCCGCAAGGAGCGGATCGTCCGTTTCCTGGATTTCCGGCAAAATGGGAACTGTCGGAAGACGCGTGGGCAATTGGGAAAGCTCTTTCTTGAGTTGAGAGAGGACCTGTGGCTGACACCAGGGAATAGTGCGAGAGGGCTGGAACTCAAACACCCGGTCGTAAACCTGAGTGACCGAATGAGCTGGACATTCGCCTAATGTGCCTTTGGCCCGAATCACGGATAACATTGGGGCAAAGGTTCCACGGCTTCGATATTGACGAAGAATTATTGCCGGACCTTTCGGCAGTCCGATGAGGCGACCTGGAGTCAGAAACGGCAGACAGGCAGTCAAGAATGGCGTGTCGTTGGTGACGATGGGATGCCGGTGCGCTTTGCGTCGGCGGGCCAGGTCAAAGCCTTTCCATTGAGTGATCCAATCGGCGCATTCCCTGGGGCCGTAAGGCATCAATTGCTCTTTGATCTGATCCAGATGATCTTGATGAATGCCGGATCGTTGATTCAACTGAAATTGCGCAAAGCTTTTGGCGAGCAATCCCTCAATTTGATCCAGCGAATGGGCCTTTAGCAGGTTAAGCACCATGGGGTAGGACACCACGAATTGACTGTCAATTGGTTCCGGATAGCCTGTGAGTCCTTTTCCAAGGATGTGCAAGTCAATATACGGGGAAGGAGTAATGACCACGACTCCCACCAAATCTTTGCCTCGGCGGCCTCCGCGTCCGGCCAATTGTTGAATTTCGCTGTTCGTCAAATCCGTGAAATCCTGCGATTTGCGAACGCTGGATTGGGTAATGACGACGGTACGTGCCGGGAAGTCGACCCCGGCGGCCAAGGTCGTTGTGGCAAACACGGCATCCAATAACCCCTGGCGCATGAGTTCTTCAATCGCAATTTTCCAGGATGGGAGATGCCCTGCGTGATGAGCCGCGACTCCAAATTCTTGCACTACCGGAATGAGTGGGTGATGCGTAATACTCGGGAAGTCTTTGGTGAATTTCTCCAGAAATTCCCGGATGGCCTCTGAGCGTTGAGAGGACATCCTGGCTGAACTGTGGGCGAAAGTATCAATGGCCTCATCGCAGGCCCGGCGAGATGTCAAAAAGACAATCGCCGGAGTCAACCGGTGCTGGCGGAGAATTTCTATGAGATCAACGGGATGAATGGCTGGTGGCATGGATGGTGAAATTGTAGCAGGAGTCGGTGGGTGAAAACACTAATATGATACAGGTCGAATAAAAGAAAACGAACCGTGCTCTATGGGGTTCCCATGGATCGTGGAAGCTGAGAGGGCAGGAAACACTCGTAGTTAAGGTCTGGTATATTGGACCGATAAGGTTTCGATTATGGCCATTGAAGTCATTATACGCGGAATTCGAGGCGCCACCGTCGTGGACTTTCATGGCCGGTTGGATATGCATTCCCGATGGCATGTCAAAGCCATTATTAATCAATGTTGTCATACGGAAGAAGAACACCTGATTCTCAACCTCAAGGGCTTAACATTTGTGGATAGCGCTGGGTTAGGTCTTCTCGTGTTGTGCTCATATCAATTCAAAGAATTACGTCGCCGCATCACCTGGATTCAGCCACAAGGATGTGTCGGGGAATTGCTTCACAATCTCCAAATCAATGAACTCATCTCAGTGTGCCAGTCCGAACAGGACGCTTTATCTTCAGTCTCTCCTTCCTGAAATCCTCCTCATTCCGAGTATTCATTAGATTTTGGTCCTTGATTGCGTGGGATCCTAAGGCCGGAGATTTCGCAAGAGATTCCCGGTTCCCGGACAATCAAAAACCTTCTCCTCCCTTTTTATTTTTGAAGGATTTCCCACATCCACCTAAACGTTTATTTAATCAGGTGTGGTCCCGTGGCATAAGACTTTGAGTATCCGCATGATTCACAGAACAAATATCCTCTGTTTAGAAAAAATGAGAGTTCTTTACTCTTGCCAGCCTGACATATAAAACGGCAAGATGATTTTTCTGTGAGAAAATACCTCAAGAGGTACAGAAAAAAACGATGGTTTCCTTGCAATATAATTACAGGCCATATTGCGTCCGTTCGAGTGGATATGACATTTTCATCCAAGGAGTGTTGGAATTACCAAGGAGTATTTTTGTCAAAATACCATGTGCAGTTGTTTTGTAATTTACCAACTTGTGGAAAAATTGACCAAGTGCACTTGAAATCAGTGAGGCTAATTGGATAGTTGGATAGTTGAGTCATTGAAGGTGAGACTCTCCGGGGGATTTAATGATTCTCGTTCTCTCCAACGATGTGTAGAGGTTATCCTCCACTAACCCGTCCCATGTGTGTTGGAAGTCTGAGTGGCCTCTTAAGGATAAAATTCATAGGTGAGGAGATGTGTGTAATGAATGGCAATCGGGTCAAAGGCCAGAAAAGAAAATATCCATTCCTATCGTTGATCATGGTGGGTGTGGTGTTGTGTGCCCTGTTGAGCCAACAGACGGTGCATGCCTATCAGGAAGAGGAGGTTGCTGGTGGAGGGATAATTTCCGGTGTCATGAAATTTTCTGGAATTGTTCCATCGCCCAAGACCCATAAAGTCACCATGGGAAGCAATCCTGAATTCTGTCAGACCATTGCGGACAACAATGGTGTCATTCACATCCCAGAAGTCCGGGTGTCTTCCAAACAACGCTTGGCGGATGTGATCGTGTTTCTTCAAGAGGTGGAGCGAGGCAAACCCGTACCGAAAGAAGGACCGGTCGTGACGGTGGACCGTTGTCAATTTGCGCCACGAGTCATCGGTGCCATGGATGAACAAACCCTCCGGATAGTCATGCGTGATCCGATTCTTCACCAGCTTCGCGGATGGGAGATGTTGGACAAGGGACGCCTGCCACTTTTCCATTTACCCAATCTGGGAGAAGGAAAGGAGGCCACGGTTCCACTCAAAACACGGGGGAGCAGTATTATCAAGGTAGAATGTGATCAACACCGGTTCATGCAAGGTTGGCTCCTGCTGGCAGCCAATCCGTATGTGACCGTATCCGATGACCATGGGGTGTTCCGTTTGACGGATGTTCCAGAGGGCACACATACAGTCGGGGCCTGGCACCCGGTGTTGGGGTATCAGGAAGCCAAGGTGACGCTCAGTTCTGGCCGGCAAGAGACCCTTGCGCTGACGTTCGTGTCGCCCTTGAAACCCTAAGGCCTTCTGAGGCAATCGAGCTGACCACCTGTCGGTCTTTGAATTCCTCAAAGATTCTGGCGTATCAGGTTTGACGGTTTCAACCTTCGGTTCTTTTCCTCAATGACGGTTTTCTTCCACCGACTCACGAACCTGTTCGCTCTCTGACATGAAAGATTCCAAGGCGTTTCTCTTTCTTAGTCTTGTCGGATTTTGTAGTTTTGTCAGTTATGACATGGTGCGTCGACCGGCCCTGGCGTTGTTTGTGGAAAGCCTTGGTGGGGGACCTTTTCTTGTTGGCCTATTGGTGGCTGTCTCGACAGTGACCGGGGTGATACTCAAGCTTCCGATGGGATTGCTCTCCGACCAAGTCAATCGAAAACGGTTGATGTTAGGAGGAGTACTGGCCTTTGCGTTTCCGCCCTTTCTTTATCCGTTCACCTCAGATCTCTGGACATTAGGGGTTCTCCGGTTGGTTCACGGATTAGCAACGGCCATGTTTACTCCGCTGGCCTTAGCGATGGTGGCAGAGCTCTTTGCGAAACGGCGAGGCGAAGCCTTTGGTTGGTATACCTCGGCGACCCAAGGCGGTGGACTGCTGGGGCCGATGATTGGCGGTGCTGTCGTGTATCAATATGGATTCTCGCCCACGTTTCTGTTAGCCGGAGTGTTTGGATTGTTAGCTTTGGTCTTCTTCTGGTTGATCCCTCCGACCCAGTCACATTCGCGAGTTCATCAACATTCCTCCTCGACCGTATGGAAGGAAATGCGCGAAGGCCTCCGCCGGGTCTTTCAGATTCCACCCATTCTCATCACGAGTACCGTGGAAGCTGCCAAGATGATGGGAAACGGCACGCTGATGGCGTTTTTGCCACTGTATGGTTTGCTCATTGGGTTGAACGCTGCTGAAATCGGGGTTTTGTTTGGAGTGCAGGCGTTGACTTCATTTATCGCCAAACCGGTGATGGGCCGGATTTCTGATCGTGGAGCCAGGCAACCACTGATTTTTGGAGGACTTTGCCTGTGCGGAATCATGGTGATGTTTATTCCGCACATTCAGGGGTATATTCTTTTATTGATGGTCGCCGGAACGTTTGGATTTGGGGAGGCGGTGGTGACGTCTTCAACCACGGCCCTGGTTGCCGATTATTCCGAAGGAAAAGATCTGGGGGCTGGTATGGGATTACGAGGGACAATTATGGATATCGGGCATGCGGGGGGACCGCTCTTCGCGGGCATACTTATCCATGCCCTAGGCTATGGAGGCGGGTTTTTCTGTATTGGAAGCTTATTATTACTGACGGCGGCATTTTTTGGTGTCACGATGATAGGGATCAAAAAACCGGTTGTGCTATAATGGGTTTTTTCCTGACGGGCAGGCAAAGGAGTCGAACACCATGAATGAAGAAATGGGAACCGGTGATCTCATCATCGGGATTGTGGCGTCCCTCGGTGTCGTGGTCTTGATCGTGGTTTTTGTTGTGATCGTGAAAAAAGTTCTCCTAAATAAAGACAGTCATATCCAATAACCAAATTGGAGGAATATGTTTAGCGGAATTATTGAGGAAATGGGTGCAATTCAGTCGATTAATAAAGGGTTAACAGGTGCAAAGTATTCCATTTTGGCTTCTCTGACATTAGAAGATCTGAAACTGGGTGATAGTATTAGTGTCGCCGGTGCCTGCTTAACGGCCAGTCAAGTGGGCGACCTGGGCTTTTCGGTGGATGTGTCGACCGAAACATTGAACTGCACAACATTAGGAACCATTTCCGTTGGAACACCGGTCAATTTGGAGCGGGCCATGAAAATCAATGCCAGGATGGGGGGGCATATGGTCACAGGCCATGTCGATGGAATTGGTCTCTTACGTGCTCGACAACAAGATGGGAATTCGATTCAACTCACCATTGAAGCTCCAGAGGAAATTATGCGCTATTGCGTGGCAAAAGGCTCAATTACCGTGGATGGAATTAGTTTAACCATCAATGCGGTCTCGGAACGTTCTATTGCCGTAGCCATCATTCCGCATACAGCCAAGGTTACCACCATGGGGCTCAAGCAAATAGGGGATACGGTCAATTTAGAATCCGATTTGATTGGAAAATATGTTGAACGCTTGCTACAAACAAGCGGGGTGCTCCCCGCAAAGCCCGCCCCAATGATCAATCGCGAATATCTCGAAAAACGCGGCCTCCTATAGTTTTCTTTTACATTTCATGTCCCAAAATCTTCCACAAAAAACCAAGCATCCCCTTTGGCGTTTGTTTGCAGTCGTCACCCTCTTTGTGATCGTTATTCCCGCAACGTTGTGGGGAATCGTCCAGCTGTATGAAATTATTTGCGCCTGGTGCGGCTGCTGCAGTGCCATTGATCGTCCACGAACCGGGTAGATCCCCACTCAGGCATTTACTGAAACCGCCAATGTATGAGGAGAGCAGGTTTTTCTCCTTATGTATTCAAGCCAATTATACAATCCCAAAGATTTCTTCTTAACCCTTATCCTGGCTGGTGGGGTTTTCACGTTTGATCTCCTCCTTCCACGGGGATTTGCGGAAGAAATGTTGTACACGGGCGTGGTGTTCTTTGCAACACAACGGTTACCACGAAGGATGGTCTATGTTGTGGCCATTGGATGCACCGCACTCACGATCATAGGGTTTGCTCTCACATTTTCCACCTTGAGCGGGGCACCGTCATCACTGAGTTGGCCATTTCGATTTCCCATCACGAACAGAGCCTTGTGTATTGGCGCCATTTGGGCGATTACTCTCTTGGCTCTCCAACGGAGGCGGGCGCTAGAAGCCCTTCGAACGAGTGAGGATCGATTTGGCTTGGTCGCCGAAAGCATCCAGGACTATGGAATAGTAATGCTGGATCCGGAGGGGAACGTCGCGAGTTGGAATGCAGGGGCCGCACACATTTTCGGCTATCTGGCAGGAGATATTCTGGGTCGGCCTCATTCCCTGTTATATCCATCTTTGGCCATTGACTCCGGCGAACCAACTCATTTCCTGAATGAGGCCAAGGCTTCGGGAAGCGTCATGAAGGAGCAATGGTTAGTGCGAAAGAATGGGTTGGAATTTTGGGGGCATGTGGGCATCACCGTCTTACGTGATGAAAATGATCAACTTCATGGGTTTGCCACCGTGATGGGGGATCTCACCAAGCGGAAGCAGGAAGAAGATGTCATTCGGGCTCTGCTTCGTCTAAGTGAAAAATTGAATTCCACTTTCGTTCTGGAAACGCTTCTGGACGAATTAGTGACAGAGGCCATTCAACTCGTCCAGGCACATGCGGGATTTGCCGGATTAGTCTCGGGGGAAAGGCTGGTGTGTGAAAAATATTTTCAAGGTCAGACAATGGGACGCTGTCACCGTTCGTGGTCTCCAGGGCAGGGATTACCCGGGTGGCTCCTCCTGCATCAGACTGCCTATCTCACGAATCGAGCACATGAGGACAGACAGATTGATCAGGATTTCCGACAAGCCTTTGATATTCATTCAGCCTTAAGCATTCCAATTCTCGATGCCAAGGATACTCTTTTGGGATGTCTTGAAGTACATAACAAAAACGATGCGGTTGGGTTTACATCCTTTGATCAGAAAACACTGGTCGGAGTCTCACAGGTAGCCTCAATTGCTATTCAGAATGCCTTGGCATACCAAAAGCTTCAAGAAGCCGAAGCCCTTCATAGTCATTTAATAGATAAAATCATGACGGCCCAGGAAGATGAGCGGCGACGAATCAGTCGTGAATTACATGATGAAATTGGCCAATCTTTGACCTCTCTTCTTGTTGGACTCCGCGCGGCTGAGGATGATGCGCGTTCAGATGGAATGGGAACACGGGTGAATGATCTACGAAAGATTACGAGTACGACATTGCAGGAAGTTCAGCGACTGGCAAAAGGTCTGCGTCCGAGCGTACTGGATGATTTTGGACTTGAGGAAGCGATCGCCCGCTATGGGGCGGAATTTAGTGCAACATTTGGAATAGAGGTGGATGTGGCTCAAAATTGGCAAAGTAAGGATCGACTGTCTCCCGCAGTGGAAACCGCCTTGTATCGAATCGTTCAGGAGGCGCTGACGAATGTGGCAAAATATGCAAAGGCTACCACCGTGTCGATACTTGTGCACCAACACCCTGCTCAAATTCGAATGATTGTGGAAGATAATGGTCAGGGGTTTGACGCGGAAGCGATTGTTCAGAAAGCTGCGGCAGGTGCCCATCTGGGCCTGCATGGAATGCGGGAGCGAGCGCTGTTGCTCAATGGTTCAATTTCCATTGAATCATCGGCGGGAACCGGAGCCACCATCTATGTCAATATTCCCTTAAAGGCTGAGACGGCGTGAAGATTCGCATTTTTATCGTGGATGATCACGCAGTCCTACGATCGGGATTGCGTCTTTTGATCAATGGGCAACCGGACATGGAAGTCGTAGGTGAAGCCGGAGAAGCCCCTTCGGCCCTTGAGGCTGTTCAAAATCTATTACCTGATATCATTTTGATGGATCTGGCCATGAATGGTCACATGCATATTGATACGATCAGTGAACTGAGAAAATGTTGTCCTTCCGGATACATTCTTGTCCTGACCATGCACACCGAAAGCGGGTACGTTCGCGGGTCCCTTGCTGCTGGGGCTTCCGGGTATGTCGTCAAGAGTGCGGCAGACACCGAATTATTAAGGGCGATCCGCACCATTGCCCAAGGAAAGACCTTTGTTGACTGGACTGTGGGGAAAGGAGTGGGGCAGGATCTTCGCCGGGCATCAACGAAAAGTCTCACCGACAAAGCCCCTGGGTTGCTGGGACAACTCAGCCCGAGGGAGCGTGAGATTTTCGGTTTGGTCGCTCAAGGCTTTACCAATCAACAAATTGCCGATCAATTGGGAATCAGTATCAAATCGGTTGAAACCTATCGGGCGAGGGTTATGGAAAAACTCGGTCTTCGAAGTCGTGCCGATCTTGTTCAGTTTGCCCTGAGCTGTGGTGTGCTGACGCCTGGAAATCCCCTTCACTAATCCCCCATTTTTTTCCTCGATTGAAAATATTTTCATCACCTGCGTGCAGTATCTTGTCAGGTTTTCCCCTCTGCCATTTCATCCTGATTCCCGTTATTTTATCCAAATAGAGGCTCAAAACTAGATGTGGGCCCCCTTGTCGTTTTCCGGCTATAGGGAATTCAGTTGATGAAAGGCGGGGCAAGAAAGCCTCCCATTCACAGGTCAATTATTTTTCATCGCTCATAATGCTCCCTGAATTATGTATTTTAAAGAACACCTACCGTTTAGATACCCATTTTTCCCTCTCAGATCCCTCCAAAGTCGATGCGCCTCAACACGCTAGTTCTCACAGTTGCGGTAGGTGATGGTTTCGAGAAACCTCAATCATGAAGGAGTAAGAGAGACGATGCCCATGATTTATGGACTGCATTTCAAGAACATTCGAGGAGATATATACGGGGGTGTGGTCGCGGCAGTCGTCGCCCTTCCCTTGGCGCTGGCATTTGGTGTGGCCTCCGGCGCCGGTGCGATTGCCGGACTGTATGGCGCCATTTTTGTCGGCATGTTTGCCTCCTTGTTCGGTGGAACACCTGCGCAATGTTCCGGCCCAACCGGTCCTATGACGGTCATCATGGCGGGTATACTCGTTCAGTTTTCTGACAATCCCGCCCTGGCGTTTACTGTGGTGATTATGGGTGGTGGATTGCAAATTATTTTCGGCTTGCTTGGATTTGGTTATTATATTGCGCTTGTTCCCTATCCGGTAATTTCCGGATTCATGAGTGGAATTGGATGCATTATTCTTATTTTACAGGTGGGACCACTAGTCGGATTAGAGGCCAAACCTGATGGAATTGTTGAAAATTTGATGGCCATTCCTGATTTTTTGGCCAATGCTCTTCCTCAGGCGGCGATTCTGGGTGTCGTCACACTCTCCATTATGTATTTAACACCCGTACGAATCAGTCAATTCATTCCTCCCCAACTACTCGCGTTATGCCTGGGTACCTTTGCCGCCTATATGTTTTTCCCCCAGGTGCCGTTAATCGGGCATGTTCCAGAGGGGTTCCCCTCCCTAATTTTCCCTGATATTGAGCCTCATGCCTTTGTCATCATGGCCGAAGGAGCGGTTGTGCTGGCTCTCCTTGGCAGCATCGATAGCCTCTTGACCTCGCTGGTATGTGACAATATGACTCGTACCCAACATGATTCTAATCGTGAATTGATTGGTCAGGGAGTTGGGAATATGGTGGCAGGCGTATTTGGTGGCCTTCCCGGAGCAGGAGCGACGATGCGGTCCGTGGCGAATATTCGGAGCGGCGGTCGTACCCCTCTATCAGGGATGCTGACCGCGTTAGTCTTATTGGCCACGTTACTGGGATTGGGGCCCTTAGCGGAAAAGATTCCCTTAGCGGTGTTAGCCGGCATTTTATTTAAAGTGGGATTAGATATTATTGATTGGAGATTTCTCCGGCACTTACTCAAGGCCCCACGAACAGATGTGATCATCATGGGGGTTGTGCTGGTCATTACGGTTCTTGTGAATTTGATCACCGCTGTTGGCGTGGGAATCGTACTGGCAAGTCTGTTGTTTGTGAAGCGGATGGCCGACCTTGAGTTAGCGAATTTGCGAATCATTAGCGCGCCGACAACCGAAATACCTTTTGGGCTTGAAGAAATGGCCATTCTCGAACGTAATAATGGGCGAATTGTCTTAATCCACGTGGATGGACCTATGAGTTTCGGATCGGCTAAAAATATGGTACGACGGCTGGAGTCGCTAAAAGGCTTCAACAACTTTACCCATGTCGTTCTCGACCTGTCGGATGTCTCGGCCATTGACGGGACTGCCGCTCTTGCCATCGAAGATATGCTTCGAATGGTTCAGGCACATCGCCAGAATCTTTACTTTGTTGGAATTAAAGCGGGAGTGCTTAACGTTCTGGACGGATTGGGGGTCTTGGATCAGATTGGCCCTGAACAGCGATACGACCTTCGATTGGATGCGTTGCGTCATGCTGATCAAGGGGATAATTTTTCACCCACCAATGAATTCTCCAGAGCTCAACCGGCATGACCAAAATATTCTGTGGTCCCCGTCGCGTTGAAACGGCTTGGCAACGAATACGATCGCCATGGCTATTGACGAAGGTCCTTGTCCAGGATGGTGAAGGTTTTTAATTACCTGGTTGGCGGGAAGGGTGCCTCTCCTTCTTTAGGGAAAAGGTTGAGTCTTTGGGACTGTTCCCCTTGTCAGGAGGACGACAGGATTAACCGGCAGGAAATACGATCAGGCGTTCTCGGCTTGTTGGACGGACTTGGCAATAGCCAGACTGGCGCGTGTGCTGAGAGATCGTTGCTGATCATAGCCCATCACGATTTCCCACGCGCTATCTTGATAGCGAGTAATCAGGGGAAGGGCAACTTCATTCAACATCCACTGACCGTGTCGAAGATCCTCCTTGATGTGGATATCCCAGTACCCGATCGCTTTTTCGCTGAGACCAAGCCGTTCTCCGGCGATTTTATAATGTTGGAATGCCGCAGGCACAGAGATTTCAAAGTAGAGAAGGCTGCCAATATACCGTAAGAAATATTTTTTGCGTTCAGAAACGGTGAAGCTGTGATTGATATTGGCCAGGACTTCCCATGGCACGATGTCAAAGTAGGCTTCGGGCGTGGGGTCCATACCCAATTCTGTCAGCATCGCCGAAAAAAACGACGTATGTTTTCTCTCTAATTTGGCCCCCCCATACTCCTCAAAGAGAATCTTCGTGAGCATGGTTTGGATTTCATTCCCAACGCCGCCAATCACTCGTGACAATTGACTCGCTTCCACCAAGCCATCTAAAGAGGC
>BQIZ01000027.1 GCA_021604365.1 Nitrospirales bacterium
TTTCCTCACATGGCGATTTTCTCCGCAGGAGTTGAAAAAGGTTTCCTATGTCGTGCATGCCCAATTTGTGACCGGAATCATGATCGGCATCTTTTCGGTGTTCGGGCATCTGCTGCTCGACGATTAGTCGTTCAGGGGGAACAGCACGGTTTGTCAGGTGAGATCCCTGTGGCCTCGAATGGGTAGGGTCCAAGTCACTCAGACAGGCAAGCAGGGCCGCAGAAAGAAGGGGAGGGCGGTTGATGGCATGGACGGTGTATATGTTGAAATGCGCCGATACCAGTTTGTACACGGGGATCACCGTGGATCTGGCGCGTCGTCTTGAGGCGCATTCGAAAGGCAAGGGAGCCAAATATACCAGACACCGTGGGCCGTTCACCGTGGTGTTTTCCGAACTTCAGGAGACGAGAGGCCAGGCGCTCAAAAGAGAAGCGGCGATCAAAGCCATGACCAGAGAAAGAAAATTGGGCTTACTCGGAACTGGACGAAAGGTTCGCTGAGACGGAGACGTTCCCTCCGTTGCTCCTCATCCGTCATCACCACCTGCCCCTGCTCTGTATTGTCCGACGGTCGTCCTCGGGTCCCAGTGGCCATCCTGAGTGGAACGAAGGATCTCGCCAAGCAATGGCCTCCTCAACCTGACTCAGACTCCTCATGCTGAATCCTTCTCCCACTTGGTCATCCCGACGGTCGTCATCGGGGACCTATCCTTTCTGTGAATCCTCCCAGAAGAACCCGCAGAGAACAGCGAATCAGTCTGAACAAGTCGGAATGTGGGAAGGGGGCTGGGAGTAGGTGTGAATGAAAAGCCGGACCCCCCGGACCTGTCACACTTCAAATGTATGTGGCCATCTTTGCCTGTAGGGGATAGATCATTCTGTAAAACAGATCTGACTGTGAGAGAAATGGTACGTTGAGAAGCCCTGCCGCGAAAATTCGTGATGTGTTGCATGATAGAACCTGTATTAACTGACTTGACCCGTATTTCGGACAGTACGTGGGAACTCAACATTGGCAACCGACCTGCGCGCTTGCGCGTTGAAGCGCTCCAGCGCGTAACCGCGTGGCCGCTTCGGCCGCTTGCGCGCCAAAGCTGCCTTCAGCGGCCAGCGTGAAGGCAGGGAACGCCGTTGGCGGATTTTTTCAGCACACGCACGATCCATGACGAACATCCTCTTTGACTTCACGATCACTCAGCTCCTCCTCGTGGGAGTCCTGTTTATCTGGACAGGGTTTGTCCGCAGCGGGCTTGGGTTCGGTGGTGCAGCGCTCGGACTCCCACTCATGCTGTTTCTCTATGACCAACCACTATTCTGGTTGCCGGTCATCGGAACGCATCTCCTGTTTTTTTCGGCCCTGACCTTACGTACCGGTATTCAAGATGTCGATTGGCCCTATTTGCGGCACGCCACGCTTTTTGTCATCCCCACGACCTTGATTGGTGTGTTCGGCCTGATTACGTTGCCGACGGAGTGGCTGCTCATCTTTATTTATTCCATCTCACTCGCGTATGGATTGATGTGGCTATTGAATCTTTCCATCACGAGCAAAAAGAGCTGGAGCGACCTGCTGTTGCTTGCGCTTGGTGGGTATGTGGCGGGAACGTCACTGACCGGTGGACCACTGATGGTTGCGGTCACCATGAAAAATGTCGCGACCAATCAACTCCGTAACACGTTGTACGTTCTCTGGTTTACCATCGTCACGATTAAAATGAGTACCTTCGTCATTCTCGGAGTCGAGCTGCATCTGCTCACCGCCCTTGCGCTCCTTCCCATCGCAGCCATCGGCCATGTGATCGGACTCAAATTTCATGATGCGATTTTGAAAAACGATCAGTGGTTCAAACAGGTCATAGGAGGAATGCTCGTCCTCATCAGCGGATTGGGATTAATGAACAATCTAGCCTAAGATAGCCTGCTCATGGGTGACCCCATGACCATGGGGGTGCAATACAGTGGGGCGACCACACTCGCGATGCCTGGCCTGAGGCATGTCGAAGGGCTCAAACTTTTCCCCCGGAAGAACCCGCAGAGAAAAGTTAACTATTCTAAATCTTGCGGAAGGTTGGAAGGAGGTTGGAATTACGTGTGAATGCAAGGCCGGACCTCAAGCATGAACGTTTCGTCTGTAGTCCGACGCCTGCCGGCTGGCCCCAAGGAGGAACGCTCTTCTCCGCTAGCGGACCCTGTTTGAGCCTTGCGAGTTGGTCCCCCTTCTTCAGAGTTGGCGTCCCTCCGCTTCAATGAGGCCAGACGGGGCGTCAATGGTTTTGGCCACTTTTGCCGAAACAAAAGGCCTGTCCTGAGCGAGGTCGAAGGAGGCTCGGCTGCCGGGCCGGACCTCGGCATCGATCGGTCCTTCACGTACTGCCGGAAAGAAAATTGCCGTAGCTCATCCCGTCGTCGAAAAAGACGTGACAGTCGCTCCGGAGGTTTGAATGATTGGGGTTGAATGATTTGTCATGGCGATTCAGAAGCGGTTTGGGATGGACGCACACGAACCCGGCCAGGATCGGCCGTCACGATTGCGCCGGTCTGAAGCTCAGTTTCATAACGGGCGAGAGCGGCCAGACAGATTGAGGCTTGCTGGAGCGCTGACCAATTGACCAGGCGAATAATTCCTGCATGCGGGTGACCACGGACGACAGCGAGTTCTCCGAAGTCTTTATCGAGAGTCACAAGCACGCGCCTTTCCTGATGGGCGCGGGCGAGGATTTCGTCATCCCCTGGATCAACATCCCAGGCTCCAGCCCAAATAACGTCATGCCCAGCAGCTTTGAGGACCTCAATGGTACCACCCCAAATGCACGTATCGAGTAGGATTTTCACGAAGGTGATTCGACGGGGAGGGGCTCAATCCGTTCGTGCCCGACGAGACGGTGGGCATAAGCCAAACAGGCTTGGATATCCGCTGGTTCCAACCAGGGATACCCTTGAAGGATGGTTTCAGGGGGGTCACCGGCTGCCATCATGCCGAGGACATGCTCGACAGCCAGCCGGCGTCCACGGATAATCGGCTTGCCACCGAAAATTTTAGGATTCACTGTGATTCGTTGGAGAAGAACATGTTCGTCCATGATTAACCTCGCTTGTGCTTCTATAATAGCCCAGGCAAGCAAAGAAGAAAACCGTAAATTGAGAGTCCGCCCTCCGTGGGTTTGCCTCGGCACGCTTTCACGTTGTTCCGACGCCTGCCGGCTGGCCCAAGGGAGGGACGCTCTTAGTATTTAGCGGACCTTGTTTGAGCCCTTCGGCAAGGCTCAGGGCAGGCCTTGCGAGTTGGGCCGCTCTCCTCCGGGTTGGCGTCCCTCCGCTTTAATGAGCCAGACGGGGCGTCAATGGTTTTGGGTCCTTTTGCCGAAACAAAAGGACCTCGTCGTACGGGGGCGAAACCCCGGCATCTAACCGACAAGTGCAACAAGGTCCCGCAGAGAACAGTGAACCATTCTGATGAATGAGGAATGTGGACAGGTGGTTGGAAGTAGGTAAGGAGGCAATGCCAACCCCGGTCAATGGCCCGGCCCTGTTCCTATGCTACCGCTTGGGGCTGGTAGAGGTACTTCTGGAAGCCGGAAAAGAACTTGCCGATATCTTCCGGCTCGCCCAGGTCGGTGACGGCATCCGCAATCGAATCGTGATATTTCAGACGCAGCAGCGGCGTGAGCTTGGCCTGGTCCAGTTCTTCCACGCCGACTTTCACGTATTGAGACAACACAAAATCCAGAAAGACCTGCTGCTTACTGTTGAAGTGGGTGCTGATTTCCACTTTGGCCTTTTCTGCCCGCTCCTGCCGGGTCAGCGGGGGCAGCGCGTAGGCGACATGCGCGAGCACATCGAAGAGATCGCTGCGCTCGGCATCGATAATTCTCTGCATCTCGGCCATCTGTTCAGAGCCAAAGCCTTTTTCCGCCAGCCCTTGTAAGAGTTTGGCCCGCGTCTCGGGAAGGCTCCAGAGAGCGCGGAGTTCGGCTTCATTTTTGAAAAAATCCGGGAGCTTGCCAAACAACATTTCCAGAAATTGTTGCGCCGACATGGGTGTGCCGTCCGGGTGCCAAAATGTTGTGACCGACATATGCTGGATGGTGCGGGCTTTCCCGTCGGCAAGCTTCACTTTAATTCTTTGTCGCTTCCCGTATTGGCGCTCACCCTCATGCGATTCCTCGTCCGAAGGGAGTGAGCGAGAACCCGCATTTTTCCCGGTCTTTTCTTCCGGTTCTATGGGTTCCCCGTCCCACTCAGGATCGTTGAAATGATGGTGGGCCTTCACGAAATCATAGATCGTAAAGTAGTCCTTCCCGTCATAAAGCCTTGTCCCGCGACCGATGATCTGCTTGAACTCAATCATGGAGTTGATCGGGCGCATCAGGACAATATTGCGGATGTTTCGGGCGTCCACGCCGGTGGAAAGTTTTTGTGAGGTGGTCAAAATGGTCGGGATGGTCTTCTCGTTATCTTGAAAATCCCGCAGATGTTGCTCGCCCAACGCGCCATCGTTCGCCGTCACCCGCTGGCAATAGTTCGGGTCGCTGCTCGTCTTCATCTGGTTGATGAGGTCGCGCACCGCCAGGGCATGGTCTTGCGTAGCGCAGAAAACCAGGGTCTTTTCCCGCTGGTCGATTTGTGCCATGAAGATCTCGACACGCTTATTTTCCCGTTCCTTGATTTCGATGATCTTATTGAAGTCGGGTTCCATATAGCGCTTCCCGCTTTCGATCTCGCCTTCGATGAGTTGGTCATCGGCGGTATAAACATATTCGTCGAGGGTGGTTGAAATCTGCTTCACCTTAAACGGCGTCAGAAAACCGTCGTTAATCCCTTCCTTGAGTGAATAGATATAGACCGGCTCGCCGAAATAGCGGTAGGTGTCCACATTGTCCTTGCGCTTGGGTGTGGCGGTCAGGCCGAGCTGGACTGCTGGGGAAAAGTATTCCAGAATGGCGCGCCAATTGCTTTCATCGTTGGCACCACCCCGATGACACTCGTCGATGACGATGAAGTCGAAGAAATCTGCCGGGTACTCGCCGAAATAGGGTGAGGGGTGCCCCTCCTTTGGCGGGCCGCTCATGAAGGTCTGAAAGATCGTGAAGAACAGGCTGCCGTTTTTCGGGACCCTGCCCTTCTTCCGAATATCTTCCGGTTTAATGCGAACCAGTGCATCTTCATCAAATGCGGCAAACGAGGTGAAATCATTGTAAGCCTGTGTGGCGAGGGTATTTCGATCGGCTAGAAACAGAATGCGGGGGCGGCGGGAAGGCTCACCATTTTTTTTCCACTCAATGAGATTCCAACGGGCTTGAAACAACTTCCAGGCGATTTGAAAGGCAATCGAAGTCTTGCCGGTCCCGGTGGCGAGTGTGAGCAAAATGCGATCTCTGCCGGCAGCCATACATTCCAGGACGCGAGTGACGGCGGTTTCCTGGTAGAAACGAATCGTCCAGCTTCCGCTTTTATCAGGGTAGGGGATAAGGGCAAAGCGGTCGCGCCAGGCGTTCTGGTCGGAAAAAGTCAAATTCCAGAGTTCGTCCGGACCGGGATACGAGGCCACCTCGCCTTCTTTCCCCGTCCGCATATCGATGCCATAGAGGCCTTGGCCGTTGGTGGCATAGGTAAAGCGGATGGCCAACTTTTCGGCATAGGCTTTTGCCTGTCCCACACCTTCGGTCAGTTTTTCATCCCAGGCTTTGGCCTCAATCACAGCCAGTTTGGTATTGCGATAGACCAGCACGTAGTCGGCAATCAACGGCTTAGCTCGTCGCCCGTGCCCTTCGATCCTGCCCAGCGTAATGGGATATTCGCGAAGGACGCGGCTGCCCTCGACCACCCCCCAGCCCGCCGCTTTTATGGCGGGATCAATGTGCTCGGCTCTGGTCTCGGCTTCGTTCATAGGACTATTCCAGAGTGGTTTTCAAGGCTTCAAGGAGTTTCCCTGCTTCTTCCTTACTTAAATAGGGTGCCTTCATTGTTTTTGCCCACCAAAAGTTTCGATCCATGACCTGTTTGATCTGCCAAGCAGGCATGTACTTGTAAGGTGATCCTTTGGTCGGTTTTGGTGTCAGCCATCGTAAGTCGCGATAGAGCCCATCCTGTTCGTTATCCTCCTTAACTTCACTCTTTACTTCACCCGCAGCAATAATTCCCTGGCCCTTGTGGTAGAGGAAAACAATATCGCCCTTGCCAAGGGAATGAACTACCCCCTTGATGTCGCCGAAGGCAGCGACCCGATCATTTTCACACATATACCAGATAGATTCAGGATCGTAGCTGAGGTTGGTGTCAAAGATTACGCCTTTGGCATGTGCCGGATTTACGTGCCTATCGTATGGATGCGAAAAGAACTCGAAGTAGGATTCCCCGCCGATCTCAAAGACACGGTAGGGAATAAAGTTCACTGACAGACCCTTTGATTTCCAATAGTTCACATTCCGAATGAGATCATCACTGCCAGCCGTGCCGACGATCAAGAGGTGCTGGCGGGTGTTGAAGTCAGATTCATCAAGCGCACGCTCCAATCCAAAATGAATTTTGTGAGCCGCTTGCAGCCTAATGGTTGGGTCTTTACTATGCGTGGCCAGTTTGGTTTGAAGCGTATTGAAATCCCAATTCGCCGCTGTCTCACAATACCGCAGAGCTTGATAAACTGCATCGCCACCAGCGGGGCCTCGCTTAAGTTCAAAGATAATCAGGTCACCCTTTTCATTCAGCGCATAGATGTCCGCCTCTGCCTGTAGGGATCGTTCCTGAAAAATTGGCATCATTTCATTGTCTTCAAACAGCACTCCCGCCATTTGGTCTGCCATTAGATTTTCGAGGTGCTTTTCCAAGTTTAAGTTGCCGAAAGCAAGAGGAGTTAGTTGATCTGGAATTCCATTGGACTGACTAAGTTTGTAAAGCATAGTTTAAAGTTCTCCGGTGAAGGCTTGGTGTAAAAGCGACTTTTTCAAAGCGTCCAGCGCGGCGAGCTTTTGCTGGTAGATGGATGCGAGGCGTTGGGTTTCTTCGTTCAGCGTGTCAAGATGATTGACGATCTTAGACTGTTCATCCAATTTCGGCGCGCTAACAGGCAAGAGACGCAAGTCTTCGAGGTTTATGCCGACATAAGCGGCTCCCTTCTTGACGCCGCCAAGCCATTTCTGGCTCAGGCCGGAACCAATCAGGTAGCTGAGAAAAATAGGATTAATCCGCGATGGATTGATAGGGACCATTGCCACTTCACGGGATACGTTCCAACCAATCATCTCAGACCCGACAACGGCAACACCGCCCAGAGTCCCGCGAACGTTTACCAGAATTTCGCCTCCGCGTAGTATCGTTCGCGAGTATTCTGCGGAAAGTGCCGGGGCAATTCTCTTCATTCCTTTGGTTTCAATTCGAAGCCAGCGGACGTTGCTAGTTCGTAAGCACGGCACACCGTCCTGTACTTCTTTGCCGAGCTTGATGACGCCGTATGTAATCCCGCGTGATGGATCGCAAAGTTCAGCAAGGGATTTCTCCACCCACCCCTCGCCGCGGTGGGTGAAGACGGAGTGGAGGTGGCTTTCGAAGAGGGCGCGGGCGTTTTTGAGGTTCTTTTCGGCGTTGACTTTGGCTGTGGCGATGCTTTCAAACGCTTCGTCGAGAATGCCGACAATCCGCTGCTGTTCGGGGAGCGGGGGGACTGCGATTTTCATTCCAAGGACCTGTTCGCGTGAAATCCCAGGAATAGCAGCGCCGGTTGATTCGGACTGAAAGTGGTCGAAGGTAGAACTCAGAAAAGCATAAACAAAGCGAGGCTCGGCCCGGGTTACCCGAACAGCCATGAGTTGACGACTGATTGCAACTTCGTCTTGATCGAGCAGGTTGATCTTGCCGACACCAGAACCCTTTACGGTAATAAGAATGTCCCCTAGCTTAGCCTTCACCTTGGGAAACTCTGTCCACTTTGAGATGATTGGATTGATAGAACCGAAGTCCGAGGGACCGGTGAGATAGCCAACTCCGCGTGAATCAGTATTGTAGTCTTTGGCATCAATATGTTGACCCGATACAAGTTGAATTACTTCCCCCAGCTTCTTTGTCTGCCACTCTTTCTTCATCAGCGAGACTTCCCTTCCGTTCGTGGTGAGCTTGTCGAACCATGAACGGAAATTTCCAACCCTTCGACCGGCTCAGGGTGTACGGAGGGAAGGGATACTGCCCGAGCAGATTGTGCCAGGCGGGAGACCTCTGCCCAATCTCCTTGCATCATGGCTTCTTTCTTTTTTCGGCTCCAGCCTTTGATTTGTTGTTCGGAGGCCAGAGCTTCTTCACGGGTTGGGAAGTCTTGCGAAAAAGCCAATTGAAGGGGACGTCGGTTGAAGGTGTAACAACTGGGGATTGCACCTGCATGGTGTTCCTGGATTCGTTTGTCGAGATTGTCTGTATGGCCGGTATAGTAGCTGCCGTCGGCGCAATGGAGGATGTACATCCAGAATGACATTAATTGCTCTCCTGGAAATCACCCTTCGACAAGCTCAGGGCGAACGGGGTTGGGGAAATTGTACTCACAGTAGGCCTCTTATCGTTTTTAATACTTTGGCGCTTTCGGCATCCAACGCGGCGATTTCGTCCATGATGTCCTGTGGACTGCGGTGCGCGATTTCTTCTCCGCCATTCGGGTTCTTCACGGAGAGATCGAACCCTTTGACAAGCTCAGGGCGAACGGGGTTGGGGAAATTGCACTCACAGTAGGCCTCTTATCGTTTGCAATACTTTGGCACTTTCCGCATCCCACGCGGCGATTTCGTCCATGATGTCCTGTGGGCTACGGTGCGTGACTTCTTCGGCACCATTTGGGTTCTTCACGGAGAGATCGAACCCTTCAACAAGCTCAGGGCAAACGGGGTTGGGGAAATTCCACTCACAGGAGGCCTCTTATCGTTTGCAATACTTTGGCACTTTCCGCATCCCACGCGGCGATTTCGTCCATGATGTCTTGTGGGCTGCGGTGCGTGATTTCTTCGGCACCATTCGGGTTCTTCACGGAGAGATCAAAAGTGGTCGGGTCGATGCTCTTGGCATCCACGCTCCAACTCTTGGGGGAGTCGGCGAATGTCTTTTGTAGCTTCACGAACTCGGCCAGGTCGGCATCATTGAGCGGGTTAGTCTTGCCCATGTTGCGGCCCGGGTCGAGTTGGTAGTACCAGACCTTGCGCGTCGGTGCGCCTTTCTCGAAGAAAAGTACGACGGTTTTCACGCCCGCGCCCAGAAAGGTGCCGCCGGGCATATCGAGCACGGTGTATAGGTTGCAGGATTCCAGCAGGAGCTTACGCAGGCTGTTCGAGGCGTTGTCGGTGTTGGAGAGAAAGGTGTTCTTAATGACCACGCCGCCGCGTCCGCCAGCCTTGAGCATTTTGATGAAGTGTTGGAGGAAGAGGAAGGCCGTCTCGCCCGTGCGGTTGGGGAAGTTCTGCTGCACTTCCTTCCGCTCCTTGCCGCCGAAGGGGGGATTAGCCAGCACCACGTCGTAGCGGTCTTTTTCTTGAATGTCGGCCAGGTTTTCGGTGAGCGTGTTGGTGTGGATGATGTTGGGCGCTTCGATGCCGTGCAGGATCATGTTCATGATGGCCATGACGTAGGCGAGGGACTTCTTCTCTTTCCCGTAGAAGGTGCGAGTCTAGAGCGTGGTGAGGTCTTTGGTGGTGAGGTTGCCTTTGGATTTTAGGTAATCGAACGACTCGCAAAGGAAGCCCGCCGAGCCGCAGGCCCCATCGTAGATCCTTTCACCGAGCTTCGGCTTGACCACTTGCACCATGGCGCGAATGAGTGGGCGCGGGGTGTAATATTCGCCGCCGTTGCGCCCGGCGTTACCCATGTTTTTAATTTTGGCTTCGTAGAGGTGGCTGAGTTCGTGCTTTTCCCTCTGTGAGTGGAATCGCAGTTCGTCGATGTGGTCGATGATCTCGCGCAGGTTGTAGCCGCTTTGGATTTTGTTTTTGATCTCCCCGAAGATTTCTCCGATCTTGTATTCGATGGTGTTCGGCCCGCTAGCCTTTTGCTTGAAGCCGTGCAGGTAGGGGAAAAGTTTGAGATTCACGAAGTCGCGGAGGTCGTCGCCGGTCTGGGCTTGGTTGTGATCCAGTTTGCCGTCCTTGCCTTTCGGAGCGGCCCAACTGTCCCAGCGGTAATCTTTGTCGAGGATGAAACTGTATTTTTTGCCTTCCAGTTTGGCCTCCATGGCTTTGTCCTGTTCCAGACCATCCAGATATTTCAGGAACAGCAGCCAGGAGGTTTGTTCGGTGTAGTCCAGCTCGGTGGTGCAACCGGCTTCCTTCCACAGCACGTCGTCGATATTTTTAAACGCTTGTTCAAACATGGGGTCTACTTGTTTTGAATGGTTGCGGTCCTGGTTGTTTCGGTTGGCCCGTCCACATTGCTACGGTCGTCCTTGAAGTTAGGGCATGCCACTAGTGAAAATTTCCATATGACGTAACGATCGGCGGAAGACTGATTTTTGTGGATTGAGTTATGGCTTCCCCACACAGGTTGGGTGGGAAGGCATTCGATGTTTTGCTGGCCTGGTTTTCGGATGGGGGCATAAACCTGTTTGGGGGTGATTCAGGTAATTGCCAAAGTGTCGGGCATGATGCGTTATGGGGAAACTTTGAAAATGTACCTTATGGCTTGAATGATGTACAGAAGAATTTTTGGGTTTCAAAGGAAAAATGAGGCGTGAAAGGCTGAAATGTTGCCCCTTGAGATTTCGAGGGTGGGGTGTCGGGTCTCGGCCCGACAGCCGAGCCACTTTTGTTTCGGCAAAAGTGGCCAAAACCATATTGGCCGTGGCATGGCCCTTCGGGTACCCTGCGCGTTTCACCGACACCGGCGGCGGGCAAACTCGCTGCGCTCAGACACTGCCCGCCTTTTTTCCGGTGCCGGTTGCACTGCTCGGCCATGTCACCAGGCCAGGGGATAAATAAAGGGGGAGGGCGGACCAACTCGCCGGGCTCAAACACGGTCCGCTAGCTGAGAAGAGCGTCCCTCCCTTGGGCCAGCCGGCAGGCGTCGGATCACAGCTGACGATTGGAAATGAGAGCCTTAAGCCCGAGGGGAACGAGTGAGGCTTTTTTTTTACGCCGGTCAATTTTGCGGCTTTTCCAGAAGGGCATCATCTCGCTCAACTTGTGGTTGGCGGATTATCCTCGGCAAAGACGCAGAGAAAGCCATGCTCCCGCATGGTGCGTTCGGGGCGGGTGCGGTGTTTGAACTGGTCACAGGTTTCCCATTCCACGCCAGGCTCTCCCAATAAATATCGCAGACGTTGAGCCACGAGGTCATAGTAATACTTGTTGCGTGGCGTGACGGATCCCCCGACCCAATCGGCCTTGGCGGACATGTGAAGATCCATGGCGTTCTCGCGTTGGCGGTAATGGAAGTCCCAATTTTCTGTAATCGTAAAAAATCCCGAGTTAATTAACCGCTCAACCTGGACGGTGCGGTCACTCTTCTGAATCACCACCTTGGCGGGATCGGCCAGCATGAATAACTGATGGATGGATTCTACCAGTTGTGGCTGGTCGACGTGTTCAAATGTGATGGTCTGAGAATGTTGGATGTCCTCACGAGTGGCGATTGGCTCGGTAAGGCATCCCGACAACAGCCCCACGAAAAAGAGAATTATGATGAGAGCCCACATTGTTTTATCCCCTGTATTCCACGCTCAACCAAATCGTTGTTAATACGTGTACCGGCATCGCTATGGACGCTCATCAGTCACGCCGTTCTTCTGTGCTTTCTCATGCTCATACGTGATCGTGCTGTGCGGGTTTTCGTCCCGTACTTTTTCGTTTTGCAGGAGGCGCTGTGTGGATAGGCTTTTTACAGATGCTCGGAGTTGACCTGAGGGAAGGCCAGAGCTGCAAACGAGAACTCAGCGCATTAGACGGTTTCTCCTCGAAGTCGGTGTCGTGGTTCTTCCCCCTCGAGGATTTGAAAGCGTGTGGACGTGGTATTTTTATAAAATTTCATTATGTATTTTTCCTTTTTTCTTTTCCAATTTCTGCCAGGTGCCAGGTGCCAGGTGCCAAGTGTTATCTTTTCTTAATTCCTAAGGTCGGTCTCAAGGGGTTGAATATGGTTTATTTGTGCGTGGAAGTCAATGATGTTTGTCATTATCGACGTGTCGATAGATGTTCCATTAAATCTGTTTGGTGGATTGTCCGTCCCTCCGTTGGGCTAGCCGGCGTGGGACCATTAGGAAACTAAATTGTTGGCCGACCTGAAGGGGGTGGATAGTAGGGGGAACCCTCGTTATATTTTTTCTGCTGGCCGATGAGCCATGCCTGAATGTGGTGTGAAGGCTTGATCGATGACGGGGTTTCGCCCCCGTACGGCGAGGTCCTTTTGTTTCGGCAAAAGGACCCAAAACCATGTTCACCCAGGTCAGCATATTATAGCGTGCTGACGCAGGCGCACGGAGGGCGGACCAACTCGCAAGGCTCACACAAGGTCCGCCTGTTGATTTATGCGTCAGCCCGTTTAGCCGACCTGATGGTGATAGGTCGGTGAAGCTTCCTTATATTTTTTGCTTCCTGCTGGTTTCCTTTTCTTATGGTGAGAAACATGGGTTGATAGCGGATTGGTTTTTAGCGGAGGCCGTATTCTTTGAGTTTGCGCTGGAGGGTTTTTCGGTGGATGCCCAGGAGTTCCGAGGTGCGGTTTTCGTCGCCTTGCTGGGCATCTAAGACTTTGAGGATGTGTTCCCGTTCGAGCTGTTCGAGCGTTTTCCAGTCCGGATGGGATGCCGATTGGTCGGGGAGGGCGGGAGGCGCGACGAGCGCTAACGGGAGGTCGTGAGACATGATGAGAGAATGCGGGGTCATGACGACGGCTCGTTCAATGGTATGTTCGAGTTCACGCACGTTTCCCGGCCACGAATAGTTGGTGAGCAGGGCTAAGGCCTCCGGGTGCACTCCGGTGATGACCTTATTGTTGAGCTGGGTATATTTAGTGAGAAAGTAGTCGATGAGTGTGGGGATGTCTTCGACCCGTTCTCGTAGCGAGGGCAGGTGCAGCGTGACGACGTTGAGCCGGTAATAGAGATCTTCCCGGAACTTCCCGGATTCCACGAGTTTTTTGAGATGTTTGTTGGTGGCGGCAATGATGCGGACATCGACTTTGAGGGATTCCATCCCGCCCACCCGGCGGATTTCATGCTCTTGCAGAACGCGGAGGAGTTTGCTTTGCAGGTTCGGGGAGATGTCGCCGATTTCATCCAGGAAACAGGTGCCTTGATTGGCCGATTCCAGGAGTCCTTTTTTGAGGGTGATGGCTCCCGTGAAGGCGCCGCGTTCGTGACCGAATAATTCGCTTTCCAGCAGATTTTCTGTGAGCGTGCCGCAATCGACGGCGATAAACGGCCCGTCGCTTCGGAGACTGTTGGCATGCATGGCCCGGGCAATGAGTTCTTTTCCTGTTCCCGTTTCCCCATGGATGAGGACGGTGGATTCCGTCGGGGCCACGCGGGCGATGATTTTGTAGACGGCCACCATCGGCGGACTGTTGCCTTGTATCTGGTTGATGCCGTTTCCTTTTGGCAGGAGTGGCTGAATCGATACGCGTGCCTCCTCCAATGTGTGTTTATGGTCACAGGCCCGTCGGACGACGGAGCGAATTTCTTCCAATGCGAACGGCTTGGAGAGGTAATCGAAGGCCCCGGATTTGATGCCTTCCACCGCGGTCGACAATGACCCATAGGCAGTGAGGAGAATGACCTGGGTGAGGGGGCTGCGTTTCCGTGTTTCGGCTAGTAACGCTAACCCGTCCATGTGCGGCATTTGAATATCCGATAACACCACATCCGGCGTTTGATCGACGAAGGTGTGTAAGGCGGCTTCCCCACTTGTGGCGGTGTGCACCTGATAGCCTTCTTTTTCCATGATTTCTCGAAGCAGGGTGAGGGTGTCGGGTTCATCATCGACGATGAGGATGGTGGCTTTATGCATGATCCGGGATCCTCCAGGCGGGCAACCGAATGAGAAAGCGGGTGCCCTGGCCCTCTTCGCTCTGCACGGTGATGTGGCCCTTATGCAATTGAATAATTTCTGTGGTGATGGCTAATCCCAATCCCGTTCCTGATCCCACACTTTTGGTGGTAAAGAAGGGGTCAAAGATTTTTTCTCTGTGTTCCTGCGGAATCCCTGGTCCTGAATCGTGAATATCGACGATCACCTCCGGTCCCGCTGGTGGGGTATCTTCGGCGTTTCTGGCCTGAATGGTCAATTGTCCCCCCTCCGGCATGGCATCGATGGCGTTATCGATGAGGTTGTTGATGGCCTCCTGAAGATGAAAGGCATCTCCCTGTACCGACCACAGATCGGGCGCAAAGTGCGTGAGCCCTTGAATGCCATGCTCTTGCAGCAGCGGGCGAAATAATAACAGCGACTGGTCGATCAGGGTCGGGAGTGAGACCTGTTCGACTGAGATGGTGGGTGTCCGCGTAAAGGTGAGCAAGTCCTGGATGCTGTGGGTGAGGCGATCGGTTTGTTTGAGCATGGTTCGCACCCTTTCCAGGACTTCCTGGGGAAGATGTGGATCTTCCTGGAGAAGTTGCAGATGTCCGAAGATGGCCGTGAGGGGTGTGCCGATCTTGTGGGCAATGGTGGCGACCAGTTGCCCCAGGACCGCCAACCGTTGTTGCCGGAGAATGTCACGTTGCGCAATGGAGAGGCGGTCGTTGACGGCGGCCAATTCTTCGTTACGTTGCCGGAGTTCTACTGTTGCGTCTTCCACTCTGGTTTGCAGGACATCCCGCGCCTGGGCTAACGCCTGATTCAAGGAGGCATTTTCCCTCATGACCTCTTGGATCTGTTGGGCCATGGAATTGAACTGGCGGGCTAATTCACCTATTTCGTCTGTTTTTCCGATCGGCACCAGGGTGGCCCATTGGCCCTTTTCCACTTCAGCCAGCCCGGTTTTGAGCCGCCCAAGGGGACGGATAACATGTCGATAGAGAAAGAAGTTTAACACCGCCACGATGCAGAATCCCATGATCAGGCTAATGATGAGTGACCAATTGAGAAAAAATCTGGTGATAGTGGTGAGTTGCCCCGTCCAGTATTCGGCGTAAATGACCCCGGTGGTTTTTCCCTGTATGGCAAGAGGCGTGGATAATTTGAGCCGATCATCGCCGGGTTGATTGTGAAAGCGGCCTTGGGGTTCTTCAAATTGGAAGGTGTGGGTGACCATCAACGGGATTTCGGATGAAATGTCCTCGGTGTCCCCAACTTGCGTGAGTAGGATTGGCGGTTCATTGGCCTTGGCACCTTTCCCATAGACACGGAGGAAGATGAGATCCGGGTTCCGGCTCATTAAATCGTTTAAGTATTTCTCCCGCAATGCCGCATTGTGGAAATGCGTTTCTGATTGAAATCGTGCGCCGATTTGGCGAAGGAGGACGAGAGATTTGGAGTGAATGACATCTTTGGCCAATTCCGCCACATAATATTGATGCAAGAGTTCTGTGACCAGAATGGCCCCGCCCACAATGAGGATGATGATGAGGGAGGCCTTGGCTTGGAGCTTCCAGGGATGTTGCCAGGAAATCATGTGTTGAACATTCGACTGATCTTTTTTATACCGGGGAAAATCGTCTGAATTCCAAATGCCAACTGGCTTAAGGAGTGGCGTAAACGCGTCAGGGAGAGGTTGATCTCTAGTGTCATGTTGTCAACCGGGGTGAACCGAAGGATCTCCCTGAGGCGTGGGACTATTCGACCTGGACACAGATTCTTTGCCTCCCGCTCAGAATGACCAGGTGGTGCGGGCCATGCCCACGAAGCCTTCGAAAGGCTCAGGGCATGCCTTTTTGAACCGCCCCGAGGCCTTTAATATGCAACGTGCCTGTGGGTCAATATGCCCTTGGAAATTATTGAGATTCACCATTCCCCCTAAGATTGCCGCATGTCACAGCCTGCCACTCTTGCCCATTTTATTTCTGATTTCTTGCCCGTATTATTTAAGATTCTGTGTGTTTGACGATTGGTGGTGAACCTGGCCGATTACGGGTTTCTTATTCGCTGGTAGTGTTGGCAGGATCGGACGAAGGCCCGCAATAGCCGTTGTGTGGTTTGGCTGCGGAGTTGTCGTTCCGGATGCCACTGAATAGTAAAGATATGAGGGTATTTGGGATGTTCCATCGCCTCAATGAGTCCGTCGCTGGCGATGGCGGCAGGAATAAAATCGGGAGCAAGTGTCCGGACGCCCTGGTGATGTTCGGTGGCCACCACCTTGCGACCCTTTCCGAGGATTGTCGCCAATCGGGTGCCCTGAATGACTTTGATGGGATGCAACCCGTTTTTTTTGCCTTCATGATCCACATGATAGCCCTGTTTGGGTGGGTGAATATGTTGATGAAGAGTTCCGCCTTCCAGGACATTGATCAATTGCATCCCATAGCAGATTCCTAAAATGGGCAATCGACGTGTTTTGCCGGCCTTGTAGAGCCAGGCTTCAAACTTTGACCGGTTTTTGAATGCCACTTTTGTGCGTTTTTTCGGGCGTTCTCCATACCAGCTTGGGTCAAGATCGTCGCCTCCGACAATGACCAACCCGTCAATGCCTTCGAGATAACGGTTGCGAAGGGTTTCCCTGTGATTTATCGGGAGCAACACCGGATGGCCGCCCGCTTCGGTGACCGCGGCCGCATAGCGGTGGTCACATAATAAATCGTAGTTGGCGAAGTCCTTGCGGTTTGATACGGCTTCACAGGTGATGCCGATTAACGGGGCGGGAAAACGTTTACTCATCGATGGAGGCTCGCTTCCTGCCCAGCCACACCCGTTCGGTACTGGGAAAGGGGACCCCTAATTCGGTGGCAAAATCCTGCAAGGTGTTGCCACTGAGCAAATGGCCTAATCCTGAGCGATAGCGTTTGGCGAACCGGCGTTGCCAGGTTTGCGGGTGCTCACGAATGGCGAGGGCGACTGCATCATGAATGAGCCGCGTGCCGTTATATCTGCGTTTGAGCAGACGGAGAACCTCATAGATTTCTTCAGGAATATCCATGTCATCGATTTCTTCCCGGTGTTCCCAGAGGAATCGGTCCAAATATTCCGTGGCTGGTATCCATTCCCGTTTCCAGGGGAGGTTGGCTTTCATGCCTTTGGTCGCGGCTTCTGTTCTGGCGAGGAGGTACTCGGCATGGCTCATTCGATTGGCAGCCGCCTTCCCTCTGAGCCATCGCAAACACACGGCTTTCACCAGACATAAATTTGCCACGACAAATTCCGGAATATTGGAATCGAAGACCCGGATTTCCAGAGTGGGTGGTTTGGTTTTTCGTCCTTGGCTATAGACCAGTTCCCTGGTATCGACTGAGGTGAGATCCCCTCGTTTCGTGGGCGTGAAGTAGGTGGCATTTCCCCGAAGAAACCGGTTGGAGGCTTTCCCTGTGACTTTTTTGTCCCATATGGGTGAATTGGCTCCGGTGGCGATGAGCAACGGGAGTTGGTCATGGAGATGCCAACTGAGGGCGGTAGCTTCTTGTTTGGTGAGTTTGCGATTGGCGACAGAGATGTGCAAGTGGGTGCCCGCAAACCGGTTCGTCCAGCCGCCCACAAATAACGGCACGCGATAGTCCTGTTCCTCTTCCCGACTGCGATACAGTCCGCGCAGGTATTTTCGCAAACCGGCCTTGAGTAAAAACAAGCTCTCCCTGACCGTGCTAAAGGGGCGACTGTTATATTCGCTGCCAATGGAGGCATCCCGGGTAAAACGTTCTCCGGATTCAGACAGACCAGGCCGGGGTTTGGACAGGCGTCTGCCGATTTTGTGATCGGTGACATTAATACTGTACGCTTCGATTTCGACGCCAATAACTATTCGTTGATGAAACGGGATGCGTGTTATGCCTGCCATAGCAAGATTGGATGTCCTTATCTGTTGGGGTGGTCGGGGAAGGGGACTGGTTTCGTGTCTGATGTCTTATCGGATTCATGGATCCTTCCATTGGAGGAACCATCCGTTAGCGAAGAGCCATTCCTGCGAATTGAAGGAGCTTGGGCTTGGTGACTGTACGGCAGATCACTGCGGGGTATCACGCTCAAAATTTCTCGAATAACTTGTAATATGGAAACACGTTCACGAGAGATCAGAATCTCGGAAGGTCAATGGGATAGACTCCTGAGATCCAATTGTAGTCGTCTGGGTAGGAAGAGTCTAGAAGGGGCAAATTGTTCTTTGATTTGCTCTCATTTTTTCTGGTGTCCTCGACATCAAATTTCGAAGCGTCTCCGGGGTTTCTGGTCCACACCACGATTTCCTCATTCAGGTAGGGGACACACATAGGCTCAGCTGGCAGCCTCGCGCCCGCTTGTCGTCCTGAGCTCCTCGGACTGCGCACAAGGCAGGCTTGTCGCACGGCTCAGGACGACAACGTATTCTCGTGGGTGTTCCCTTCGCTCGGCATGTCCCGAACATAATTTGATCACAACGGTGAATAAACGGTCAGGATTAGGCGCCCATGACGGCTGCTTTTCCTCTTTTGACAAAATCGTCAACGGTTTCTTTGGTGTTGTCTATCCAGTCCTCGGCTTGGTCCATTGTATCGCAGGCAAGATCCTGTAGGTCTTCCCTGGTTCGTTTCCCGGACTGTGGAGCCCACAGCAGTCCTGCCGCGATTCCCAAGGTTATTCCGGACACAAAGGCCATGGTCCCGATTGCGCATCCTGAAGACATGATTTTCATTTTGATCTCCCTGGTTTTATAAATAAGATGGTGAATGTTGGCCGTTTCGTACGGCTTACTGACTCTTACTCATAACTTTTGTCAGAAGCAACTGATGTGCCAGTGATGGGTGTGTCTGTTTATGTTGAACCATGTCTGATTTTGGGCATTATGTGGACTTTCCCGTTCGTTTATTTTTTCAAGATGGAGCAATTTGTCTTTGTGTGAGACGGGTTGTTTTTGCTAAAGGATAATGATGTCGGTTTTTCGGGTATGAGGATGTGGTGGGACATGCCGTGTCCTTCAGGTGAGGTGCAATCTGTTGATTCCGGGAAGGTTGTGATGTGTTTGATGTGGTCTGTGGGGGCTGGTCAACTGTTCCTGAGGCAGGAGGGTTGTGGATGGTGGACATGGTGAGTTCGAAAGTATCCCCTCTCATTCAGATTCACCATGCGACGGTGTATCGGGGAACTCAGGCTGTCCTCCATGATCTGTCCCTGGAAATTGCTCAGGGATGTTCGACCGTCATCCTGGGTCCCAATGGGTCAGGGAAATCGACATTCATGAAGTTGCTTTCGAGGGAACTGTATCCGGTCGTCGGGCCGGATCGCTATGTCCGGCTGATGGGGAAGGAGCAGTGGAACGTATGGGAATTACGCTCCCAGATTGGGATAATTTCTGCGGATATGCAACAGGCCTATCCGGCCCGCACCACAGGGTTGGAGATTATTCTTTCGGGGTTTTTCTCTAGTATGGATGTATATGACCATCAAAGCATCAGTCTCCGACATCGTACCGAGAGCTCTGAGATGATGCGCAGGCTTGGGATTGCCCATCTTCGAGATCGCCCATTTGGGAAGATGTCTACCGGAGAACAACGGCGAGCCTTGTTGGGTCGGGCTTTGGTGCACGAACCTCAGATCCTTGTGTTAGATGAGCCAACCACCGGGCTGGATGTGCAGGCGTGTTTTCAATACCTTCAGATCATTCGGGATTTTATTCACCGGGGAGGTACGGTGATTTTAGTGACGCACCATGTCCATGAAATTCCTCCGGAGATTGATCGGGTCGTGTTGTTGAAACAGGGCCGGATCATGGAAGATGGTCTTAAGGGGGATATTCTGAATGATCACCGGCTCTCTGTCCTCTTTGAGGCTCCCGTTCACCTTCTTCATCACCGGGGATGGCTTCAGATTGTCCAGGCCTCACCCGGCTAAATTCGAGTTATGCAGACCGTTTGAAGGGCTTAGGATGACATGGCCTTCCTGGACATGTTCTATTCCTTACAGACTCCTTGTTGATCCAGCATGGCCTGTGTACTAATTTTTCATTTTTTCTCATCATGTGTTAAGGAAAGAGAACGGATATGATTGACGGGTTCCTGCTGTTTGCGGTTTTGGATGTGTGGCGGATGGTGTTGCCGTTAGGGTTGACGCTTCTGTTGCTGATGACGGAGCTGGTGTGTCGCTGGCAAGGCGATTCCTATCAAAAAGGGCTGCGGGAGGTTCTTAACCCCCTGGTCGTTCGATTGACGGTTGGTCTGTTGGTGATGTCCGGGGTTGTCGGCCTTCTTGTGCCGGCCATCCTTGGTTACCCTCTGCCGGAATCTCATATTGCCGTGGGGCCGTGGTGCTATGAGGAAATGTTGGGTTTTGTGTTGGGCGGAGTCTGCCTTTGGAAAAGCCTGCAGAAAAATGGTCCCGGAAAGCATTCGGGGTTTGTCTGGCTGGGGTGTGCGGGCGTCCTGTTCTTTGGAGCGGGTGTCCTGTGGTTAGCCCGATGGGATGCCATGGCGCATGAAGGGCATGTGGCTGGAGGATGGTTTGTACTCGAATTGTCGACCGTGAATTGGACCCGAGTGGTTCCAAAAAGCCTCCATCTTCTTTTTGCCGGCTTGGCTGCAGGGGGATTGGTGGTGACGCTGCTGGGGCTGTTGGGATGGTCAGGCGAGTCGGATGCCACTGACTCCATCTCTCGTTCACGCTTCCTCCCCTCCGATGGACAGGTTCGGTACGGGGTTGGTTGGATGTTAGCGGGCCTGGTTCCGCAAATGTTTATCGGTCCCTGGTTGTTTCTCGTCTTGGGTGAGGGGCCGAGAGGCGGCCTGATTGATGGCGCCGGCTTGGCCTCTGCATTCTTCATCGTAGGGGTGATGGCAGCCCTGGTGGCCATGGTGTTGTTAAATGCGTCATTTATGGTGCCGCATGTCAAAGGTCTTGTTTGGGGAGGAATTATTTTTACGGTAATCACCCTGGTGCTGATGGGGATGGTCCGGTATGTCATGTTTTTGAGTACTTTAGAGGGGCAGGGGATTCCCATTGCGATTGGGAATGTGACCGTGTTTCATCTTCTGACCGTTCTGGTTTTGACCGGTCTTGTTGGCGCAATTCTCGTTCGTTGGTGTGTGAGGCCTCTTTCTGCCTTTCATGCCAAGGCCGAATTGTGATAGAGACTAGACAAATGTGGGTGAGCGATTTAAGGTATGACCATGCATATTTCTGAGGTGTTGCGGACGCATAATCCTGCGATTAGTTTCGAGTTTTTTCCCCCAAAAACGGAACGTACGTTTCAAGAACTGTTTGAAGCGATTTCGGCCCTCATGCCCTTAAAGCCTGCGTATGTCAGTGTAACCTATGGGGCTGGCGGGTCTACCAGGGAACGCACGCATGATTTAGTCGTGAAGCTGAAACGGGAAACCGATCTGACGATTGTGTCGCATTTAACCTGCGTGGGCTCAGGCCGTCAGGAAATTCATCAGATTCTCTCGAAATACCAGGCCAGCGGTATTCATAATATTATGGCCTTGCGGGGAGATCCTCCCAAGGGATGCACGGATGTGGAGATTCCTGAGGATGGGTTTCAGTTTGCGTCTGACCTGGTGTGGTTTATTAAGCAGCAGTTTCCTGAAATGGGCGTGGGAGTGGCAGGATTTCCCGAAGGACATCCCGGTACGCCTAACCGGTTACAGGAAATGGACAATCTGAAGCGAAAAGTCGATGCGGGTGCTGATTATATCTGTACCCAATTGTTTTTTGATAATCGGGATTTTTTTGATTTTTGTGAGCGTTGCGAAGTTGTGGGCATTAAAGTGCCGATCATCGCGGGCATTATGCCGATTGTTTCCAGGAAGGGCATGGCTCGCATGTCGGAGCTGGCGCTTGGGGCCCGTATTCCTGCAAAACTTTTGCGGGCGATGGATCGAGCGGAGAATGATGTTTACGCGGAAGGGGTGGGCATTCATTGGGCGACCGAACAGGTGGTGGATCTGATTGATCATAAAGTGAAGGGTATTCATTTTTATACCTTGAATAAATCGAAGGCAACCTTGAAAATCTATGAGTCTCTCGGTATTCAAAGTTCAGAAAGTCTTCAGCATCCGGTCGAATAACTCCTGCCTGATTTTTCCTGTCTGTTCCTCAACACCCCTGTAATGGGCATTCCGTCTCTCAGTCCCCTTGACCTGTTCTCGGTGTAATTCTCCGTGCGTTTTGGCGCCTGCAACCTATGCAATGTTGTGGGACATGGGATTGGGGATTTTACCCTTTCCCCCTGTGGTGCATGTTGGGTAAGATGTGTCGGGTTCTAAAGGAGGATACTCATGACGAAGAATGCAGGGTTTCAAGTAACACTTGATTTGGATGGTCGCCAGTGCATGGTGATTGGTGGTGATGAAGAGGCCGTTGAAAAGGTGCATCGCTTGTTGGATGCCGGAGCAAAAGTTACGGTGGTTAGTCCTACTCTTCATGTCGATTTGCGGAAATTGACTGCCTCAGGGAAAATTATTCATCGGGGACGAACCTTTCGATCCGGCGATGCTCAAGGGGTTGTGCTGATTATGAATGTGTTGAAGGACGATCTGGATTTGGCCAAGTCCTTGTTCGAGCTGGCGAAAACGGAGCGTTGTCTGGTGTGGTCGATGGATTTGCCCGACTATTCGACGATCATCATGCCTGCGCTGGTCAAGCGCGGAAATCTTCGAATCGCGATTAGTACGAGTGGGACCGCCCCGGCCCTGGCAAAGATTTTACGTCAACATCTTGAATTGCTGTTTGACGAAGAATTCGACCAGTTCCTGGATTGGTTGGGCGCATTGCGTGAAGAGCTGAAGAATACGGAAGTGAGCGATCTCCGGCGTCGGGAGCGCTTGGCGGAAGCGGTTAATGGATTTCAATTGACCGGGGAATTGGAGTATCCCAATAGTTGGAAGTTGTCCAGTGAGGAGCAGGTGGAACCCGTTGGAAAGGAAGGTGGGTAATGGTGCTCTTGGAATTTAGCATGTCGCCGCTTGGTAAAGGCGAAAGTGTCGGAAAATATGTGTCCCGGTCACTAGACCTGATTGATAAAAGCGGTGTGGATTATCGCCTCAATCCCATGGGAACCGTGTTGGAAGGCGAGTGGGATGACGTGTTTCGCGTCGTGAAAGAATGCTATACCAGAATGAAAAAGGATTGCCCTCGGATTTCTTGTGTGATTAAGGTTGATTATCGGCGTGGGAAAAAAGGCCGGTTGGCCGGTAAGGTGGCGAGTGTCGAGAAACATTTAAAGCGTAAGCTGAAAACTTAAGATGCTAAGACCCTTTGTCTGAGTCAATGTGGTCGTGGTGTGAATGAATTCGTCGGCTACATGGTTATTCCTGGATTTTTTTGGCTGACGGTTGTGGTGTAGGTGACGGAGATGGGTCAGGAATGTGGGGAAGGTAAATCCGGTTCGCCTTTCCCCCGATCCCGCATAAGACTTCATAGGGAATCGTTTTTAACCATCCGGCATGATCTTCGGCTGTTATTTCCCGCGTTCCCTGTTTTCCCAATAGCATGACCTCGTCTCCAACAGTTGGATGGGGGATGTCTGTGACATCTACCATCATCATATCCATGCAAATTTTTCCAATAATTGGGGCCGCTTCTCCCTTGAGGAGGACATGCCCGATGCCGGTGAGATGGCGGGGAAATCCGTGGGTATAGCCCACCGGCAGGACGGCGATTTGAGATGGTCTCCGTGTGCGGAACAATGCATTATATCCCACAATTTCGCCTGGCAGAAGGGAGCGGAGATGGGCTACGTAGGTGGTGGCTTGCATCACCGGTTCAAGCGGGAGGGAATGAGGAAAACTCTCCTGCCGCGGTGCGTACCCATATAACATTAATCCAGGTCTGACCATGCCCAAATGGGCAGTTGGATGAAAGAGGATTCCAGCGCTATTGGCCATATGGAAAATGGGTTTTTGTATGCCCAATTGCTTTGCTTGGTCGATAAATGCCAGAAATGTTTGGATTTGCCTATTGGTTAATGTGTGGTCCTGATTGTCGGCATCAGCAAAATGGCTTAGGAGGCCCTGTATTTCAATGAGAGGGGTTGAGAGTGAAAGTCCGGCGAGTAGGGAGAGGGCTTGATCAGTTTCGAAGCCGAGTCGGTGTAATCCTGTATCGACTTTGAGGTGAATGGGGAATGGGGTGGCCCGAGGAGAAAGTCGCTCCAGAAGTTGTTGAACGATTTCGGCCCGTGAAATCACCGGTGTCAGCTGATGCCGAATAATTTCGCGTAGATGTTCGGGTAGCAGTGGTCCCATGACCAGGATGGGGCAGCGGATGTGGTGTTCTCGAAGGACTATGCCTTCCATGACCGATGCAACGCCAAATCCAAAGATGCCCAGGTGTTCCAGGGTTCGCGCTACAGGGATTGCCCCATGGCCATAAGCGTCGGCTTTGATGACGGCCAGAATTTTTGTCGACGAAGCGATCGATTGCCGGATTTGATGGAAATTCCTGGTTAGCGCATCAAGACGGATAGAAACGGTGATCGGAGGCGGAAGGTGTCGAAGATCGGAAGGTGACGGTGGCCTGATCGGTATCACAAATATTCCTCAGATGGCGAGTATTTCCTCCTCCTTTTTCTTGGTGAGGTCATCGACGGCCTGTATGAATTTGTCTGTGAGTTTTTGAATTTCGGTTTCTAGCCGGTCCTTGGCATCTTCTGTCAGTGAGCTTTCTTTGTGAAGGTGTTTGAGTTCGTCATTGCCTTCACGACGAAATCCACGAATCTGTACTTTGGTCTCTTCCCCATATTTTTTACTGAGTTTGACTAAATCCTTCCGTCGTTCTTCGCTCAGTGGAGGAATGGGGAGCCGAATGAGTTTGCCGTCATTGGATGGAGTGAGGCCCAATTCCGAGCTAATGATGGCACGTTCAATTTCCCGGATTTGGGAGGTATCCCAGGGTTGAATGGTGATCATGCGGCTTTCAGGAATCGCGAGGTTGGCAATTTGCTTGAGGGGAGTTGGCGTCCCATAATAATCAACGGTAATATGGTCGAGTAGTCCCAAGGAGGCACGACCGGTTCGAAGAGACATGAATTCTCTCTTGAGGTGCTCAATGGCTCCCTCCATTCGCTGAGTAGTTTTAAGAATGGTTGGATCGTTCATGATCATTCCCCACGTTAAGTGACAAGCGCATTTTTGGAAACAATGGTGCCGATCGATTCTCCCTCAAGGATTTTTCTGATGTTTCCTGAGGAAGTCAGATTGAAAACAATGATAGGCAGGTCGTTATCCATGCACAGCGTGATGGCTGTGGCATCCATGACTTTCAGGCTTTTATTGAGCACCGATAAAAATGGTAATTCCGTGAAGCGTTTTGCCGTTGGTGTCGTCATAGGGTCCGCGTCGTAGATTCCATCAACCTTCGTGCCTTTCATGATCACATCCGCACCAATTTCCATGGCTCGGAGCGCGGCGGCAGTGTCGGTGGTAAAATATGGATTGCCGGTGCCTGCGGCGAAAATCACCACACGTTTTTTTTCCAAATGCCGAATAGCCCGACGACGAATGTAGCTTTCGGCTAACTGGCGCATTTCAATTGCCGATAAGACCCGGGTGGGGACGTCTTTTTTCTCTAACGCATTTTGCAAAGCCAGAGCATTCAACATGGTAGCGAGCATGCCCATATAGTCGGCGGAAGCTCGTTCCATGCCAGAGGCACTGGCAGCGAGGCCTCTGAAAATGTTGCCACCTCCAATCACAATGGCGATTTCCACCTTCATGGTCAGAACGTCGGCAATTTCGTCTGCGAGGTTATGTAAAACGGAAGGCTGAATGCCGTAGGTTTGTTCCCCAGCAAGCATTTCTCCACTGATCTTTAAGAGAACCCGGCTATATTTGAGCGACATTATTCCTGGCCGAGTTGGTAGCGCGTAAAGCGACTGATCGTGAGATTTTCCCCTAATTTTGCGATTTTTTGCGAAAGGAGATCTTGGATGCTGATGCTGGGATCCTTAATGAAGCCTTGTTCCAGGAGGCATTGTTCCTGATAGTATTTTTCCAATTTCCCTTTGATGATTTTTTCCCAACTTCCTTCGGGTTTTCCCGATTCTTTTATTTGCGCGAGGAAGATATTTTTTTCCCGTTCGATCAAGTCAGCCGGAACGTCTTCACGTTTAATATACAAAGGATGGGATGCCGCGATTTGTAGGGCCACTTCTTTGACGAAGGCTTGAAATTCTTCATTTCGTGCAACAAAGTCTGTTTCACAATTGACTTCGATCAGGACTCCGATTTTTGATCCTGAATGAATATACGAGGAGATAATGCCCTCTTTGGTTTCTCGTCCTGCCTTTTTCTGCGCAGCAGCCAACCCTTTTTGGCGCAACAGATCTATGGCTTTTTCAACATTATTTTCTGTGTCTTGAAGGGCTTTTTGACAATCAAGGATTCCTGCCCCTGTTTTGCCTCGCAACTCCTTCACCAAGGCACTCAAGCTAGACATATGCATGCTCTCCTACTGAGTATTGTATTATAAATTTCGGTTCAAATTGATGAACCAGGGATCCTTAGACAGGTTGGGAATTCTGGTTTGCTACAACGGATGGTTGACCTTGTTCAGGGTTGTCTGGAAGGAACCCCTCGCCATTTGCGACTGACTCCTGTCGTTTCCGGCGGATTTCAGTACCTTCGATGCATGCGTCGGCAATTTGTCCCGTAAATAATTTGAGGGATCGAATAGCATCGTCATTCCCAGGGATAGGAAAATCTACGCCTTCAGGGTCACAGTTGGTGTCCACGAGGGCAATAACCGGAATGCCAAGACGATTGGCTTCCTTGACCGTAATATGCTGAATGCGGGTGTCTAAAATGTAAATGCACCCAGGAATGTCGTTCATGCCTTTGATGCCGCTCAAATATTTTTCAAGTTTGGCTTGCTCTTTTTTCATACGAACGATTTCTTTTTTCTTCAGTCGTTCATATGTGCCATCGGTTTCTGCTGCTTCGAGTTTTTTTAGTTGGTTGATGCTGCGACGGAGTGTCTGGAAATTCGTCAACATGCCACCCAGCCATCGCTGGTTGACAAAAAACATTCCACAACGATTAGCTTCTTCCTCCACAATGCCCATAGCTTGTCGCTTCGTCCCCACGAATAAGACGGATTCCCCTCCAGCCACCGTATCTCGGGTAAATTCGTAGGCTTTTTGGAAACATTGAAGAGAAATTTGAAGGTCAATAATATAAATGCCGTTTTTTTCCCCAAAGATATAGCGTTTCATCTTCGGGTTCCACCGATTTGTTTGATGCCCGAAGTGAACCCCAGCTTCTAATAACGATTTAATCGTGACCATAACGGACCTTCCCACCCCCTTTCAGAGATATACTGATTTAACACGAAACAGTGGATTTTTTAACGAAATTCAAAACAGTAATTTGGCTCAAATGGGACCGGCAGGAGACAATAAAGGCGGATTGTCTTATCAGGCAGGCTGTGCCAAGTGAAGAAACATTCATGCAATTTAATTGATGCTTGATAATTTTTCCTTAAACCAAACGAGGTTAGCATAGGTGGAAATTCTAATTCAACCCCGATTATCTTTTAATGGGTATGCGATGGGAGCTTGGCCCTCTGTTGGCATCGTAGAATATAAGGAAGGACATGTAAAAAATCTTTTTGAATCAATGCAATTTTTGACTCCATGAGTCTTCATGGCTATAGTCAATCCGGTTTTCAAACATTTTCATGATGAAGGAGTGCGAAGGATGGTTGAAGTACCTCTGAAACTATATGTGCAAGCGCTTCTGAAAGGAGCGAAGGACGCTGCTCGTCCCATGGCATGCATATCTCCCAGTGCGAAAAATCAGGCATTACTGGCAATGGCCGGGAGTCTAGTCGATCATACTCAGGAAATTTTAGAGGCCAATGCAAAAGATTTGGCTGGCATTTCCAAGGCAACAGATCAACAAGCCCATCGTGAGGCGTCAGAACGGATTCGAATTTCAAAAGACACAATTCACCTCATGCAGCAACGGCTGTTAGATTTGCAGGTTCTTCCTGATCCAATCGGAGAAGTGAGTCATGCCTGGCTGACTACAGATGGCATGCAGGTCCATACGGTTCGTTCCCCCTTGGGTATTGTCGCTGTGGTGTCGGATATGGGTCCTCTGGTGACGGTTGAGTCGTTTGGGATGTGCATGAAGACCAATAATGTCTGCGTCTTTCGTGGGGGAACCGAGTGGTTTCATACGAATGGTGCAATTGTTCACTATCTCCAGGAGGCTGCGATGTCCAATGGGGTCCCCAAAGGGGGGTTAACGTTTCTCGACCGGAGTTCCCCGGAGGCGGCGCTGGAAATGGTACGATATCCTCAATACGTCCAAGCTGTGATTACCCGAGGAAGCGCTGGCTTGCGCAATGGGATCCTGGAGCAGTCCAGAGTTCCGGTCATTGGCTTTGAGGGAGGTCTGTGTCACGTGTATGTTGATCAGGATGTCGATATTCCCCTAGCCCAAACGATTGCAGTCAACGCCAAACTTCAAGCACCATCCGAAGCGAATGCCATGGACACCCTTCTGGTGCATCAGGGCGTTTCTCGGCATTTGTTGCCAGGATTAACACGAAGACTTCTTCAGGAATTTCAGGTGACCTTGCATGGCTGTCCTAAAACGGTTTCCATGTTGGGTGTTTTGGAAATGAGCGGGCATTTAGGGATTAAGGTGGCGGAGGAAACCGACTGGGGGAAAAAATATCAATCCTTAACCCTGAATATTAAAGTGGTGAAAGATAGTCAGGAAGCCATCGATCATATTGGGAATTACGCTCCAGGGCATACGGATACGATTGTGACCCGGGATTATCAGCTGGCCATGCGCTTTGTCCGAGAGGTTGATTCGAGCGCTGTTATGGTGAATGCCTCAACCCGCCTTCATGGGGGACCTCAGTTCGGTCTTGGTCCGGATATCGGGAGTCAGAGCAATCGTTTGCATGGGCGGGGCCCTCTTATTCTTCCAAAGCTCACGATTGAAAAATATATGGTATTGGGAACTGGACAACTCCAACAGCCACACCCGGTACCTCAGGCCTACCAGGATGCGATGATGTTATCTTCCAAGTTCTAGTCGGCTTGTTGATGAAATGTGCATGGCCGATACCGGTGTGTTGGCTATGCATATTCCCATCCTTTCGTTAGTTAAATCCCGTTGTTTGCCTTGATTGTTTTTCTCCGTTCCTCCTGTCTGCCATCGTTTCCGGTATTCAATTTTCTTTTTAGTGAATTTCTTACTCTGGTTCATTATGGGATATGAAATGGAAGAAAATACGGAATATCATGCGGAGCTTTTCCCTTATTTGCAGTCTTGGGGATTGCGAGAATTTCGTGATGAGGCGTCATACTATGGCTGGCAACGGGAGACGCTTTCTAAAGAGGAATTGGACGATTTTCAACGATTGATTGAACATCGATACGGTGATGAAAAGGGAAAGGGCGACATTGAGTTTTATGATGGATTAGCACGTCGGGATCTTATCCCCATTTTGTATTCCCAACGGTTGCAATATTTTTTGACGATAGGAACCGCTGTGTGTCGCCGTATCGCACCGGCTCAACAGGTTTTGGACTTTGGTTGTGGGGTTGGCATTCTGACCATATTTTTTGCCCTACAGCATCCTGACGTTGAATTTGTGGGGATCGATCGATCGCCTCGATCGGTTGAAATGGCTTGTCTTGAGGCCGAAAAACGACAAATCAGAAATGTTCGCTTCGAACTCTCTCATGTGCCACCACAACAGATTTCCGGAACCTACGATCTAATTCTTTCGACGCATACGTTGTTTCAAACGGAACGGGAGCCGGGGATTCCAAGCCGAACCTGGGAAACGTTTCAACGTGTCGTCGACCATCAACGGCAGGAGCAGCTGGAAGTTCTGACAGGAGTACACGGACGTTTGGATGCCCTGTTGCTGGTATTAGGGTTGATTGGGAGAATGCTCATTTTTGAGAAAACCTGGAATCTTGGTCGGCGTATTTTCTTTCAACGAGCGTTAGATGCCAGAGGCCTGTTTCCCATATCTTCTCCGGTTTTCTGTCGGTATCGGTCAGTAGATGAAGAGGTGGCCGATGGACCCCTGTATGAGGTTGCCAGAAACACACAGGGTGTGGAGACTCTTGGGTGGAATGAGGAACCGTATCGGGCACCAGGCGAAACACTCTATCGCTGCATCGGGATTGCTGCCGACAGGATGGGGCGGGTGTTGGCTATGGATCAAGTGAGTGCCAGTTTTTCTGGTGTTCACTCCAGTTTTGGGTCCTGGGTGTGGCGCTTCGGACTGTGGAAGGAGATCTTTGCTTGGGGTTTGTGTGAGCATTCCTCCGGTTTGACAGGACTGATTATTGGGGGTGAGGCGGATCGGGATCTATTGCACCAATTGGTTGAAACTGTTACGCACATGACCGAATCTGATTTTCAAGAGTTGGTTCAAGACTTTTGGGGCGATTTAATTCACGCTAAGGAGGATCAATCCGCACCTTGTTACGAGAATCACCATCCCTCTGCTCAAATCATTTACGAGAGGCTTCCCTCCAAACATATCCAACAGGAGTCGACCATTCAGGATGCTCAGAGGGGAGAGATGCATATCGAGTTAGGTACCACAACCCGTTTGACTTATCTGTATTGCGCCAATGTTTTCGATCAACGCCAGCTCGTACTTATGGATGAAGAACGGGCTCAGGTTCTGCGTGAATATTATCGAGAGTCCCTCCAGCACCCATACGGTCCACCTGCCTGAGTTCCTTTTAGCTAAGCCTTTGTTCGGGTATTTTATGGAGTTTCAATAACCTCCAATGTGCGCTGTTGCGTTTTGGCATAGCAGGCGACTGCTTCATATGTTTCCTGCTGAATGTCTGAGGGAAGGGTTGCCCAATCGGAAGTGAGGCCGACCGTAAGTCTGCGGCCATTATCTCTTATTCCCTTAATTCTTCC
>BQIZ01000028.1 GCA_021604365.1 Nitrospirales bacterium
TCGCATCATGGACGGCCAGGGTTTTTTAATGACGCCGAACCCACCGCCCTTTTCGACCGTGTTGCCTTCGCGGTCCATGACATCCGCTTCGATGCCTAAAAACGGACGGGTGGCTGAACCTGGTTTGAGCGGGACGCAGGGGAGGGCTGTGACCATGATCATGCCGGTTTCTGTTTGCCACCAGGTATCCATGATGGGTTTGGTGCCACCGGTCACCCGATGAAACCATTCCCAGGCTTCCGGATTGATCGGCTCGCCCACCGATCCTAAAACCTTGAGGGAGGAGAGATCGTATTTTTTCGGCCAGTCTTCTCCAAATTTCATGAGCAGCCGGATGGCCGTTGGGGTGGTATAGAAAATCGATACCCCATAGCGTTCGATGAGATCCCACCAGCGCCCGGGATTGGGATAGTCGGGTTTGCCTTCCGCCGTTAAAATCGTGGCTCCGTTTAAGAGTGGTCCATAGACGATATAACTGTGGCCGGTGACCCACCCCGGATCCGCGACACAAAAATAGACATCTTCATCTTTGAGGTCAAAGACATATTTCGTGGTGATATAAGTACCCACCATATAGCCGCCATGGACATGGACCACGCCTTTGGGTTTTCCCGTGGTTCCTGAGGTATAGAGGATGTACAAGGGCGTTTCGGAGTCTAACGCCTCAGCCTCACATTTTGGTGATTGATCTTTGAGCCAATCCTCCCAATCCAATTCTTTGGGAGCCTGAAGAGGAGAGGCTGATTGTTCTCGTTGGACGACAATAACTTTTTCCACTGAGGGACATTTGGCAACCGCTTCATCAACGACCGGCTTAAGGGGTATTTTTCTACTACGGTCATAACCTACATCTGCGGTGATGACCACTCGCGCCTCGCACGCTTCTATGCGTGCGGCCAACGCCGTGGCGCTAAAGCCGGAATAGACCACCGAATGGATCACTCCGATGCGGGCACAGGCCAGCATGGCGACGATTTGCTCGGGGATTTTCGGAAGATAGATCATCACCCGGTCGCCCTTATTGAGCCCCAGGCTTTTGAGCCCATTGGCGCATTTGTTGACCTGTCGATATAACTCGCCATAGGTCAGAATTCGTTCCTGGCCTTCTTCTCCAACCCAGATGACGGCCACTTTATTTTTTCGCCAGGTTTGGACATGGCGATCGAGACAGTTATAGGCAATATTGCAGGTGCCTCCCACAAACCATTTTGCCCAGGGATAGTTCCACTCCAACACTTTATTCCAGGGAGAAAACCAGTGGAGTTCCTTGGCAATGCCGTCCCAGAACTTTTCAGGGTTCGCAATGGACTGCTTGTAGGCCGTTTCATAATCCTGAATATGGGCGTTGGCTGTTAGGTCGGGTGGGGGAGGAATGACGCGGGTTGACCGTTGCAGGGTTTCAATATTTTCACTCATTAGGTCTGTTCCTCCTTAATTACGCTTTTAGGGACACCACCAAGAACATGTCTTCTCAGCGAATCGGCTGATTGGCCCATTATGCTGCCCCTGGCTCGTTGCTTCAAGAGGGCAGGGATTAAAGTTCGTGAAGATGAAGTGAAATTTGAAAAGGGATTGGAGGCTATGAATATGAGAACCGACGCTGACCGAAGACTGGTTGCCACCTTTTGAGAAATGAGATTGGAAAATTTCAATGGGTTGAGAGGGACTGGTTATCTCAATTAAGTGCGTGGCGGGGTTTTGCGAGTTGGGCCTGTATGTGTCCATATTTGGCCGCGTAATCCTGTTGACTCCGACGAATAACCTCATGGGCCTCCTCTCGACCATAGACATGCGTGATTTCGCAATTCTTTTTTTGCGAGCCGGGAGCATCTTTGTAGGTCAGGAAGTAATGCATGAGGCGTTCGACAAAGTGGACCGGACAGTCTTTGATATCTGTCCATTGTTCATGGAGGGCATCCCCTTTGAGGACCGCCACAATTTTATCATCCGCTTCATCCCCATCGATCATACGCAAGCCACCTATGGGAATAGCTTGCAGCAACACGTCTCCATGGATAATGCTTTTCTCCGTCAGGACACAAATGTCTAATGGATCCAGATCGCCGACGAGGCCAGGCCGATTGGTACAACCGGCGCTGAGTTCCGCGACTGATTGGCCGCAATATGTTTGAGGAATTAATCCGTACAGCGTGGGGCACACATTGGAATAGCGCTGAGGCCGATCTACGCGCAAATGGCCTGATTTTTTATCCAATTCATATTTGACGGTATCCGTGGGTACAATTTCGACATAAACCGTGACGGTGAATGGTGCCTCTACTCCAATTTCAACACCGTGCCACGGATGAGATTTACAGGGGAACCCAAAGTTTTGCCAAATGGAGAAAAATTCTTGTTCATTCATAAAAAATTTCCAGGTGTGGGATGAGTAAGTCCAGTCAGGGCGTAATGACCTCCACTAGCTTTCGGTCTGAGACTTCTTCATCTTAACCGGCCACGTATGCGTGGGATGTGCTGTTACGTATCGGAAAGGAACAAGGAGAAACGAAAAAGATGTTCACCCAAGCGTGTGGTGGTTACTTCTGATACGTCTCAGGTTGATGGGCAGGGTGAAGCCAATCAAGGAAGGTTTTGACGGGATTAAAGTTGGCGCGGGGAATTTCCACGAAAATGGTTATCCAATGGGCCATTCCTCCATTCCACAAGCCTGGCCATTCCAAGGCTTTGAGTGGACGACCCTGGTAGGATTTCATGCCGATGAACCCTGTTCCGGGATCGACGAACTCCAAGAGGTTAAACGGATTGCCTTGAAAGTCACGGACTCCGCAGACCATATCTACCGGATTGAAATGGGTTCCAGAGGCAAAGAGTTTTTGTTGGGCTTCAGAATCAGGATTGACTTGTGATTGCTCGACGATCTGCCTGGACGGGGCGTCCTCGGGATGCGCAACCCAGAATGGCCCTCCGCCCGGATCGCCGGTATTGGGGACGACACCACAGACCCGTATGGGCCGATCTAGATAATGCTTTAATAATGTGGCTTGATCGGGAAGCGCCAATTCCCGATACGATTGGGGAAGTGGAAGAAGGAGTTCTTGCAGGATACAGGCTTCCGCCTGATGGACACTTTTCGCATCTGCGGGGAGCGAGCTGAGTTGTTCGATATGTTGAAACACATGTTGTTGTAGCTCAACCAGGTAGCCTCCCAGTGCCTTTCTCCATGCAACGATCGGATCTTTCAAATGATCGTGGACCACATTATCAATATTGGAAATGAATACAATGTCTCCCTGGTAGTCATTCAAATTTTCCAATAGGGCACCATGCCCTCCCGGTCGAAAAACTAAAGTGCCGTCCTCAGCTCGAAATGGCTGGTTGGCAGAGTCCAGGGCGATGGTGTCGGTCGACGGTTTTTGGAAGGAGACCGTGCAATCGAGTTTCCACCCCTGTCGGGCCAAGGTCTGTTGGATGGTGTGGAGATGGTCCTCAATGGCCTGTTCAAATTGAGGAGAAACGGTCAAATGAATCTTAATTGAATGTATTTGTTCGGGCTGATATCTGATGGTTTCATAAATATGTTCTTCCAGTGCGGTGCGTGGGCCTTCTTCGTATCGATGGAAAGTGAGCAGGGCCTTAGGCAATTCGGCATAGCCAAGGCCTGGCCTCTTCAGGACTGCTTGAAGAATTGTATTGATATCATGTGTATGCTGATCGGTAGGAGGGGGTTGCCCCTGCCCATGGAAATACTTTTCTAAGTCCGATATAAATGGAAAATCCTGCAAGCGGGTCCATGCCTGGTCGACAGCATGGGGAAGAGTTGATGCCTGGTTGGAAGGGGATTCCGATGAGGCCTCATCGGACAAAAATTTGAGGAGGTCATTGAACATCCGAGTGGCGGCTCCGGACGCAGGGATAAATTTACTGACTCGATCCGCCTGACGGGCCGATTTAAATTGTTTTTGGTATTGGGAGAAGTGTTCTGGATCAAGTTGGACAATACCATCGTTCACCCGGCATGGACGGATAATGGTGATCGGTGGGACTCCATGACGCAACCGCTGTAGTTGTGATTCCACTTGGAATGTGGAAATTCCACGGCGTATTAATTCAAGATGATCCTTAGGAGTAAGCATAGGGTTAGTTTATCTCAGTGTGTCTCAAGAATGTTCGGAGAGATCACACCAGACAAGTGTTGTGTTTCATGATGAAAAATGTCAAAGTTTTGATGCACTCCATCCGACGAATATCCGATTGTAAAGTGTCATGCCGTCTATGTCATGTTCATGAACTCATTCAAGGAGAACTATGATGATACAACGCGTCAAAACGTTTCAAGGTCTCGCGGCTTTAGGAGTCTTTCTGTTGGGAATTTCTTCCGGTTGTACCTTCAAGGCGACACTCGATACCACTTCGGATACCACCACCAATTTTTTGTCCTCCACCTCCGGCAAATCCTGGTGGACGGAAGATGGGCTTGTCAAACGTGGAGAACATGCCAGAGCCTTTGTGGCGGGTAATTATGACACGCTCCTTCAAGAAATAGCCCAAGGGCATGGAGAATATGTCCATGCCTTTGGAACGATTTTAGGAGTCCCGGCTGATCAACAGGCTCAATTTCAGAAATTGATGCAGAACGAATATCCCGTGCTGATTGCGATACCCATTTCGCTTGGAGATGATCAGTTAAACAGGTTTATCGGTCATGCCCAGCAAGTAGGAATTCATTCTGCATCCTCAAATTCATAACCCTGGTACCGTTAACAAGCCAGATAGGGGTTGTTTCCCTTTCGTGACAATCATCATTATCCAAATAGCACTAAGGCCATTTGGAGGGTGGAGGGCATGGTCAAGGCTCTGCCCCTCCTTTTAAATAGCCCAGGCCAATCTTTACCGCACGTCTGGTGATTTCCGCCCATCTGGCTTCGGGATATTCAGCCAGGACCTTCGCGGCTTTTCCGTCCTGAATGTCCAGTTCTTTCACCCGGATAATGCCATCTTCAATTGTTACATCAGCCACAATACATCCTCCTTGGTTTCCTGCATGTCTCGAATGATGATGAATGAAATTCGAGGTAAGACAGAGTAAGACGGTAAAAAGTCCAATTTTCTTGACAGGTTGCAGGTCCAATGCTAGCATTTTCTCAACCCGTCTGACAGGAAACTCTGATAAAAATTTTCTCAAAAAAGGTTAGGTTATCCAAATGATTGAACAAGGCCATGAAATGCGTTGGATTGTTCTCCGCATCGGAGGGTATGCTCTTCTTGCTTTCATACTTGCGGCATGTGGAGGTCCACCCAATTGGGTCAAGGAAGGATCGGGTGTCATGAATGCCGATGACTCCAAGTCTATCTATGGTGTTGGAGCGGTGGTCGGTGTAAAAAATGAACCACTCGCTTGGGAAACTGCTGAAAATCGCGCGCGCGCGGAGTTGGCAAAAACCTTTCGCACCTATACGGCCTATCTTATGCAAGACTATGCCGCTTCAACCTCTGGGGGAAATTTCACCAAATCAACGGAGGAGCAAAACGTAGAAAGAGCTGTCAAGACCTTCTCGGCGGTGACCCTCAATGGAGTTCGTCCCATTGACCGTTACAAGGACGACGAGACGTCCACCTATTATGTGTTGACCAAGCTGTCTTTTGCGGAAATGAAAGAAGCGTTGCAAGAAGCGCAGGAACTGGACGAAGAGGTTCGGGATTTTGTGCGCAAGAACGCTGAAAAGGCTTTTAAAAAATTGGAACAGGAAGAAGCCAAGCGTCCGGGAGGGCTTTGACCCTGGTTAATTCACGGCATTTTGCCTTCTTGGTTTATCAACATTAAAGGAATCACCTTGCTCCCCTTACTCCGATTGATCAAATCTTGTGCGGTTGTTGTTCCCTGCTTCTCCCTTCTCTTCTTGTTGGGCGGATGCGGGAAAGAAAAAAAGGTGACCAGGGTAGACCCCGGGGTCGTGACCGATTTTAGTGGTCGGTGGAATGATACCGATTCCAAATTAGTTGCGGAAGCGATGATGAAAGAAATGGTCAGGCAACCCTGGTTGGAAAACTTTTCCAGCCAATATAATCGGGTTCCCACGGTCATCGTCGGGACCATTCTGAACAAAAGCCAGGAACATATTAATGTGGGCACCTTTATCACGGATTTGGAACGGGAGATGACCAATTCTCAAAGAGTGCTATTTGTGGCGAGTAAAAGCGATCGTGAAGAAATTCGCCAGGAACGGCAGGAACAAGCGGTTCATGCCAGGGAAGATACTCAGAAACGCCCAGGCCAGGAACTGGGAGCGGATTTTATGATGAAGGGAACCATTAGTACGATTGTTGATGAATCCGATGGCGTGAAGGGGATCTATTATCAGGTTGATTTAGATTTGATCAATTTGGAAACCAATGTGAAATCCTGGTACGGACAGAAAAAAATCAAAAAAGTCGTCGAACGGAAACGTCTGCTGTTTTAACGCAATGTCCTCCGGTGAGCCATTTTCATCCTTCGTGGTCCCTGTGTAACCCTCGTTCAGCCTTTCTTCACCGTTTTAATTTCTTCCCCAGATTTCCTTTCTCTTGTCGGCTCCATGAGGCGAACTGTTGGTGGTGGCGCCGTGGTCTGCTCAGTCTTGTTTTTCTCCTCGCGGGATGCAGCGGAACATTTTCCCATTATGGGGAAGTCGATCACAGTCTCAAAGCGGGCAACCCTGACAAGGCTGTCACCCTGATTCAAGAAGCCGAAGATGACTATGGACGTAAAAACCGGCTTCTTTATTTGATGGACGAGGGAATGGTCCTGCATCTGGCCGGTCGGTATGAAGAGAGCAACACGATCTTGGAAGAGGCCTATCTACTGGTTGAGGAACTGTATACAACACGGCTCCGGGATCAGGCTTCGGCGATTCTCATCAATGAGACCCAACTTCCTTTTGAAGGGGAGCCCTTTGAACATGTTCTGATCAACGTCATTATGGGATTGAATTATGCGTTGTTACAAAATTGGAATGAGGCATTGGTCGAAGCACGCCGAATTGACCACCGGCTCAATGTATTGAGTGACCGGGTAGAAGGCGATGCGTACAAGGAGGATCCGTTTGCCCGTTATCTGACCGGGGTGTTGTATGAAATTGCAGGGGACGTGAATAATGCCTATGTGGCGTATCGCAAAGCAGAGGCCATTTATGACGAGACTCAGACCTGGTCCAAGGTGCCATTCCCGGATGGTTTGAAGACAGACCTGATGCGGGTAGCCGACACTCTCCATTTGTCAGAAGATCTTGAGGAGTATCGGGCGAAATATCCTGAAGTGGTCGATGAGGCCCCCTTACCCTATAATGCCAATATGGCTCAACTGATCGTTGTGAGCTACTATGGTCGAAGTCCCCGAAAAGAGGACCTCTTCATAGACGTGCCCATTAGCCTGGATGCGCTGGCGTTGGTTGCCTTGGCCAAATCGGTCGGAGGACAAAGCACACGATCAAACAGAGGAGGAGAGGCGCTGATTTATGGGATTCACGGGCAAATTGCTCGTGTGGCGCTACCTCGGCTCGTTCCACAACATACTAAAATTGCCTACAGCACCATCCAACTGACGGATGGGACGACAACCTTCGACGCGCGCTCCCAACGAGTGTACGATATTGATGCCGTCGCAGAAAAGAATTTGAATGACAAGTATGCCACTCTGGTTTTGAGGGCTGTGGCTCGAACCGCCATGAAAATGGCAGCGGCGGAAGGAATAGGAATCGGCGCAGGGTCTGCGGTATCCAAAAATTCACAAGATTGGGTTGGGCTCGTCGCGGTTATCCTGGCTCGAATTTTAGTGTTTATGACTGAAGAAGCCGATATCCGCTCATGGCGGACTTTGCCAGGAGAAATTCACTTAACTCGCCTGTGGATTCCACCGGGATCCTACAACCTCATGGTGAACGCGGTTGACCGGCAGGGACGCGTTATTGGACCGCCGAATACCGACCAACTTGATTTTCGGAGCGGAGAGGTTCGGTTGTTGCTACGTCAGTTTTCCGAATAAAAGGATTTTTGTGATGTGGGTCAAACGTTTTCTTACCGTGATTGGTGCTCTGATACTATCCGGATGCTGGTTTGGAAGTACGCCACCTCCTCCCGAATGGATACTGACCCCACAGAAGGCCTATCCGACCGATCAGTATTTAGTCGGAATGGGGGAAGGGTCTACCCGGGACCAAGCAGAACAACGTGCGTATGCGGCCGTGGCACGAATATTTTCTGCTAACGTCCAAGCCAAGTCCCTCGACCAGGAATCGTATTCCCTGACCGAAACGAATGATCAATCTTCGACGCATCGGACCTTGCGAATTGATCAGGAGACTCAGGTGACGACAACCAAGCTCCTTGAAAATGTCAAGGTATTGGATGCCTGGTACAGAACCCTCGATCAACAGTTTTTCGTGCTAGCCGGATTGGATCGACACCACACGGAGACCCTCCTGGTCGAACGTCTTGGTGATCTGGATGCCACAATTGAACGATTGGTCGCGCAAGGTCGATCTCATCCTCAAAAATTTCATCGCATTCAAGGATATAAACAGGCTCTTGTTCTTCTGCAACAACGAAAGGTGATGAACACGGATTTGCAGGTCATTCGGGCTAGTGGAGAGGGGATCTCCTCATTCTATACCCGTTCACAGATCCAACGAGAATTTATGGATTTTGTCGCCCAAAATTTGCTCATTTCGGTGGCTATTGAGGGAGAATACCATGAGGACCTTGAACGAGCGATATTGGAGGGGCTCAAGCAAGAAGGCTTATTAGGCAGTCCCGCCAGTTCAAAGTCCTCTGAGATTGCGGACCTGGCAATTGTTGGGCAGGGGCGATTTTGGACGGTGAATTTGCCGGATCCCTTGTTCAAATATGTGCGCTGGTGTGGCGATATCGATATCTATGAAAACCCTTCGCATCGACTCATCGGTGTGATTTCAGAGACGGGAAGGGAAGGGCATGTAACCGAAAAGGAAGCGCGGATTCGTGCCAGCAAAGTCATGCAGGAAGTCATCTCCAAGAAAATCGCCCGTCTACTTACTCAATCCATGTTCAGTGCCGAATTGGATTCGTCACAGAGTCAGAGTGTTCCCAACGCCTGTTCTCGCTAACACACAGTCTTCTTGATCTCCTTGAAATTTTTTTTGTGGCGGCGGTAGATAGATTTAGGGGGTCAGGCCGATTAAAGGCTAACAGGACAAGTCTTGCTCCAGGCCTTGGAGGAGCCTTTCCCATTCCTGGGTTTTTTCAATGTGCCTTTGCTGACGGTCCCTCAACAATTCATTGGTGAAATCTGCCAAGGCTTTGAGATCATTCTGTGATTGCTTCACCTTTTCAGCAGCATGGGAGAGATATTGACACACACCCTTGGAGGCCGGTGGCTGTCCCCCCGCTCGTTCAAAGAGGGCGAAAGCTCGATAGCCCTGTTCTTGGCCTCTAAAGAGGGTTTCTTCCGCCTGATACAGCAAGCGAGTCTGTTGGTGTTCTTCCTTTTGAGCGAGAATTTTTGCCATGAGCGCGGCCTTTCCAATGGAGAGGGCGGCGCCTTCAGGATCACCATTCGCAATAGCATTTTCAGCTTGTTGCTCCAGACGATTCATCCCCCCAATTTCTCCAGGCACTTGCGCCAGGCCGTTTCCCGCATTCGGGATCAGGAGTACGATAAGGAACACCCAAATCCCTGGTGGCTGAAGGAAAACCGGTTTCATGACGTCAGCCGATAAGCCTCAAGATGGGCACTGCTACTGGATCTGCGAATCCATTTCGATTTGTTTATAGGTCCAACTTGTGGCCTCCCGCAGTTCCGCCATTTCTTTCGAATTGTCATGAATGACCCAAATTTTGTTTTCCAGCTCATTAATGGGGGCAACAGCTTTTGCATTTCGCAGTTTGCCTAAACTCCACACAACTTCTGTCATAACAGGAAAATCGATGTCCGAAGATGTCTTAATGTGTGAAAGACTCTCAACAACATAGGCGAGCATGGGGGGTGTGATATTGGGATCTCCGGTAAGCGAGGCAATTTCCCCCAACCCTTTGGCTGCGGCCGCTCGAATCGTCGAGTCCGTCTGAGTGAGAAAAATTTCCGTTAAGAGGGGAATAGCTTCACTTCCCGCTCGGGACAGCGCCACGATAGCTTCTTCGGCAATTTCAGGATCTTGAATGAGTTCTTTCAGTAAGGGAATGTATTGTTGGGATTGCACCTGAGGCATTAAGGATAGGATTCTAATCTTTCGTTTATTTGGAGTCTGAGGATTATTGAGGAGATTGAAAAGACGAGTATTATGTCCCCACTCCGCAGCGAGCATTACAGGGAAATCGAATTCTCGAATTCGCTCGGCTAATTCTTGGATTGCATAAGGACCGGGCTGTGGTGCATTCGCGGCCTGGGCGGCTTGGCCGGAATCTTCAAACTTGGTTCGCGCTTCTTTGTACCAACCCAAGTCTCGTCCATCCAACTGATAGGAAAAAAGACAGGCCGGCCCTTTCCAAAGACGGGCGGGGGACCCGATTTGATCGGCATCGCCGCCGGCACGAGTTGTCCCGGACCATGTTTTTTGTTCCTCGCATTTGACGTTCACTCTCACATCATATGGAGCATCCCGACTGATCACTATGGTATATCCTAATTCTTCCAAGCGCTGTCGTACAACATTTTCAATAACGGTTCCATCTACCTTCCCACGCTCTGTCAAGGCCAGAACATGAATCAGAATGGTTTGAATGGCGTCGAGTTTTGCTTTTTGTTCTGCGTCGAGATACGTTCGCCTGGCCAAGCCCTCTGAGCCAAAAAGCCCAACGAGCAAAACTATGGTGATGAATCCACATGTTGCCCATGCCCTCATGCCTGACCTCCCACTGTACAATGTGAAGTATTAAATGAGTATGATCGCAAATTCCCAACCCTCATGACCTCATGGGGTTATGACTTGGTTAACAGAAAATTGCCACGATTTTCTCAGCATTGTCCGGCATATATCAATAAGTTTGCAACATCGCAGCATCCTGTAAAGCTATGGCTTTATAGGCCCAACTCGTGGCCTCTCGCAATTCGGCCATTTCTTTCGAATTGTCATGAATCAACCACACTTTATCCTGTAGTTCTGAAATGGGCTTGATCGAGGGCCCCCATCGCAATTTTCCAATTGCCCAGACCACTTCGGTGAGCAAGGGGAAATTAATATCTTCTGAGGTTTTTATATGAGGTAACACTTCGGAAACGTAATGCGCCAAGGGGGGAATCGTGCGGGGATCTCCCGACTTGGAAGCAATAATCCCCAAGGCTTTCGCCGCTTCGGCCCGCAGATTCGATTGACGACTGGTTTGGAATAAATCGATGAGTAAGGGAATAGATTCGATTCCGGCACCCGAGAGCGCATTGATGGCTTCTTGCTGCAAGTCCGTGGACTCGAGGAGTTTGGTCAGTTGGGGAAGCGCTTCTTCCGCATGGGCGTCACTGAGGACCGAAAGGATTTTTACTTTCCGCAATTTTGGTGTATTGGGATTATCCAACAGTTTGAGCAGGCGATCAATTTGGCCCCACTCGGCGGAGAGCAGGACAGGGAAGTCAAATTCCGCAAGCCTTTGGTTGAGATGCTCCATCGCATATTTCCCGGCATCGTCGACCTGGGCCTCTTGGGCGGCCTGCCTGGCATCGGCAAAGTTCGTGCGGACCTCTTTTTTCCATTGAAAATCGTTCTGTTGGAGGAAATAAGTCAACAGACAGGCTGGCCCCTTCCAGAGCCGATCCGGCGCATCGGCCAAGTCCACGTCCCCGCCGCTGGGAGAGGTGCCGGTCAATGTTTTTTGTTCTTCACATTTTATTTTCACTTCCACATCGTGCGACTGAGACCTTTCGGTGGTGACGGTATACCCCATTTCTTCAAAACGCTCCTTGACTGTGGCAGTCAAGGGCTGGGCATCATATCCCCCTTTTTCCGTTAAGGCGAGGACCTCGACTAACACAATTTGGGCGGTTTCCAATTTGGTTTTTTGCTCAGTGGTCGGAGAAATCTGCCGGGCATCGGATTGAGTGCCATCAAACCACAACATTGCGAAAATCAAGAAAACAGGCCAGGCTTTCATACCTTACCTCCTTGGCTTCTAATTTTTGACCATTGTGGATGGCTACGTAGGCGAAATAGGGATGAAACAAACGTTTCTAAACGAATTTTCCAGGATTTTTTAATATACCCCTCACATTAAGCAAGGGGCAACCCAATGTCGTCGCGAAAACTTTTGACCAGGTTGCTTTGGCAAGCTGCTGATCGCCCTACCACATGCAGGAGGCATAATTGAAAAAGTTGGTTGCTCGATATCAATATACGTTAAAGAAAAAGTCCTCAAGGGTTTTGATTGGGAATATACAGATTGAGGGATTTTGTTAATATTTCCTGGGGATAAGTTGAACCCCTATCAGTCTCCGGCTATACTCGGCGCATGTCACAGTCACCAAAGTTGGCATTTTTAGGAGCAGGTAATATGTGTGAGGCTTTGGTGACCGGCATTTTGAAGGCCCACCTTGCGTCTCCTGCCAATATTTCTGTGACCGATATTTCCTCAATCCGATTAGAGCATTTCCAAAAGACATTTCAAGTTCAGGTGGGATCTAATAATGCTGCAGAAGTGAAGTCAGCCGATATCATTGTTCTCTGTGTGAAACCTCAGGTTATGGATATCGTACTTTCGGAGATCAAGGATCAGCTTTCTCCGAAGCATATAGTGATTTCCGTCGCAGCAGGCTATCCGTTGGCTCGCATTCAACAGTATATCGGGGAAAATGTTTCTCTGCTTCGTGCGATGCCCAATACCCCGGCAGTCATCCAGGAAGGTGTAACGGCTTTAGCCGGGAGTTCAGGTCTTCCCTCCCAGCATCTTCTGCTGGCTCAATCCATATTTGAATCGGTGGGAAGAGTGGTCACGGTGGAAGAATCCTTAATGGATGCCGTTACCGGTTTGAGCGGAAGCGGTCCCGCGTATATCTACCTGGTGATTGAAGCACTCACCGATGGTGGAGTGCGGATGGGCCTTCCACGGACCGTTGCCACGGTGCTTGCGTCACAAACGGTTTTAGGGGCGGCCAAGATGGTACTTGAAAGTGGAGAACACCCTGCTTTACTCAAAGATCGGGTTACTTCACCAGGTGGGACGACAATTGCGGGGCTGCAACAATTAGAAACCGGGAGGATACGGGCGACCTTAATGAAAGCCGTCGAAGCTGCTACGGTTCGTTCTCGTGAGCTGGGCCAATAATGTAATGAACTCGGTCGCACTGAGGTTAGATGCACACATGGCATAAGATTTTATTGAAAGGAGTACACTGTGCAGTATTGGGTCAAAGTCATTTTTGTTGATAATAAAGAATTAGAATTCAAGGACGCGATTCGCCATACCATCAGCGATGACATGGAAATTCTTGAAATTGATACTCCCAAGGAGGTTACCATCATTCCTTTGAAGCAAATTAAGTATTTTTCTTGCGATGCAGGAGTCTTTGCCAAATCATGAGGTAGAGGCAGTGAGTTGGGTTTAGGGGCCTGTTAATTTGCCGATTGAATTATCCGAAAGGAATTAGGAGGTTCTTGTTCGTTATATGGTCAAATTTCCTATTTCTCCTTTTTATAATGGGAAGACCCTAAACCTACCCCTTTAAAAAATGCTTGCCAACAGAAAGGTATCTGATTTCGTCTCTTATAAGGGAAATAAGAAAAACTCTTCTTGCCTAATTCATCTCTTTATGCCACCATCATATTATTCCTGTAATCCGACGTGGATCTTCTTTCATAAAAAACCCCAATTAAAATTTGGAATGACAATTCGTTGAAGACGCGGAAGGAATGATCATGGAAACGATCAAACAGGTTGGTAAACGAATCGGTCTGGTCCTGTTTTTATTGCTCGGGCTGTTGATCCTTTGGGAGCTTCCCCACCATGATCGAAATTACCTCTCCCATCAGGAGCGGACCGCCCAATTAGGAACGAAGCTGCCTTCGTATGAGGTAAAGACCTTTTTGCGCCATATTGAGACTAGGCTTCCTTCTTATCGGGAAGAATTTCAGCAGGCTGAAAAAAAATCAGGGATTTCATGGATGTTATTAGCAGCCATGGCCTATCAAGAATCTCAATGGAACCACAAAGCAGTTAGTCCCACAGGGGTGCGAGGAATTATGATGCTTACACGTTCCACTGCCTCGGATCTCGGAATCAAGAATCGGCTTGACCCTTCAAAAAGTATTGCCGGTGGCGCCCGCTATCTATCCTATTTGCAAAAACGGGTTCCTGACAATATTCGAATGCCAGATCGCATGTTTTTTGCCCTTGCCGCTTACAATGTCGGCATGGGACACGTTAACGATGCTCGATTGCTTGCTGAGCGCCTAGGTAAAAATTCTGATCAGTGGGAGGACCTTAAAAGCATTCTTCCTCTTCTGGCTCATAAAGAATATTACCAGGATCTGCCGCATCGTTATGCCCGTGGATGGGAGCCTGTCAAATATGTAAAGCGTATTCGAGCCTATCGAAACATCCTTCAGCAGGTTATGAAGCGTGAAGGAAAAATATCTCAAGTGGATATTTAATTCGTTCCTCAGTTGTATTTCATTTGATCTTCGGCCTCTCTCGGATTACATTTTCCGGCTTTATCCCCTTTATTTTAGTCCTTTCACATTCCTTGACCTTCAAGATTTCTTCCCTCTTCAAAACATCCAGATGTGGGGTTAATACGCGTGGGCGTGCGCCAAAAAACAAAGACCATCAATTGTGGGATCTTTGAAGGTAAAATGATGGAATATTTAGGAAGAAATAAATCTGATCTTTAGGGCGTCTGGGTCCCAAGGGATTCATCTGGCTTGGCGCGTTCGATGGATAGTGCAGTATCATTTGGTAAAATTTTGGCTTTAATCCTATCCCCAAATTTAAAGGATCCTGAAATGGATGTTTGGGGAGTCACCTCGATACGAATTTCTCCACGGTCGCCTCGGACTATATACATGTTTTCATCAATCATTAAGACCTCAGCCACAACCGTACGAAATTTTGGAGGCGTCTTTGTCGTAGGTGTTGATGTCTCATTTTTGGAGGGTATTGATTCTGATTCTGGAGCAATCACAATGGAAGGTGCCCTCGGAATTGAGGGTGAAAGCCCTTCTTCCAACCGAATGCCGGGGGAGTCATCTGGACTCGCACGGACAACGGATAATGCTTTATCCTCTGGGGTCACCCGCGCTTTGATCCGATCCCCAAACTCGAAGGATTCTGACAATTGTGTTTGGGGTGTCACTTCAATTTGAATCTCCCCATAGTCGCTTCTGATGATATAAAAATTTTTATCCACCATTAGGATGTCGGCAATAATGATCCGCACATTCGGTGACACATTTGTAGGGGGGGTTGTCGGTTCTGTCTTATTAGTGCCTGTAGAGGGAGTAGATGGAGGAGGGGGAGCCGTGGTGGCAGGCCCTGTGTTTGTTGTCCCAGTCGGTTCGCCTGGTTGGGCTTTAGTTATGGCAACCGCCTTGTCGTTGGGTAAAAGAATTGCTTTTATGCGATCGCCAAAGGCGAATGATTCCGTTACTTGAGTTTCCGTGGTGACTTCTATTCGAATTTCCCCACGTTCCCCCCGAACCACATAAAACCCGCCATCGATCATTAAGAAGTCCGCAACAACAGTCCTGGTTTTTTGGGGAGGGGAAGGTTGAGAAGAGGCTTGAGCCAATTGTTTACCATCACCTTCAGCGGCAAATGGGGCTTGGGACCCTAGTATTCCCAGGAAGGACATAAGAATCAACAACGATCCAGAAACATTGAGAGGAGACTTTATGGGAAGGAGAGATATGAGCTTCATGTGAGTAGGCGAGGGAACACGGGAAGTTTTTGTTTTCGTGGTGCCGAGGCGCAGAATCGAACTGCGGACACCAGCCTTTTCAGGGCTGTGCTCTACCAACTGAGCTACCTCGGCACATTCATGGAAATTTTGACTTCGACCTATTTTTATACCATAAAGGATTCTTCTTTTTCCAATCAATTCCGCAACTTTTTCCTGTTCAGAGAATTTCTAGGATCTGGATTTTGTGGGCCGTTTTAACCTTGGTTGCGAGTGATTCGAGGACTTAGGCCTGTGAGGGGGTGAAGCGACTTTTGCTACCAGGTGAACCGGATGAATCCTCCATTGTAATCTGGACCACTGGTGGAGGGAGGAAGGAGAAGAGGTTTATCCTGCTTGGGGTCTAGGCCTTTTGGTAAATTCTCTGAAGGGATAATGGATTCAAAAGCCTTAATGCTATGCATTTCGACTCCTAATTCAATGCCTGGCAGTTTTCCTGGAGATTTCAGGTGAAGCAGAGAGCTATTTTGCGATTGAAATCGGTTATTTTGGAAAGTGTTCTGAGAATATGTTTCTCCCAAAAACCTTTTCTCCCACTCTTGTGGCTTTCTTACGTCAATAGACCTGTTTATGGTCGTATTGTCCGCTGGTATTCGGTCACCGACAGACAATACGTCTTCGTTGGCATTCAGAGCTGCCTCAACCATCGAAATTTCCAATGGAAAGAGAGTAAGACACGAACTGAATGTGAGTGCCAGGAACGAAAGATTGGGTACTTTTCCTTTTACCATAATGACATCCCTTCCTCTTTCGGAGTCAAGAGATATTTTATCATAAATAGGGTTTGTATGTATTGATCTACCTTCTGCCTCCGGGTTTCAAGTAGATGCTCATATCCTGCACCATTGTGCTTTAGCTGCAGGTACGCATTTCAGGAAACCGTTTCTTGTCTACTTATCCCGGGACTGGGATAGGTTCGGGACTGATTTCGAAATATGAGCGTTTTCGGGTTTTCCTGTCTAAAAAAGCGTCAACACTCAATACCAACTTCGGCAGCCGGCTTCAGAAGTGGTGAGGTAGGTTAACAGTTGAAGGTATGAGCTGCTCAAAACAAACTCTATAATCTATGGTTGCATAATTCTTAATGTTGATTCAGCACGAAGCAATTGAACACCCACTCCAAACCTCGCTTCCTTGACGGTTTTTGGAACTGCCAGGTATTCTCAACACTGTCCCGCTCATAATATTGTCCCCTCATTTATTCGCCACAGGCTTCTACCATGGGAAACGATAAGACTATGCAAACAGATGAATCTCAAGATGATTTTGAAGTTTCAGCGGAAGAGGAAGAAATCTCCCCAGAGGAATACCTGAAACCTTTACTTCAACAAGCCAAACAGGCTGCCCGCCCTTTGAGTGGTTTGATTGCCATGAAAAAGAATGCAGCGTTAATGGCCATGGCTGATGCCTTAGAGGCTGGGGAAGAAGCGATTCTTGAGGCCAACGAAAAAGATATTTCAGCATTCGAAGAAAATTCCTCACAAACTGCCATGGCGGATCGGCTTCGCTTAACACAATCCCGAATTGCCGACATGGCCTTACACATTCGCGAGATTGCCCAATTGCGGGATCCGGTTGGCGAATCGATGGGGCTCTGGCAACGACCCAATGGAATGAGAGTCGGTCGAGTGCGTGTGCCAATTGGGGTGATCGGGATTATCTATGAATCTCGTCCCAATGTGACCGCTGATGCGGCTGCTCTCTGTCTCAAATCCGGCAATGTCTGCGTGCTGCGCGGGGGATCCGAGGCGCACCATTCCAATTTGGCTCTTGCGACGATTCTTGGGGAGGCGGCCCAAAAGGCGGGAATTCCAGAAGGCGCCATTACCTTTATCGACAAGACTGACCGTGAGGTTGTCCTTGCTCTACTCAAAAGCCACAGGTTTGTTGATCTCATCATTCCTCGTGGTGGGAATGCGCTGATGGACACGGTCACTCAGCATGCCACTATCCCGGTGATTAAGCACGACAAAGGGGTGTGCCATATTTATGTGGATTCGGATGTGGATCTGGCCATGGCCCAACGAGTCAGTTTTAATGCGAAAGCTCAACGTTCCTCGACCTGTAACAGCATGGAAACACTTTTGGTTCATGAGAAAGTGGCTAAAAAAATCTTGCCAACGTTGGCCGATGAGTATATTGAAGCAGGGGTCGAAATACGGGGATGTCCCAAAACCTGTCAGATCCTTATTCAGGCCAAGCCCGCCCAGGATGACGATTTCGGAAAAGAGTTTTTATCATTAATTGTGGCGATCAAAGTGGTGAAGGATATAGAGAGCGCCATGGATCACATCCATCAATACGGTTCCCGGCATACGGATTCTATTCTGACTAATGACTATGATCGGGCTTTACGATTTTTGCGAGAGGTGGATTCCAGTACCGTGATGATCAATGCCTCGACGCGCTTGAACGATGGCTATGAGTTCGGGTTAGGGGCCGAAATTGGGATTAGCACAACCCGTATCCATGCTCGTGGTCCCATGGGGTTAGAGGATTTAACCTGTTCCAAGTATGTTGTTTACGGTTCCGGTCAAATCCGGGAGTAAGATCCCGATCGGTTCGATGCCGTGGTCCCAACTATTTCTCTCACCATGATCCCGTCTCGGACTTTTGTTCTCAGAGACGATCTGCCTTCTGACATTTCTCACTCCTCATCATGAACCTTCAAAGCGTATTGAATCACCCACAAGCCCTACGTTTTTCTGCCAATCAGATCTATAGACAGGAATGGGAGTCGGCGGGTGGACAGATCATAGAGCAACCCACTGGTCATTGTGTGTTGTATGGCAAGCATGGGCAACGGATTCTTCTGGTAGATCCAGATGGAAATCCCCTACATGAATGTTTGTGGGAACAGAAGCCGTCGGGTGGGATCTCCCTGGCATCTGCCCGTCTACGATTGGATTGGGGACAATGGGTTGGGATTAAACCGGAAGGATTGGTCAATACCATTTCCCTGGATTTATCTCAGAGGCAAGGTTGGGAACGGATCACGCAGGACGACCTGCGTCAGATGGCAGCCCGATCCTTGAATTCCGACTTGGCAATGGTCCGATTTTTTTATCGGGATGAGGATGTCGTCCTTCATGGTGACGGGCAAGCCACGATTCACCAGGTTAAGGACGCCTTTTATGTCTTGCCAAATGGATCGTTTGAGGAAGCCAGGTTCATGTCATGTATGAGCCGGATGGAATGGAGTCGGATAGATTACCTGCCAGTAGTGGAATTGTTTTTATCCCTGTTGCCGGGAACCGGTAGCGCGACCTTCGAATTCATCCGAGGTCTCTACGACGATCAAAACATCAATGGGGCGCTTCCCCTACAATACAGCGGTATTCCGGTATATCCCTCCGAGCCTGCGTTCAGACTCTTCAGCCTCTTTTTTACCCCTTCCGTTTCTTCCAGCCAATCCCCCCTGGAAGTGTTTTTGGATGTTGAACGGTCGCATGAAGTCCACTGGCTTCCAGCATCTGGCCACCCAGTTCGGTATATGGATGAGGAACAGCATCTTTGCGTCACGGTCCGAAATCAGATGATTCAAAAAGTCACATGGTGGGATGATCCCTCTGGCCTATCCTTTAACCGAATACACGAGTCAGGTCTACCGGTTTCCGACAATCGGGGAGTGGAAGTCACGAACGAGGGCTTATGGCTGTTTGATGGCCGTGAACGAAAGAAATTGACGATTAGACCATCCTGGCAGCTATCCAAACTTAACCATTCGGTTTCTTGTCAACCGCTCGAGAGCACCTGGCGGGACGCCTTCCCCATGAGGATACCGATACTTACTCCCGTGGAAGCCTTCTCCTCGGTCCTCCTCTATCCACAGAAGTCTGAAATGATTGGCGAACCAGAAAGCCAACCTTTTGTTTTTGATTTTTTAGATGATTTTCTGGAAGAACACCAAGACCTCTTTCGCGCCAGATCTAACGCCACACAGGTCTTGCTTTCACTTTGCGAAGCAGGATTGGGTTCGTGTCTTCAATACCAGGAATTTCAAATTCATACGGTTTGGTACAAGTGGCCACATTTTGCCCAAAAACATGCCCAATCTATTTGGAATAGGCTTTCCAGGATGGACCGTTTGGCGTGGTTTCCAAATTTTCAATTTTTACCCTTTGAGCGGCACATGTTGGAAACACTGCCGACCAGATATGATTGGATTTATCTCTGGATTCCCTTTTCAGATTATTCCAATCACACTATGATCAACTCTTGGGTGAAATTTTTAAAGGCTTATCTTTCTGAGGGTAGTGTCGGGTGCGTGGCCGGTCCCCCTATTCTGGACGGGTACCTCCGGGGCCAAGGGCTTCAGATTCTCCATTCTGCCGCAGGAGATTCTTTGCCTCCATTCCGGATTCACCAAACGATTCTTCCCCATGGTTGGTTGAACCCTGAATTGACAGCCTGGATTATTCACAATCCTGCTCCGAATTAGTTCCAAGAATAATATTTTAAATGTTGGTCCCTCCTCTGGATCAACATGCCCTTTCCGATCTTGACAGCGGAACCTTCCGCGAATAATATGGGGAAACCTTTAAAACCCATCCGGCGAGGTGGGTAAGGAGAAAAAGAGATGCCAGCCACTAATTGGCCATTTTATGAGTGCCCTTCTCATGTCCTTCTGAGAAGGGTTTTTTTTGTCCTCATGAGGCGTGATGGCGGTCCATTAACATGAGCACTTCTCCACGACCCCACGAACGTCTCTTAATGGATGGTCAGGAAATGGCCAGAACCTTAACGCGCATTAGTCATGAGATTCTCGAGCGAAACAAAGGCATTGAAGGGTTAGCTTTGGTAGGGATCCGCACAGGCGGAGTATTTCTCGCCCAGAGACTTGCGGCCAGAATCCAGCAAATCGAAAAACGGGACGTGCCTCTTGGAGAGTTGGATATCACGTTGTACCGTGATGATCTCTCCATTCGAAAAGATCAGCCGGAAATACGAAAAACGACAATTCCGTTCCACATATCCGATTTAAAAATTGTGCTGGTCGATGACGTGCTGTTTACGGGACGAACCATTCGGGCGGCCTTAGACGGGTTGATGGATTTGGGGCGGCCTGCAGAAATTCAACTGGCTGTGCTTGTCGATCGTGGGCATCGACAGCTTCCCATTCGTGCGAATTATGTCGGGAAAAGCATTCCGACTGCCAGGGAAGAAAACGTCCAGGTCTTTTTTGAGGAATTAGGGCAGGACGATCGGGTATCCATTTTAACACCGTAATTATGGGTCTAGAACGCAAAGATTTATTGACTATTGCGGCCTTATCAGCCGAGCAGATTCAACTGATTCTGACGACAGCCGAATCCCTGAAAGAAGTTGGGGGGCGGGATATTAAAAAAGTTCCCGCATTGCGTGGGAAAACGGTGGTGAATTTGTTTTTTGAGCCCAGTACCCGTACGCGAACGTCTTTTGAATTGGCTGCTAAACGTTTGAGTGCCGATGTCATTAATTTTTCGCCTTCCACCAGCAGTATGGTGAAAGGCGAAACCTTAGTCGATACCGCCAGAAATATTGAAGCCATGCAGGCGGATATTATTGTGCTGCGCCATCCATCTCCTGGTGCCGCAGAAAACCTTGCGCGTTCGGTCAAATCATCGGTGATTAATGCGGGAGATGGGTGGCATGAACACCCCACTCAGGCCCTTTTGGATGTCTTTACCATAAAAGAAAAAAAAGGTTGCATCTTGGGACTCATGGTAGTAATTGTTGGCGATATTGCGCATAGCCGCGTGGCTCGCTCCAATATTCTTGCTCTGACCAAACTCGGGGCGGAAGTGAGAGTCGTGGCACCACCAACCATGATCCCCATCGGCCTCGAACATTTCGGTGTGGCCGTCTTCTACAACCTAGACGAGGCATTAATCGGAGCGGATGTGATTATCATGCTGCGCTTGCAACGTGAGCGGTTGGGGCGGGCGTTACTTCCCAGCCTTCGGGAATATGCCAAACTGTTTTGTTTGACTCCAGAAAGACTCAAGCTCGCCAAACCGGATGCCATTGTGATGCACCCCGGTCCTCTGAACCGTGGCGTGGAAATTTCGCCTTCCGTGGCTGATAGCAAGGTCGCGGTAATTCTGGATCAAGTGACGAATGGGGTGTCTGTGCGGATGGCCCTTATGTATTTATTGTCAGGATCTGATGAACGCTCAACCCTTAACGAATGATCGGGCAACATGACCAAAAAGACCGGAAAGCATCCCACCACTTCTCATCTCCTCTGTATTCAAGGGGGAACCGTGATTGACCCTGGCCACGTGAATGGACGTGCCGATGTGCTCATTCAAGATGGAAACATTCTAGAAGTCGGTTTTCCACTGACGAACCCCCTTAGTCAGGATTCATCGGTCACCATTCTTGAGGCCAATGGATGGATTGTGGCTCCTGGTCTTGTCGATTTGCATTGCCACTTACGGGAACCCGGTTTTGAATACAAGGAAACCATCTCGACAGGAGCAGCTTCAGCCGCGGCCGGAGGGTTTACGACCATTTGTTGTATGCCGAATACGCAGCCCGTGAATGATAACGCGGCCATTACCAAATTTATGTTGGCCCAAGGACAAGAGGCCGGCAAGGCACGGGTGTTCCCGATCGGTGCAATCACCAAAAAATCCGAAGGAGAAGAACTTGCGGATATTGGTGAGTTGGTGGATGCTGGCTGTGTAGCCATTTCGGATGATGGACGGCCCGTGATGAATAGTTTGGTCATGCGACGGGCGCTGGAGTATGCCAAGGCTTTTGGCATTCCTGTTGTGGACCATTGTGAAGACCTGCACTTAACCGATGCCGGATGTATGAACGAGGGGATGGTGTCGACCGAACTCGGGATGCCTGGGATTCCCGATGCCTCAGAGGAGGTGATGGTGGCTCGGAACCTGGCTCTGGCAGATCTTACCGGAGTTCATGTGCATTTGGCCCATTTGAGCACCGCCCGTTCGGTGGAACTGGTCCGTCATGCCAAAGGACAGGGGTTACCGGTGAGCGCAGAAGTCTGCCCTCATCACTTTTCCATTACTGAAGAAGCCGTCCGCTGTTATAATTCCAATGCTAAAATGAATCCACCACTGCGAACGGATGAAGACGTTCAGGCGCTTAAGCAAGGACTAGTTGATGGGACAATTGATGTCATTGCCACCGATCATGCCCCCCATGCTCTTCAAGAAAAACAATTGGAATTTGATACGGCGCCGTTTGGGATCGTGGGATTTGAGACCGCTCTTCCCTTAACCCTCCGTTTGGTGCATGAGGGGGTCTTGTCACTTGAGCAGGCACTTGACAAGTTGACCAGATCTCCTGCTCAGCTCTTTCATCTGCCTGTTGGAAGCATTCGGCCAGGTGCCCATGCGGATATCGTGGTGTTTGATCCTCAGGAAGAGTGGGTGGTGGATCCCACCAAATTTTTGTCAAAAAGTCAGAATACGCCATTTGGGGGTTGGACAGTGAAGGGAAAAGTGAAGATGACATTGGTTGATGGCAGGATTGTCTATGATGCCCGTTAATTCATGAGTATGAGACGGATAAATTGGGGGGTAGTGGGTTTTCTTTTTGAACTGTGTGCCTTAATCTTATGGGTTGGCGGTTTGGTTGTCATAATTGGGTTGGTGATTCCGGCTGTATTTAATTCCTTCGGGATTGAACCGGCTGGGCACTTTTTACGGAGAGTTTTTGATGGTTTTGTCTTGATGAATGTTTGGATTTTGATTTTATTGAGTGTGATAGCCGGGATTCGCTACCGGGCATTTGGCAAAAATCCCTCCGAGATGTTTGCCGTTCCTTCTGTGGAATGGTGGCTTCTGGCTGGAATGGCTCTCATGACGTTTGGCATTCTAGTGGTCCTTGGCCCCCAAGCCATGGCTTTACAGGAAGAGTCTTTTGCGGCGGTTTCAAAAGAGGACAAAGATATCGCCTATGCAAAATTTTTTCGCCTTCATATGATTGTGCGAAGTTGTCACTTGGTGAATTTTGGTCTGGCGGCCTCACTGTTTATTGTCAAGGTGCGGAAAATTCTCTTTTTCCAATCCATGGTTGCTCGATAATAATTACTCTTGGTCGTACGACAGAAATGAGAAGATGATAAAGGAAAGACTATGAAGCCGGCAGTATTGGCATTAGCCGATGGAACCATATTCCGAGGACGTGCCCTCGGATTTAAAGGCGAAACCTTTGGAGAAGTGGTATTTAATACTGCCATGACGGGGTATCAAGAAATTTTAACCGACCCTTCATATAAAGGGCAGATCGTTCTGATGACCTCCACCCAAATCGGGAATTATGGGGTCACACCGGAGGATAATGAGTCCCATCGCGTTTGGGCGGAAGGGTTTATTGTTCGTGAAGCAGCCAGGTACCGGAGTAATTGGCGGAGCAGGCAATCCTTCGAGGAATACTTAATTGAACATCGTATTGTGGCGATTCAAGGGATAGACACGCGAGCCCTGACCTGTCATGTCCGTGATCACGGCTCACAAATGGGAATCATTTCCCATTTAAGTTTCGATGAAGATGCCTTACGGGAAAAGGCGAAGGCCGTTCCCTCCCTGATTGGACGTGATTTGGTTAGAGAGGTCACCTGTCTGGAGGCTTACGAATGGACCGAGCGATCAATCGTGATGGACTCACCCCGTGGTAAATCATCAATGGTTCCTCAGGACACCGCTCAGACACCTTTGAAACTGGTGATCATGGATTTTGGCGTGAAACAAAATATTTTACGCAGTCTTGTGGATCTGGGATGTCAGGTTCGAGTTGTGCCAGCTTCGACGACCGCGGAGGAAATCCGTCGGCTGAATCCAGATGGAATCGTCTTATCCAATGGACCAGGAGACCCCGAAGGGGTTCCCTATGCGGTAGAAACCGTCAAGCAGCTCTTGGGCTGGAAACCGTTGCTGGGTATTTGCTTGGGACACCAAGTATTGGGATTATCCTTAGGATTGCACACCCATAAACTAGCATTTGGGCATCATGGGGCCAATCATCCAGTCATGGATCTTCGCACCAGAAAGATTGAAATTACCTCGCAAAACCATAATTTTGCCGTTGGCCTTCCCCACAAGGAAGATGGGTGTACGACGTTGAAGTCTCAACAATTTGACTCTGCCATTGGACGGATGGAAATTACGCATCGAAGTGTGAATGATGGCTGTTGTGAAGGTATGGCGGGAATAGAGAGTCCGATTCTTTCTATTCAGTATCACCCTGAAGCCTCTCCAGGCCCCCATGACTCATCGTATGTATTCAGACATTTTTTGGAAATGATGAAAGGCCGTAGATAATGATTATGACTCGTGGCTTCCTGATTCTTATTCTATTTTTGGTCAGCGGGTGCATTCATATTGATCTGCTTCCCGGTGGAGGAAAACTCAATGAAGCCACCTTGTCTGGTGAAGGAGAGGATAAGGTATTGTTGATTGATATCTCTGGCATGCTCACGACAGGCAAATCGTCGGGTATCTTGAAGGAACCCAGTCTTCCCGCACGAATCAAAGAGGAATTGACCATAGCTGAGAAGGATGAACACGTCAAAGCCATCGTCCTTCGAATCAATACTCCAGGAGGATCGGTCACGGCATCAGATCTGGTCTATCATGAGCTGAAAGTCTTTAAGAAAAAACGCTCTTTACCGGTCATTGCCTCTATAATGGATTTGGGCACTTCCGGCGGGTATTACATCGCGATGGCGGCTGACCAAATTCTTGCACATCCCTCGACTATTACCGGAAGTATCGGGGTTATTATGGTGACAATGAATGCCGAGGGTCTGTTGGAAAAAGTGGGGGTTCAACCAGCCGCGATTGTTTCGGGTCCGAAGAAAGCAATGGGTTCTCCGTTCCGGCCGATGAATGATGAAGAGCGGGCAATATTCCAAGGGGCGATTGATCATTTGTACGAACAGTTTCTTGCCGTGGTTGAAGAGGGAAGACCCGGATTGAGCAAGGAGCACATTCGTACGTTGGCCGATGGCCGGATTTTTACTGCCGATATCGCCAAAGACCAGGGCCTTGTGGATGACATCGGGTATCTGGATGAGGCTCTCGATCTGGCCAAAAAAGAAGCGAAATTGGAAGCGGCCAAAGTCGTGACGTATACCAGGGGAGGAGGAACTCAACAGAATATCTACTCACGGTTCGATCCTCCTCAGATTGAGCCTATTAGGTTTCCCCAAATCGATACGCAGTCTCTTTTCAACGTATTGACGGGAGGGACACCACAAATGCTGTACATGTGGATGCCATAAAATCTGCTATGTACTGACTTGAAGAATGTTTTGCCGATGACCGACGATTCACCCGTCTCTGGAAACCGATTTCAATGCCTGGTGGCGAGTACGGTGTGCGCGCTTCTGTTCCTGAGCACAGCTTGTCAAAAGGCTCCAGGAACAGCTAGAGATCAATTAATTTATATTTCGGAGGAAAAGGAAATTGCCCTGGGACTTGCGGCATTTCGCGAGGTCCTAAAGTCGGCACCATTAAGCAGAGATCCGGAAGTGACCTTAATGGTGAATCGTGTAGGACAACGAATTGCCAAGGGAGCCAATAAACCGGAATATGTCTGGGAATTCGCCGTTATTGAGGATGATGATCAAGTGAATGCCTTTGCCTTGCCTGGAGGCAAAGTGGCAGTGTTTACCGGAATTTTGAAATACACAAAAACAGAAGCCGGGCTGGCGACTGTCATGGCCCATGAAGTTGCCCATGCGTTGCAACGGCATGGAGCCGAGCGATACAGTCGTGGAATTCTGGAACAAATTGGTCAACTCGGAGCTTTAGCCGGCGCCGCCGCCGGAGGCGTCGACCCTGGTCTTGCTATTGGAGCCATGAGTGCCTATGGAGTGGGCGTGGCCCTTCCCAATTCCCGTGAACAGGAAACGGAAGCCGATTTTATCGGGTTGCAATTGATGGCCAAGGCTGGATATGACCCGCGCGAAGCGGTGCCATTTTGGGAACGCATGAGCGGGTGCCCGAGAAAAATGATCGGAAAATTTTGCTTTCGTACTCAAAATGCCGTTCCGGAATTTTTATCCACTCATCCTTCGGATGTGACCCGGATTAACCAAATTGAAGCCTGGATTCCTCAAGCCATGAGATTTTATCATCCTGAGGGATCACCTCCTGGAGTACCTGAATCCCCCCTCAAAAAACCGACATCTGAATCGGATTTTAAATCCTGAGAGCCCAACATGCCACGAAGAAACGACATCCATCGAATTTTATTAATAGGCTCCGGACCGATTGTCATTGGTCAGGGCTGTGAGTTTGACTATTCCGGGACGCAAGCATGCAGGGCACTGAAGGAGGAGGGCTTTGAAGTCATTCTCGTCAATAGTAATCCTGCCACCATTATGACCGACCCGGATCTCGCGGACCGAACATATGTGGAACCGATTACGGCAGAAGTGGTGGAGGCGATTTTGGAGCGAGAGCATCCTGATGCCCTGCTTCCGACCATGGGTGGGCAGACCGCTCTGAATGTCACCATGGAATTAGTGAAGCGAGGGATTCTGGAAAAACACGGAGTGCAACTTATCGGAGCTTCCTATGAATCGATCCAAAAGGCCGAAGATCGGGAATTATTCAAACAGGCGATGGCACATATTGGATTAAACGTAGCGGCAAGCGGGTCATTTCGCTCAAGAGAGGAAGCCTTACAGCTTCTTCAAATAATTGGGTTTCCCGCTATCGTCCGCCCATCATTCACTCTGGGAGGAGCAGGGGGCAATATTGCCTATAACCGTGAAGAGTTTGATAAGTATATTGATTGGGCTCTTGTGACCAGTCCGGTTGGACAGGCCTTGCTGGAACAATCTCTTCTGGGATGGAAGGAATATGAATTAGAAGTGATGCGGGACTCAAAAGATAATGTGGTCATTGTCTGCCCTATCGAAAATTTCGATCCGATGGGTGTGCATACAGGGGACAGTATCACTGTGGCCCCTGCCATGACCTTATCCGATAAAGAGTATCAGCACATGCGGGACGCGGCCATACGTATTATTCGAGAAATCGGGGTGGATACCGGCGGGTCTAATATTCAATTTTCTTTGAATCCGGACAATGGAGACTTGATGGTCATTGAGATGAATCCTCGCGTGTCCAGAAGTTCCGCCTTGGCCTCAAAGGCAACGGGATTTCCGATTGCCAAAATCGCTGCGAAGTTGGCCATCGGGTACACCCTGGACGAGATTCCCAATGATATTACGCAAGTGACGAAAGCCTGTTTTGAGCCGACCATTGATTATGTGGTCGTGAAAGTTCCACGGTTTACATTTGAGAAATTTGATGGGGTCGATCGAGTACTGACCACGCACATGAAATCCGTTGGAGAAGCCATGGCACTCGGAGGCACCTTCAAAGAAGCCTTGCAGAAGGCGATTCGGTCCCTCGAAACAGACCGGTATGGTTTGATGTCGTTGCACGGGCTTGATGGGAAAAAAGACGCTGCCGGACCGGATCATCCACTGCATGACCGCCTTCAATCTCAGGTTCGAATCCCCACTGCCGATCGCCTTTGGTTTCTGGCTGATGCGTTCCGAATCGGGATGTCGGTGGATGAGCTGTACCAATTGTCGCGGGTTGATCCCTGGTTTTTACATGAAATTGAAGAACTCGTAGAATTTGAAGCGGAATGGGTTCGCAAAAGCAAGGAAGAATTTAAGACCGATCGCTCACACGACACCCCCAAAGGATGCCCTGATTTCCTGCTGGTTCTCCTTGAACAAGCGAAGAGCCTTGGATTTTCGGATCAACGGCTTGGGCAACTCATCGGGAGAGAGGAAGATACCATTCGTCAGTGGCGACAAGGCAGGGGATCCGGCTACGGCACAGTCTTTAAAAGAGTCGACACGTGTGGGGCAGAATTCGAGGCACATACCCCCTATCTCTATTCCACTTCCGGTTTAACCTGTGAATCTCGCCCTTCCCAAAAAAGAAAAATTATGATCTTAGGGGGAGGTCCGAACCGAATTGGGCAAGGCATTGAATTTGATTACTGTTGCGTGCATGCCGCGATGGCCCTAAAAGAAGAAGGCATTGAAACCATTATGGTCAATTGCAATCCGGAAACCGTCAGTACGGATTATGATATTTCCGATCGCCTCTATTTTGAACCCTTGACGAAAGAGGAGGTCTTGCGAATTATCCTGGCCGAACGTCCGGATGGGGTCGTCGTACAATTCGGTGGACAAACGCCTCTCAAGCTGGCCGTTCCGTTAGAGCTAGAAGGGGTAAGAATTTTGGGAACACAACCCGATGCTATTGATCGCGCGGAAGATCGAAAACGGTTTAGTGATCTATTGATTGAATTGAATCTCCTGCAGCCGCAAAACGGCACCGCACGGTCCTCGCATGAAGCTCACATAATTGCCGTCAATATTGGCTATCCAGTCATGGTACGCCCTTCGTATGTGTTGGGGGGGCGTGCCATGCAAATCGTCTATGATGCTGACGCATTGGATGAATATCTTCAGAGGCATGACATGGACTTGGGACGGCATCCCTTGTTAATCGATGATTATCTTGAAGACGCCATAGAAGTTGATGTGGATGCCATTGCAGATGGGACAGACGTCGTGGTAGCTGCCATCATGGAACATGTCGAGATGGCAGGCATTCATTCTGGAGATTCGGCCTGTTCGCTACCTGCCCACTCTCTTGGTGCCGATATTCTTGAGACGATCAATCGCCAAACCACTCTTTTAGCAAAGGAGTTACAGGTGACGGGTCTGATGAATATCCAATATGCGGTCAAGGGTGGGGCAGTCTATATCTTAGAGGTCAATCCTCGCGCTTCTCGTACCGTCCCTTTTGTGAGTAAGGTCATTGGCGTGCCGTTGGCCAAACATGCGATGAAGATTATGGCCGGGCGAACCTTGAAAGACTTAGGCTTTACGCAGTCTCCGCTTTTTTCCCACATTGCTATTAAAGAGGCCGTCTTCCCATTTACAAAACTTGGTGTTTCTGATGTGTTATTGGGTCCCGAAATGCGTTCAACAGGCGAAGTCATGGGGATTGATCGAAGCTTCGGATGGGCGTTTGCAAAATCTCAAGCCGCTTCGGGAATGCCTTTGCCTTTGGCAGGGACTGCTCTTCTCAGCGTGAAGGATGGGGATAAACCCGCGACGCTTGCTATCGCACAGCGACTGGCGCAACTCGGATTTTCACTGAATGCGACCAAGGGGACCGCGGCCTTTTTGCGAAAACATGGGATCACCGTAGTGACGGTGAACAAACTTAATGCAGCCCGCCCGCATATCGAGGATTTACTCAAAAACAAAGAGCTGTCTTTAGTTGTAAATACGGTAGGTGGTGCCTCTTCCCAGGATGATTCGGCACCAATTCGCAAAGCGGCTGTCTTCGGCGGGATTCCTTACTTTACGACCATTCAAGCCGCGCAAGCAGCCATATCGGGAATAGAAGCAATGAAGGAAACGTCCATAGAGGTTTGCTGCCTGCAGGAATATCATTCTGCATTGCCAGCCGGGTAAGCCTAATAGGACCGAACGCGATGATGGATTATGAACCATCCGAGTTTCAGGATCTAATAAAGGGGAGTGTGGTTTCATGAAAATTCCTATCACAAAAAAAGGATATGAGGCACTGCAAGCGGAACTGGCCAGGCTGCGACGGGAAGATCGCCCTAAAAATATTCAGGCCATTACCGAGGCTCGTGAACATGGTGATCTCAAAGAAAATGCCGAATATAAAGCCGCCAAAGAGCAGCAGCAATTTATTGATACACGGATGGCTGAGCTTGAGCATAAACTCAGCATGGCTCAAGTGGTGGAA
>BQIZ01000029.1 GCA_021604365.1 Nitrospirales bacterium
AAGTGAGTAATATATCTCTGCGGTAGAAAACCCGCGAGAAAATTGGTTGGCTCCTATTGGGAATTTCCTCAAAAAATTCAGAGGCATTTTAGTGTAAGACAGTTCCCGTTATATGGTCAACTTGGGTCGAAATGCTCTAAGATAAGCCCGTTTAATTGAGACATGGACTTTTTCCCCACCCATTGTCATATAAGAATACTAAAGTAAGAAGGAGTACAAGAGGTTATGGTTGAGTCATCATTTCAGGTCGCGATTATCATGGGCAGCCAATCGGATTGGGAAATAATGCGGTTAGCCAGTGAGGCGCTCACTAAGCTGCACATTATCCATGAGAGTCGGGTCCTTTCTGCGCATAGGGCTCCGGATGCTTTGTTGGAGTATCTTAGTGAGGCGGAATCTTGTGGAGTGCAGGTGTTTATTGCCGGAGCTGGGGGGGCGGCCCACTTAGCCGGAGTGATTGCGGCGAAAACCCAATTGCCGGTGTTGGGTGTTCCCATGCAATCAAAGGCCTTGCAAGGCCTCGATTCCCTCTTGTCGATTGTTCAAATGCCTAAAGGTATTCCTGTAGGAACCTTGGCGATAGGGAGCGCGGGTGCGGTGAATGCGGCGTTGTTGGCTGCTGCGATTTTAGCATTGGCAGATGATTCCCTCTCCAGACGCTTACAAGCGTATCGAGAAGAACAAACGCGTTCGGTATTAGCAGAACAGTTGTGAGTGTCGGTGGAGAATTTCGCAAATAGTTTGCGAAAAAATGTGTAAGACAGGCAGGGCGCTTGATGAGGAGAGTGCATAGGAGTCTTCCGAACCAGCGTGTTGGATATCATGTCCGGCTAACTGATATTTACAAGGCAACCCATCCCAGATTTGGGAAAGATGGGTACCACGATGTAAATTGCCTTTCTTGTGTCCGAACAGGAAAGACATTCTGTCTGACCAGACGAGTTACGAGTAATCCCCTCACGTTTTGATGGTCGTCGCGTCTGTTTTAGTTTTTTACATCGTCGATCCATTCAAATCTGCAGACGAGTTTTCCCTCCATTTCAATTTTCTCACTGAACATCTTGGCCGGTCTGACCCAAAGGCCACAATCGCCATAGAGTGCTCGGTAGACCACGAGGTCTTCTTCCGTTTCTGAGTGTTTGGCGACGCCAATGACCTGGTATTCTTTCCCTTTATAGTGACGATATCTACCGGGTTGAATAGTTGGGAGGTTCTGGTCTTGAGGAGGCTGTGGTGTGTTCATAAGATGGATGGGTGTTGTTCTGGTCGAATGATACCACAACCGTTTACGAAGTGCCTTGCAGAAGGTCCGATCGTCATTGGTTAGTCCTGTGAGTGGGATTGGCGATAGGCATAGAGGGCGATACTTCCTGCGACTGTCGCATTTAATGGAATTGATGGATGGACTTGAGGAATACACAGGCGTTCCGAAAACTGAAAGGGTGGCACACCGACGCCTTCCTCTCCAATAAGGAGTCGAACATGCTTAGACCATTTCACGGTAGACATATTCGTCCCGTGCAAATCTAAAGCGGTAATCCATTGCAATGTTTCCGGAGCATTCAGGTCGGTAATGGAGTCTGCCCATTGTAGGGACTGGGCAAACACCGCCCCGCTACTGGCACGAATGACCTTCGGGTGGAAGGGGTGAACGGCTTCCTGAAGCAACACCACCGTTCGCACGTCAAACGCTCGACAGCACCGGAGTAAGGCCCCCAGGTTCCCAGGGTCTCCAATTGGGCACAAGACTTCCAATCCGTTGGGGGGTCGGCTTAAATCTGTCTGAAACATCTCGGGGACGCCGCAGACTAGGAGTGGTTCTTTCGTTCCAAACACGTCCAATTCCTGAAACAGGGAATGAGACAGTTGATAGTGGATGGCCTGAGATGGGAGGTCCTCTCTGGAGCTCCACGATGGGGGAAGTAAGATTTCGTGGAGCGTCACCTCAGAATTCGATCCGATTTCCTTTCGGAGTTTATGCCCAGAAACAAGGCAGAGGCGATGCCGTTTAATCCCATGAGAGTCAAGTATTGATACCCATCGCTTGAAATGGGCATTTTGTCTACTGGAGATCGTATGTGGTTGATTCACGAGCCTTTAGAGAAATTGGAGTGAACGAGGTTAACGGGGGATCAAGAAAACCCTTTAGACCTACTGTTTGTAGCTTTTGGTAGAGAGCATAACAAAAAGTGACTCAAGAGACCTAGAGTAAATGCCGATAACCGAATGAAACAGTTACCCCGCTCGGCCCATGCATTCGCTGGATGTTTTACTGAAACAAATATAGGCAGAAGTGACTTGAAGAGGAGGAAGACATGTTAGGATCTTGGTCCATTGGGAAAAAAAATCAATCTGCTAATGGGTCCGAAAAGGAGCAAGACGCAAATGAGTCTAGGCCTACAGGAGAATCGGGAGAATCCGACAAGGCTGTAGAATCCTTAGCCAGGGTTTTACGATGTCTAGGCCGTCATGCGATTGAACTAAACCACCTTTCGGAAGAGGAGATAGAAAAGGAGTTTGAACGGTGGGCGAGGCATGTGTTGGTGGGTGCCCAGATTGGCGACGAGACAAAAAAACGGAATGCAAGCCCACGACGGGATTGGGGGGCACTCACTCAATTTGTCAATGGACATCGTCAACAGGAAAAATCCTATGTGACACGCAATCTTCAAGATATGCGAAATGTTCTTTGCGAATTTACCAATATCATGGGACGCACATTTGTGGAGGATCAGGAAACTGATCAACAAGTATCCAATCATTTGGGCCAATTACGTACTGCAATCGAGGACGGTTCCTTTCAGGATGTGAAGCAAGCCCTATTGGCTCTGGTCGAAGGTATCAGTGCTCTTGTGGATGAACGAAAAGAACGTCAGCAACAACGCTTGGAAGGTCTTGGAGAAAAATTGCGTGTTGTTGAAGAGGAGCTGGGTGGCGCACGAAAGCTCATGACGCTGGATGCTCTCACCCAACTCTATAACCGCGGAGCGTTGGATCTTCAATTAGAGCGAACGGCCGGCATGAGCTTCTTCTCCGGGACGTTGGCCTGTATTTTAATGGTTGATGTCGATCATTTTAAGCATGTCAACGATACCTATGGCCATCCGGCAGGCGATGTGGTGTTACAGCAACTGGCGAAGCGCCTGGTGTCGACCTTTCCCAGAAAAACCGATTTTATTGCCAGATATGGAGGGGAGGAATTTTGTGTTTTGCTTCAGGGAGCCGGAGAGGAGTTGAGCCAGCGATTGGGGGAGCGTCTGTTGGATGCTGTGAGAGGAGAGGAATTTTCCTACCAGGACATCACAATTCCGGTCACGGCATCGATCGGATTGGCAGAGTTACTCCCTGGGGAAACCGTGTTCTCATGGATTGAACGTGCAGATCGTGCGTTGTACCGGGCAAAGGACAATGGCCGGAATCAATTGTGTCTGGCAACTGAAAATGCTGGAGTGGGGAAGAAAGACTGAGTCAGAATGGTAGGCCATGAGCTTCGTTTAGCTGAATAATTGAAGATCAGTTGAGCTCAGTTGTTGTAAGGCCAATTGATGGATGTGGGCCATGTCTTCGAAGTTCCCAATCCGGCTGTGGAAAAAACTGGCAATTTGTGGAATTCCTGCCATGATGTGCCCAAGAATCGGTTCCCAGTCTTCCGGTTGAACGGGTAAGCGCCCCTGGCTGTTCTTCTGGGCTGAGGAAATGGCAGCGTTGGTATCGGGATTGGTCCAGATGTCCGCAATGATACCGGAGAGTGCAACGGTATCTACAAGAGGCTGAAAGTCCAACGGAGTCTCAAATAAATCAGGAGTATGGCTATAGAGAATGGCCACCTGAAACTCTTCAGGAAGTTGCCAATGCTGCGCCAGCCAGGCTCCCACCTGTGAATGATCGACTCCCAAGTGTTCAAGTTCATACTGGTGTAATGTGGCATGATTGTCCTGATTGTGTTCCTGGAGCAAGGCAATTTCTTCCGAAGCCACCTCGTTTAATGCTAAGAGGCCGATATCCTGAAGCAGGGCACCAAGAAACATGAGTTCTACGTCTGGGAAAGAAAACTGTGTTCCTATGGCACGAGCTGCCACACTGGCTAGAATGGACCGCCGCCAAAATTTTACATGGTCAATCCCGGAAGTTGAAACCTCTTTCATATCTTTTATTAAACGATAAAAGCAAAAAGATAAAGCCAGATTGGCGATCGTTGAAAATCCAAGCAGGGTCACGGCCTGTCGGATGCTGGTCACCTTGTGTCGAGACCCACCGTAATACCCCGAGTTCGCCATAAATAAAATTTGAGCGGCCATTCCTGGATCCTGGCTTATGATCGTGGCCAATTCGGAGGCATTGGTTTCCTCATTTTGGCACAGTTTGAGAATGGTCGAGGCCAGGGGAGACAAAATGGGCAAGGATTTACAGCCTTTTATTCTCTCAAAAATCGTGGAATGCTCTTCGTCCTGAACGGGATCTAATGGAAGTGTGAGTTGCATGAAAGAATCCTAGTGAAATGAAGGTATAAAGCGATGTTCATCACATCTTCGGTTGCCTCTTTAACGTCTTTCTTTTTTTCGGTCAAAACAAGGTATGGCTTAAGCAGGGTCCTGCCATAGATTCAGGGGGGAATATGGGGGTGATGACGTATCTGTCATTTTTTGCGGCATCATTACTGAACTGAGAATTCTGGCCTATATTCCAATCCCAAACGAAAGGTGAATGGTGGAGCCGGGAAGCCGGCAAACTGTTCATAGGAGGCGTTGGTGACATTTTCGAGGGCTGCGTAGCAACTCCATTCAGTATAGGGATGGTAATTGACCGTGATGTCTGCCTTGGCAAATCCTCCTACCCGTGTGGTTTGAGTTGGAACTTGAAAATCAAAACTGGAACCGACCCATGTGACTTGGCTTTTGACATTGAGGGTCGAAGATAGCTTCATCGTAACCCCAAGCCATCCGCGCCATTTTGGGCGGTTCCTTAGTTGAGCTCCAGTTTCCGTCACTCGAGTGGTGAGGTGGGTGAGACTCGACTGGAAGGAAATAATAGGGATTGGCGTGAGGGACAGAGAAATATTCCAACCATGAGTTTCTGCCTCATCAATATTGGCCAAGCGAATAATTCCTTGGTTGAGGAGGTCGGGATCGAGGTCAATAAGGTTCCTGAACCGGTTGTGAAAGTATTCTACCGTTGCGGTAAATCTTTCATCGAATGCGTGATAGTCTAGGCCGAGATCCCAGCCGACGCTGGTTTCGGGTTGTAAGGAAGAGTTTCCAATTAAGGGGTCTCCTAAACTGGATAGGCTGGGCAATTTGAACCCCCTTCCATAGCCACCACGAATCTGGATTGAGTCTAACAGTTGATATTTCGCTCCGATCCTGGGACTAATCTTCGGCTGGAACCCTTGTGAGATATCGGCTCGAACACCGGAGTTCAGGGTCAGTTTTTGCCACCAGACGGACGTTAGTTCCGCAAAGACTCCTCCGAGTGTCCGCCGGATGGCAAAGTCATCTGGCTGGTCAGAGGAGCCTCCGAAGGAACTCAGATCTTGAGTCCCGTTCCGTCTCCCGCGTTCATGAGTCAGCTGTTCCCCAAGTGAAAACTTCCATTGTGAGTTGATCGCCCATGTTGTCGTCATGCGCGTTTGAAAACGGGTATAAAGAGTTTCAAAGTCAGCCGGAGGCAGGGCATAGGTGGTGGGAGCCCCAAGGATTCCGGGGTTTGACACGTCTTGAAGTCTCCGAGTGACGCTCAGAAATACCCGATGCTGCCAACCCGAAGGAATGTGAAATGAGGCTGACAAACCGGTCAGAAATTCTTGGGTCTTTCGTCGTTCGGTTTCCCGGAGCAAAGCGAATTCCGAACCACCGCTGCCTTCTGGAAAACTCCGTACCGTTGAATCTGTATATTGCCCGTTTAGTTGAATGTCGAAGTTGGGATCTGTCTCAATGGAAAAATTCCATCCAGCCGAGTCCATCAAAAACGAATCTTTCTCGATCTGCTCCCCATGTTGGGTATGGGACAGCGTCAGATTGGCGGACAATGGTCCAAGTGATCCTCCGGTTTGGACAAGCCCTTTGAGATAATCGTATCGACCTCCTTCGCCCAAAAGGCGAAAGGAGGGAGTCGTGGAAGCAGATTTGGTAATGAAATTGATTGCGCCCGCCATAGCTTCAGAACCATAAAATGCCGAGAGTGGCCCCCGAACAATTTCTACTCGCTCGATCCGATCAATAGGAATAGTGGAAAGATCAACTGAACCGCCTCGCTGGTTGGTTGAGTCATTCATGGGGACTCCATCCAGCATAATCAAGGTGAAGTTGGGATCGGCACCTCGGAGATACACTGAGCTGGTTCCACTTCTCCCGCTCATCTCATCGGTATGGAGTCCTGGGACTTGCTGGAGGATGGTGGTTACCCGATTGGGCTGAAAGGGGGCAATATGTTCAGCATTGAGGGTCGTAATGCTTTGAGTTGATTGGTGAGGTTGGGTGGGCTGGGCGGAACCTGTGACAATCATCGTATCAAGAGTCGGAACCGATGATTCCTCGGACTGTACCGGCGTGGGAAGCCATATTCTTATAACTGAAAGACTGACCAAGAGGATTTTACCTGGGAATGGCAGAAATGGGGTCGGCATTATACAATGACATTCCGGTGGCGACGGAGGTTAGTTTGTCGGACTGACACAGCCGTTCTCACCGGATTGGATCTATACGAATTTTCAATGGTTGTCCACTTCTTACAGATGAAAGTTGGTTCATGAAAAAACATGAATATCGAACAGAACCCAGGACCACGGCTTCCATGCCATCGGGGGTCCTGCATTTAGTTGTCAATGAAGGCGCTGAGCGATTTAGTTACTATGGCATGCGTTCCATTCTGGTCGTGTTTATGACCGGGATGTTACTGAATACCCAGGGAAGCCTGGATCCCATGGGCGAGGCTGAAGCAAAAAGTTATTTCCATCTGTTTGCCTCGGCAGTGTACTTTTTCCCTTTTTTGGGGGCGATCTTGGCTGATGCCTTTTTGGGGAAATATAAAACGATCATTCTTCTTTCTTTGGTGTATTGTGGCGGTCACGTCGTTTTGGCTTTCGATCACACCCGATTCGGCCTATTTCTTGGGTTGACTTTGATTGCGATCGGCTCGGGGGGCATTAAGCCCTGTGTTTCAGCGAATTTGGGGGATCAGTTTGGTTTTGCCAATGCGCATCTTTTAACCAAGGCTTTTGCCTGGTTTTACTTCGCCATCAATGTGGGAGCTTTTGGGTCCGTAATGCTTACCCCCTGGCTTTTGGAGCATTATGGCCCTGGTCTAGCCTTTGGGGTGCCTGGCATCTTGATGTTTGTGGCCACCATAATTTTTTGGTCTGGCCGGACTCACTATGTCCATATCCCTCCGGACAGGGCAGGTGTGCTTCAAGCGCTTTCAAGCCCACAGGCCTGGCGAGCGATTGGGAAGTTGGCGGGGATTTATGTGTTTGTCGCGTTTTTTTGGTCTCTCTATGACCAAACGGCTTCAGCATGGGTTCTTCAGGCCCAACACATGAATCGTGTTTGGATGGGTGTTGAATGGTTACCTTCCCAAATTCAGGCAGTGAATCCCGTTTTGATAATGCTGTTTATTCCTTTGTTTACCTATGTGGTCTATCCGGCTTTGAATAGAATAGTCCTCCTCACATCATTGAGAAAGATGGCTTTGGGATTTTTTATGACGGTTGGGGCTTTTCTGATCTCAGCCTATATTGAGCAACAAATTGATTTAGGGATGGAGCCGGCGATTGGCTGGCAGTTATTGGCCTTCGTGGTGATTACGGCTGCGGAAGTCATGGTGTCTATTACCTGCCTCGAATTTTCCTATACCCAGGCTCCACTTAAACTCAAATCGCTTCTCATGGGCTTGTTTTTGCTCTCGGTGTCTTTAGGAAACGGGTTTACCTCCTTTGTGAATTTCTGGATTCAGAATACAGATGGGACTGTTGCGTTGACCGGTCCCGACTACTATTGGTTTTTTGCGGGCGTCATGTTTCTTGTGGCCTGCCTGTTTCTTCTGGTGGTAAAAGGTTACGAGGAAGAAACGTATTTGCAGGGCACAGGTCAAGAATGATTTGACCAGAGCTTCAAGTCTCTCGCCCGTCCAGACATTAACAATCCTCACGTTCCTTCATCATACCTTTGAGGAGGAGGTGAATATTCTCTCCCTTCCTGTAAACCAGGGCCCTACGAACAACTCTATAGCCATCTGATGGAGATTCACGCTTTAACAAGGAGGAGGGGAAATCTACACATACGGAAAAAAGGACCAGGACAGGTCATTAAAAAATCAAGGCAATTTTCTTTTTTGACTAAGATACAGAACTTGATTCACCCGAAAGGCCTGGTTGTAGTGGCCGGATTGGATATACTGAGAATGAAAACACCGTCCATCAATCATCATCAACCTGTTTGGGCGCATTTCGATGAGTTTCAGCAATTCCCAATATTCATTTCCGTCGTTGATATACCTATTGTCCCGACAAGCGAAGAGTGGATTGAAAATCATGCTGTTTTGGAAGTTTTCATACCCTTCCGGGCTGGTGAAGAATTCGTCGCTCAGTTCCAGCTGGTTCGCAAGTTGTCGGATCGTCGCGTCCGGTATCGGTGGTACCCGTTCGAGACCTGTCGGTCCATGGCGATATAACGCGGTTCCGCCCGCACAAGAATCTGCAGGATTAAGATAGACCATGGCGGTGACATCCTGATCGATGTGAGGTTGTCGTTGTCCAACGTTTAGTCGGTAGTTGTCAGTCTTGATGCCTTGAAACACGACTGGTTGGGGTGAGAAAAATGGATAGAGGGGACATCCCCAAAGTGCGCTCATGGATTTCACCAGTTCTCGATGGTCATGATCGAGTCGGGCTCGAACGCCTGGAAAATTTCCCACGATTTCGAACCGGTTGGTGTAGGGGAGGCTTAACGCGATTTTGAGGATTTCTTCAGGGTATTGATAGAAATCATCTACGATCACGACCTGATGCTGTCCCAGCCCAACGCGTTGAATTGATACTGTTTGGTGTGGATTGAGGGCAAGAAGATCCGAGCGAATGTGATTGGACATGGAGTCCCTATTGGTATTCGGCTAGGATGACATAAAAAAAACGGGTCTATAGTGAACCTTGTTTCAGGAGGAGTCAAGGGCTTTATATGAAATTGGTCTGGAGAGAGGACGATTATCATACGAGGTCTGCAACGCATTGAGGGGGGTCTGGCATGGGAGCTATATATAGAAACGTATTAGAGCAAATTCGAATGGCCTTTCCTCAGCCGGTCTCCGACCGAGTCCATGATTCCTATTTTGTTCATAGCATCATGAGGGCCGTTGAAGCTGTGGATGCCATGAAGAGTGAGCGACCGATTCTCGGTGAGCGTGGTGAATTGGATTATCCCACGGCGAGACGAAGCCGATTAGCAGAAAAGGGCAGCAGTGTGGAGGCGGTCACTCAAGAGTTAGTCCAGTATTGTTCGGGGCTCACCGTATGGGGCCACCCGCGGACACAGCAAAATGTTGTCCCCCCCGTCACGATCTCTTCTTTAATTGGTGTGTTGCTTGCTTCACTCTATAACCCAAATTTGGCGTGGGATGAATATAGTCATCGGGTAGGTTTAGCCGAAGTGGAAGTGGTCGGCATCATGGCTCAATTATTAGGCTATGATCCGGAACAAGCGGGCGGGTTGTTTACTTTTGGCGGAACGGGAACCACGCTGTATGGGATTAAACTAGGTTTGGAGAAATCACTCCCTGGTTCCATGGAGCATGGGATTCGTGAAGATGCGGTGGTGTTTGCAAGCGATAGCAGTCATTATTGTCGGTACAATATTGCAGGATGGTTGGGGTTGGGGAGTCATAATCTTATAACCATTCCCACCACCATTCACAATGAAATCGATCTCAAAGTGTTTCGGGAGCAAGCTGTGCAGGCGTTACAAGCGGGTCGAAAAATTGTCGGCATGATTGCGACGCTGGGGACCACAGATGCATTCGGGCTAGATGATCTTCAAGGTATGGTGACGTTGCGGAATGAACTTGTCCAGGAATTTTCTTTGCCTTATTGTCCTCATATTCATGCGGACGCAGTTATTGGATGGGCATGGTCCGCCTTTACCGATTATTCATTTGAAGTGAATCCGTTAGGGTTCCGTCCTCGTACTGTGCGGGCCTTGGCTGGGGCCTGCAAAAAAATTCGACACCTGCCTCTGGCAGATTCGATTGGAATTGATTTCCATAAGCCAGGGTTTGTCCCCTATATTTCAAGCTTAATTCTCGTCCAAGATAAAGAAGACCTCGATTTGCTACAACGTCCCCAGGATCAGATGCCCTATCTTTATCAATTTGGTGAACAGCGGCCAGGCATGTATACCCTGGAGACATCGCGATCGGGTGGGGGAGTGCTTGCTGCCCTGGGAAACTTGAAATTGTTTGGGAAAGAAGGGCTGCGAGTCATCATTGGCCATATTGTAGAAATGGCGCAACTTTTGAGGGAGCACCTGGAGAGTCATGAGTGTATGACGGTGGTCAACCGCGATAATTTTGGCCCCGTCACTCTCTTTCGGGTGTATCCCGAAGGGGTGGACACATTCCAGATAAAGGAAGCAGAGATGCATGATGTCGCGTTCCGTGACATTCTCTTACAACACAATGCGTTCAATCGAAAGGTTTTTGATTTTGTGCATCAGGAAGGCATGGCCGGGCGTGGAGTAATCCTCTCATTGACCGATTGCTACCGTCACACCGATTATGGAGAACCAATTGTGGCCTTGAAATCATTTATTCTTTCGCCCTTTGTGGATGAAAGCAATGTGGAAGCGGTGGTTAATAAGGTGTTAGAGGCCAGAAAGTTGCTGACGCGGTCCTAACTGAGAAGAGAGGTGGACCGAAATCCACATGCTTGGCTCTGTGTGATGACTGCGAAGCCTAATTAGTGACAAATTCTGAGGATTTTTTATTAATAGTCGAGAAAATTTAGGTGTTAAAGAGTACCGCTAGAGAGTGAGTCAAGAAGCAACGGTGCGTAAACTCTGCTCTCGACAGCCAATATTCCCCGGTCTCGAAACCCATGATAGGTAAGCCTGATTTCGGTTTCTGGTCCGCGCCAGGTGTACTGTTGACCCCGGATCATGGATCCATACGGTTCGTTAGATTTTCCAAATTCATTTCCCAGATACTGCAAGAGGGAATGATGGGTAGCTTCTCCTTCGTAATGGAAGAGGGCTCGAACATACTTTCCATCTATGGTATAGAGTTTGACGGATTCCAGCTCAATGGATCCGAGCTGGGGTGCTCCGAGTTTAATCGTATAGATTTGCAAGGAATTAAGTGAGTCGATTTGCTTAAGATCTGAGCGTTCCCGAAGAGAATGGCCCCAGAAGCTGCCGAAAAACCCTTTGGGATCATTTTCAATTGGCGTAGCACTTAAGGCGGGCGTCCACGGGAACTGGCAGAAGCAAACTATGAAAAGTATTCTAAGGCTGTTTGTAGGATAGGGGCGGACAAATGTTTGGAGACTCATGGTCATCCCAGACGCTACCACGCGCAGGGGATGAAGACAATGGAGAAAAGGATTTCTTCCTATTTGTTGATGGGCAGATATCAAACGCAAGAATTGTTAAGGGTATACCATGGCAAATGGGATAGGAAGTCAGAACGCATGAAAGGCAGGTTGGAGTTCAGATGGGTGAATCGTTGAATTGGAGGAATTCTTTCCGTTGAGGATGCCATCCTTTCCGGTTTCTCCAGCATTTAACATAATCCACTTGTCAGGGTTATGCATGATGGCTTGGACCAATTGGGTATGGAGTGCGTGTCCCGCGTATTTTGCAATGAAATGACCGATAACCGGGATTCCTAATAGCGACAGGTCGCCAATGAGATCGAGAATTTTATGGCGAACGCATTCGTCCGAAAAGCGTAGGTCCTCATCATTGACTAATCCGGTATCAGAAAAAACGACCGTATTCTGTAGTGATCCCCCGAGTCCCAGTCCTCGTGACCATAAAAATTCGACTTCTTTTTGAAAGGCAAATGTACGGGCTCCGGCAATATTTTTGCCATACTCATGAGGCGTACAAAAATGGTGATATTCTTGTTGTTTTATAAGAGGATGAGGGAAATCAATGTTATAGGTTATTTGGGGAAGTGCCGAGGGAAGGACACTGATGGATCGGTGGGCGTCTTCCACGGTGATTGGTTGAACAATTTTAAGGTATTTGCGTGGTCCATCCTGAGTGAGGATACCGCTTTGGTAAACCATGTCGACAAATGGTGTGGCGCTTCCATCTGCTGCCGGGATTTCGCTGCCAAGCAATTCCACGTAAGCATTATCGATTTCCAGGCCGGCTAGGGCACTTAACACATGCTCAACCGTCTGAATGCCAAAATCACCAGCTTGAAGCGTGGTGCAATGATCTGTCTGGCCTAAAAATGAAATGCCAGCTGGGCATGATTGAATTTGATCAGCTTCATGCTTCACAACAAAGACTACTCCGGTGTTAACCGGAGCCGGGTGAATGGCAATTGAGGCAGGGTTGCCAGAATGCAAACCAATGCCAGATAAAAAAGATGATGTTTCGAGAGTTTGTTGATAGCGCATAAGAGACCGGTAATCTTGAGTACAATGTGCAAAATTTATACTAATTGGGGGTTTCTATAAAGGCAGTGTTTTTAGGGACAAAATAGTATTTTTGTTTCTGAGGTGTTGCAGAAACCAAACAAATGTATACTTTTCCACTAATTAGGGTTTAATGATTAAAGGGGAGAGAGTTGGATTGCCGTGCGTAAATTGTTCGTTAAGAAGTGGATTCGTGTGGATTTGTTGAGAAATTTTCAAGGAAGCGACGCGATTCAGGGGCTTCAGCTGAAGCCGAATAAGGGGAATGAGCTAATTGTTCAATGATTCCTCGGTGCTTTTTTTGTAAGCCAGATGCTAGGAATATTTCCTGAAATACTGCCCACTTTTTTGACGTATCTTGTAACAGTCCCTGACAGAATTCTTCAGGTCTTGTTCTGAGAGTATTAGAAAAATGCTGGACTGCTTTTTCTATGCTGTGATAAGGAGGGGCCAAATTGAGATGAGTATAGAATTCTTGAAGGTGCCTTCTGAATTCTTGTCGAAGTTTGAAAATAGAGTCGGAAGGCAACAAGGGCGCTAGTCTTTACGTATTAATGAAACAAAATTTGAATTATCCGATGTTAAAGCGGTGAATGGTCAATTGACAAGTCCTTGCTTGAAATAACAGATCCAAAGGAGGAGATGTCACAATACAGGGGGAAATTAGACAAAGTTTGCAACAATTAATTACTTAATGGAAAATAACAAATCCTTCATAGCAGGTTCCTTTAACTTTTGAAGGGCTTTGGCTTCAATTTGGCGGACACGTTCACGGGTAACGGACATACTTTGGCCGACCTCTTCAAGGGTCCAGGGTTCGTCCTGGCCAATGCCAAAACGGAGGCGAATCACCATTTGTTCCCTTGGAGTCAGAGAATCCAAAATCCGTTCGACTTGTTGGTTCGTTTCCTGGCGCGAGACAGGTCCATCGGGCGTCAAAGTTCCCATATCAGGAATGAAGTCCGTGAGAAAGGTTTCTCCATCTCCAACCGGAGTCTCTAGCGATATAGGATCCTGAAATGCTTGAATGGTGTCATGAACTTTTTCCACACTCAATTTGAGTGCTTCTCCAATGTCATCCAACTGAACGGGGCGGGCATACTGTTGGGTCAATCGTTTTGAGGCGCGAGCAATCTTGTTGGAGATTTCATTTAAATGGACCGGAACGCGAATGGTTCGGGATTGGTCAGCGAGTGATCGCGTAATCCCTTGTCGAATCCACCACGTGGCATAGGTGCTAAACTTAAACCCTTTGCGATATTGAAATCGTTCTGCCGCCTTCATAAGCCCAATATTGCCTTCTTGGACTAAGTCCAAAAAGGCTAGGCCATGACCCGTATAACGTTTCGCGATGTCGACAACCAGGCGAAGATTTCGCTGAACGAGTTCGGATTTCGCTTTTTCTAGTTGGAATTTGGCTTTTTGAAGTTGCTGGCAGAGATCCTGAATGGATGGGTGTACTGAGGGATAGGTTTGGCCTAAGTCCAACAGATTAGATTTTAGTTTTTCAATTGCTGGAGCTGAAAGGCCGCTTAAGGCAAATGTTTCCTTGAGCAGGGTAATGGTCCCTTCCCTTTCTGGTCCTTTCTTTAATGGCTGTGTGAGATGAAGGCTCTGCTTGATAATGAGCCGAATTGCTCTGGACGCCTGGTCAATCTCCTTCGCCAATTCGATCTCAGAATCCTTATTGAGAAGAGGCCGACTGCCAAATGATCGGAAGTATAGTGATTCGAGAGCCGGCCCGAATCCCGAGGGCTTGATCCCCTCCGTTTTTACGGTAGCGAGTTCGGTCTCTGTGGGCTCATCCAAAACGGTTTGGTTTTCCATAATAGTTTCCCTGTGGGTTTATGTTTTCAGGTGACCTATTTAGTTCAGCGACTATGTGAACATTAGATAATCATTTTTAAAGCAAAAAACAAGCCAATGTTATGTTTTAAACCTTCCACCCATCAATACAAAGCAACTCAATGTCATATTTTGAAAGGTTGGGTTTCCTTCATTGTGACGGTTTGGCAAGAGCCTCTCATTTCATGAAATGTAAAACAATTTGAAACAAAAGGATAAAACTGTCATCCGTGGAATTTTTCCAAACTTATAAGATGATAGTTTAGCTATTAAAGAAATCGGTAGCCCATCGAATTCCCTGGATAGTGCGAAAGGGGAAAGACTAACAAGTTACAAAAGGGTGGAGGATGCGGAAGGAAAAAGTGCAGAGCTATTTGACAGAACTGTTATATTTCTTACACGTTATTGCAAAAACGGTCTAAATCTTCTTCCCGGCCAATCATGACCAGCACATCACCTTTTTCAATGACGTCATCGGGTTTGGGAGTGAAATTAAAGATTTCTTCTTTCATCATACGTCCTTTGACCATCCTGGTAACTTGTTTTTTTATCCCAATCACATTCAAGTTATGCTGTCCGCGTAATTTAACATCCTCGAGACTTAATCCGGACAAGCTCTCTGAAACGGACACTTCCTCCACACTAAAGCCCGGCGCCAACTCTAAGTATTCAAGTACGCTGGGGGAAACCAGGCGGTGTGCGAGACGGACGGCCGCATCCCGTTCGGGATAGATAACCTCATCGACCCCCAGATTCATTAAAATTTTTCCCTGAATTGGGGCCACGGCTTTGGCCACAATAGATTTTACCCCCATTTCCTTGAGTGTTTGAACAATAAGGATGCTGGCCTCAATATTTTCACCGATACTGACGACTGCGACATCGACGTTTTGTGCACTTACCGCTTTTAACGCTCGTTCATCGGTCGCATCGCATTGGACGGCGAAGGTGGCAATGTCACTGATCGCCTGGATTTTTTCCTCATCCTTGTCGATGGCAAGTACTTCGCATCCTTTGGTGACCAATCCTTGTGCTACGCTATAGCCGAAGCGTCCAAGGCCAATGACTGTAAAAAGGCGTTTCATAAAAAATTAGGTCACGACTACCGTTCTCGCCACGCGACTATTCCTGATTTAAAAGCAGCAAAAATTGCTGTGGTAAAAAAGGGAATCCTTCTGATCCGTTCTAAAACGGCGGTTCAGTTTTTTGTATGTTGAGAACATACGCACAACGGGGGGACTTTCAAATTTAAAGAATCTGGTCAATTGGAAAAATTCGTAGCGTAGGTATGTAACGACTGAAGTTAATGAATCATACGTCTGAATGCGGAGGGTGTCAAGAATATTCAAATTGAAATGTCGACGGGTTGTCGCGTCAGACTTCTCATGAAGTCTCCACCATTATGATGGGTATCAAATTGGAGAAAAGCCTTGCTAGAATGCGTGCCATATGAAAAATTTTCAATCTGGGGAACGGGTTCATTTAATCGACAAGAAAGAACGGCCGTATGCCGTTACACTGAAAGCCGGAGAAATTTTTCAACATAGTGGAGACCGGATCGCCCATGATGACATTATTGGAAAACCGGATGGTACTGTGGTCCAGTTTTCCAATGGGAAGTTAATGGTTGCCGTTCATCCAACATTAGCTGAGTATACCTTGAAAATGCCTCGAGGAGCTCAAGTGATTTATCCCAAAGACTTGGCCGTCATCCCAATGTGGGCTGATATTTATCCAGGCGCCAGGGTCTTTGAAGCTGGTGTAGGATCGGGAGCCTTAACCATGGCTCTTCTGCGTGCGGTGGGGGATCGAGGGTGTGTGGTGAGCTATGAAATGCGAGAGGATTTTGCGGCTACTGCTACGAAAAATATCGAACGGTTTATGGGAAAGGTGCCCAACCATTTCCTTCAGATTCGTGATGTCTATGAAGGTATCGAAATTGGGGAAGGGACGTCTTCCTGGATGTTTGATCGGGTAGTGTTGGATCTTCCAGAGCCATGGAGGGTAGTTCCTCATGCCGCCAGGGCATTGCGTTCGGGCGGGCTGTATCTGAGTTATGTGCCGACGGTGCCGCAGGTCATGCAAACGGTACAGGCTTTAGAGCAGAGCCGGGTTTTCACCATGGTTCAAAATTTTGAAACGTTGTTGCGGACTTGGAATATTAAAGGCCGAAGTGTCCGACCTGACCACCGTATGGTTGCCCATTCTGGTTTTATTACCGTGGCCAGAAAAGTTGAAAAAAATATTTGGCAAACGGAGCATTCGAACGCTATCGAACCTGAATCCCAGTCAGAGAATCATCTCATCAAGGAGGATGAATATGCCGGCAATGGATTAGATACTCCCTGAGCCCCTGTGGGCCAACCAGCAGGAAATCATTACCGTGGTGGGACCCGTAAAAACGATCATCATTGCCGATGATGAGGAAGATCTTAGGCTGCTGGTCCAAGTCACCCTCGAACATCCCTCCTATCGGATTCTCACTGCAGTTGATGGTTGCGCAGCCATGGATGCAGTTTGCACTCACATTCCCGATCTGTTGATTCTCGATTGGATGATGCCGGGTCTCAATGGGTGTGAGGTGGTCCGAAATATTCGCTTACGCTCCGATACGGCCAGAATTCCAATTGTTATGTTAACCGCGAAAGATGGGCTAGATGCACGTGAGCAGATGGCTTCCCTTAACCTTGCAGGCTATTTGGTCAAGCCATTTAGCCCATTAGAGTTGATTCAAAAAGTTCATGAGGTACTTGCCTCATGAGAGAGGGTAAACCCGAGGAAGATGAAAATCCTTCTTCATCCTTATTGAGTCATTCAAAGGACGAAGCTTCCCAAGAATCTGCCACAGGGAAACTTCGGGCGGCCCGCTCGCAGCTCATGGCCTATGCCAAAGATCTCAAGCAGATGTTGGAACAGGAAGGTCAGAAAACTCAACAGCTTAAAAAAGCTCATGCTCAAATGCTTGCCTATGCCAGGGACCTTAAACTGTCATTGGAAGCAGAACAACGGAAAAATAGTGAATTGGAGCAGGCCTATGCCGACACTATTCTCCGCTTAGCCCGTGCGTCACGCTATAAAGATGAGGAAACAGGTGCGCATATTGAACGATTAAGCCATTACTCTCAATCGCTTGCGTTGGCTATTGGCTGGGATCAGCCACGCGCTCGTTGCTTATTCGCGGTTGCGCCAATGCATGATGTTGGGAAAATTGGGGTTCCAGATGCTGTTCTTGGCAAGCAGGGGCCATTGACGGAAGAGGAATGGCAATCGATAAAGCAACATCCTTTGTTGGGAGCAAGTCTATTGGATGGCTCGACCTCTCCCTTGCTAGAGATGGCCAAGGAAGTCGCGCTAACTCACCATGAACGTTGGGATGGAAGTGGATATCCCCGAGGTCTGAAGGGAACACGGATTCCCATAACCGGGAGGATTGTGATGCTGTGTGACCTTTATGATGCTTTACGGAGCCGACGACCGTACAAACCAGCGTTTACCCATGCGAAGGCATGCGACATCATTTTGAACGGGAACGACCGCACAAAGCCGACACATTTTGACCCACTCCTCTTGGAAGCCTTTCGGGAGATGCACCAGAACTTTAACGGGATCTATTCCACCGTGGCGGAAAACTAATGTACTTTGCAGCAGGCCGTCATTGATTACTTGGGGTGTTCAATAGAATATCCCGCTTCCGTCCAGGCATTCATACTTCCTTCCACATTATAGACATGCTGATAGCCCAACCCCATTAAGGTTTCGGCAGCAATATTGCTGCGGTGTCCGGATTGGCAGTACACCACGATGTGCTGATCCAGTTTCGCGTTGAGCTCTCGGTGTCGTCCTTGCATTTCCCGAAAATCGATATTGAAATCCGTTCCGGGAATGAAGCCACTCATATGTTCGTCTGGACTCCGAACGTCGATGAGCACAAATCCTTTTTGTTTTGACTTGGAAGACTTTTCAAGCCCTGCTTTGAGTTGCTGAACCGTTAAAAGATAGGGCTCAGCAGTAACGATGGAGAGGTTCCACCATCCCGAGAAAAGAAGAGCAATTGTTAAGGAGAAAAATAAACGTTTCATGGTTATCCTCCATAGTATTGGGAATGGCTTTCTTGTTTTGAGGAAGTTAAGGAAAATGGCATTGTCCCCTTTGAAAAGGAAATTTACCAGAGAATTGTTGGGCGATTTTTTTAAAATTGTATGGTTGGTTGGGAGAGACGGTCAAGCGAGTTATCCAGAATAGAAGAGTCCTGCCAAGGTTATGAGCTTGAAATGGGCATCATCGATCAATTTGAGATGGATAGTGTTTTAAAAATAGGATGCCTATCCGTTGAGGCTGTAAGGATTGGCTGAGGTGTCCAACCGTGGGGGGGGATTTGGAGGACTTATCGGGTAGAAGAAGAAATTTTTCTTAAATCTTCCAAGGTGAGAAGGGAGAGCAATTGAATTCCCATGTGGGCCAGATGGCTTTTCCCTTCATCTTCGGACCGATCCACAACTACTAACCCATGTGTCACAATTAAACCCTGAGCGCGAGCTGATTCTGCAGCCTTTACTAATGATCCACCTGTTGTTAAGACATCGTCGACCACTAAAGCTGTTTCCCTGGGATGGATAGTGCCCTCAATTAATTTGCCTAATCCATGATCCTTAGGTTGTTTGCGAACGACGAACGTTCGCCATTCCCGCTGTGGATCAGCTCTATAGCCAAAATCCGAAATGCAGGTGGCCAGGGGAATCGCTCCGATTTCCAGCCCGCCAATAAGCGTGAAATCCAAGGATTTAAGCAGGTGATAGGCTAATTGAGCCACAAGGTGACGTGAGTGCGGATGAGCCAATACAATACGACAGTCAACATAATAGGGGCTGGTTTTCCCTGAGGCGAGACGAAAGCCTTCTTGCTGATTCCATTTGAAGGCTTCCAGCTGATGGAAGGCCTGAATGAGGGCATTTTTTGGCATAGGAAGTTTATGGAACATTATAGTTGAGTCATAAGCGAATTCCTTCTACCATTACGGCTTCGAGATCTGCAACAGGGCGCGAAAAAGATTAGGTGATAAAAGGGGAATGTTTGGATGAAATCGGAATGCGATGGTGTTGCGCAAATCTTGCCTCCCCCCTTGAGCATTTAGAACTCCAAGGCCAAAACGAAACTCAGCTTGAAGGAGTGTATCGAATGTTTAAAGTGAAAAAACGTCCATTAAAAAAGGAAAAGTCCCCGGTTCTCTATAATATTCTAGAGAACTATACGGATTATGATCCCCCTGGAAACGTAATGGTGTGCGGAATGACGGAACCGGAAGATTTGGATATGCATGCACGAGTTCTGTCTGAAAGTTATGATATTCCTCTAGAAGCCATAACGGGCGTGCTTCAAGACGGGGGGATATATCTCTATCCGCATGAAGGCACGCTTGTCACAAAAGGCGCATTCGTCTGTCATGTTGATCCTCTTGGCAAAGATCCGAAACACACGTGGGTCATGGATCTTGAGCAATATGCGGCAGCCGAGCGCATGCGTCAAAGTTATGGTGTGACGTTGGAAGAAGCCATGGAGCGGGTTTTTTATCGGGGACTTCCCCAGGAATTGCAGGATCGGTTGCGGCAAAAAAATTTAGGGATCGATTTGACAAAAGTTGACTCAGTGAACGCCTGTAGTGGAGATATTCAATTTATTGATTTCCGAAAAGATTGGTCTCCTCATTTTAAACGTAAATGTGTCATGCCAGATGGAAGATTAATTGAGACCAGTGGGCTCCATGATTTTGCGGAACTGCATGGGATCAGCGTAGAAGAGACCCGTGCGTTGTTTGACCACGGGGGGACTCTTGCCCTGAAAGATGGTGGAGGTCTTGCGTGTCAGATCATCAATGGTCAGCCATCCGTGGCTCGCTTTAATTCACGACAATTCAGTAAAGCCAAAGCTCTCGCCAAGGAAAAAGGCCTTCATATGTTGGACGCCTTAAGTGAAGTGGCGTATCAAGATCCCGTGTTGATGCGAGCGCTTCGTCGTGCAGAAAGCTCCTCATTCTAAATGTTCCTTGATTATCCTGTGGGGCAAGTTCCGATACTGGATTTGCTTAATGTGGGAGTCTTGAATGAAAATAATTTCCAAGGGCATATTGACCCACAGGCACGTTGCCTATCAGCGGCCTCGGGGCGGTTCAAAACAGTTCGTCCAGCAAGGCCTTAGTCGTTTTTGCGCGCAGAGCGTACTTCCAGTACGTGAGCACGGAAAAATGGCGACCTGCCTGCGCGCTTGCGCGTCAAAGCCTGCTTCAGCGCATAGACGCGAAGCCGCTCCGGCGAAGGCAGAGAACGCCGCTGGCGACTTTTTTCAACTGCCCCAATGTAGATAACCACCTGGGACAGCGTCTCGAGGTGTCCTCACCCATTTCCTTCATGTTCATTCCCTGATCTATTCCCAACCAATCGAATCGTAACCTCGTTCCGAAAGACATCGGTTGACGAACGCCTGGTGGGCGGGTGTGGGTTGCGAGGCCTGGAATAAGCCACGGATAAAGCCAATGGTCGCACCTGTTGCGGCACCAATGGCTGCTCCAATACCCACTCCCCCTCGGAGGGCGCCACTGACTGCCCCGACGGCACTCCCAGCTCCCGCCCCAACGGCAGTATTCCCAGCCACCGTCGAGGCCTCGTGTTCTGGGACATAATCTTCTGCAAGCTGTTGGCATTCTTTGATGTCCTGTTCAGCTTGATCTGGGCCAACTTGATGAAGATGGTCGTTGGGATAAAGGATTGGGCGAGGGCCTGAACACCCTAAAGCCAAGAGGAAGCCAAGACAGAGGCTGAGTGAAAATGAAAAAGACCGAAAATGGGAATGGGGCATGCTGTGCTCCTTTAGTATGGGAGGTCGTGCGTTCAATGAGAGGAGGAATGTGATCGAACAAATCTGGCGCTTAGACGCATGAGCCATTTTTTAGGAATGAACGGAGTGATCCATTGGGTAGCCAGTCCATGCCACCCAATAGTCACGGGGGTTTGCTGGGATCTTAGAGCTTTTAATGATTTTTGTACGACGTCCTGGGGAGTATGAGGGGGAGCCATGTGGCGTGGACAATGTCCTGCCGTTTTATGGAAATCGGTTTCTGTGTAGCCTGGACAGCATACCTGGATGGTCACCTCAGATTCTTTGGCCTCCATTGCCACGGCTTCAGAAAAAGATATGATAAAGGCTTTGGTGGCGGAATATTCCGCCATATAGGGAATTGGGAAAAATCCTGCCACGGACGCCACATTGATAATTGCACCCTGTCGTCGATTCATCATATCGGGTAGGAAGAGTCTTGTGCTTTCTGTGGTCAGATGGATATGGACCTGTAGCATGTCCTGAATGGTTGGGAGTGACATGTCTGCAAATAAACCATACAGGCCAAAACCGGCATTGTTGACAAGCAATGACACATGAGGCCGAAATGATTGAGCCAAACTGTAAAGGGTTTCCGCCGCGTGAGGCCTGGCCAAATCCAGCGCTTCTGTCCAGACCTGAATAGAAGTGGTCTGTTGAATCTCCTTGGATATTTCCTTCAGACGGTTTTGGTCCCGGGCAACCAAAAGAAGATCAAAACCTTGAGCTGCTAAGGCTCTGGCATATTCGGCTCCAATCCCTCGTGAAGCTCCTGTGATGACAGCAAATGGCGTTATATTTTTCATTGATAAATTCTGAAGAAATCGTTCAACCATAAAAGGCTTTCTTCCTACAGGTCAACTACGGATTGAATGAGAAGCGCTGAGCATAAAAAAGTCCTTGTGGGTTTTAACTAAACCATGATCATGAAATAAGCCGGAAATTATTAAGAAATATCGAGCATGTGCCGAATAAAACCCGTATGCGCCGATCAATCGGTTATTTGAAGCCGATTACCTGAATTCACCACAAACCAGAGGACTCGATAACCGATATGAGTGCCGACGGAATTGACAATAGGTTAGAAGCCTGCGGGTCGAACTCGGCGATTGGTGTCCTTGAGTTGCCGGATGCCTCCACACCGTCAACGGCTGCCATAAAAAACGTCAATTTAGAGCAGGCCCTGGCTGATATTGAAGAGCAAGCCGGAGGATTAGTAAAGACCACGAAGCAGGTGATGGCCTCGTTTAAAAAAATTAAAGATGCCGCAAAAGTAGGGGATTTGATCAATCTTCGAAAATTATTAGAAGAAGGGAAAGAGGTGACGCTGAGTTTGGGGTGTGACTTCGTGAAAACCCAGGAACGTCTGAACTTTGATGAAGCCGGATACCTGGAAGGCAAAGCGTTTCGCCAGGAACTTCTCACGACTGCCCAGCAGATGGGTGTCAATCTCTATGAACACGATGGGTATTTGTTTTCCTATCCAGTCTTATTGCGCATCCTTCATAAAGAACGGGCGGTCGCCATTGACCGAATGCGTGAAAATCGGCTCCGTCCTTCTGTCTTGGTCAAACGATTAAAGGAAGTTCAAAATAAACCCCTTCGATTTAAACCACAAACGTTTCTCGAGATGGTTTTTACGGCCTATTCCATCGTGGTGGCGGGTCGAGGGAAGCACCTGATTGGTAAAGGAACTGTGATTCCACTTTTGGAACTCTATCAACTTCTTACGCTCCTTCCCTGGCAGGCCAGTGAATATACTAGACAAGAATTTGGCCGGGATGTCTATTTACTTGATAAAAGTGGAACTATTACCACCAAAAACAATCATCGGGCAAACTTTCATGCGAGTACCGGCGTGCGCGATGCCACCAAGACGTTAACCGTGATTGCGCAAGGTGGACGGGAGAAAACTTATTATGGAATTTCCTTTGTCCAGGCGTGATAAGCGGGTCGGGATGGTATTTAAGTTTCCCTAGGGTGAGCCGAGAAGACGAACTAGATTAACAGGATATTGAGGAAAAATTTATGTCTCTACAGGAATGGTTGAACGTTCTGAAGTCCGCCTATCTCCAAGGGTTTATTCGTCGGGGAGGATCGGCCGTCAAATTTGCGGTGGTGGAGGAGGCTCAGAACACCAAGTCTGTGAGCATGGAGGTGGGGGACCTGTCACGAGATCAGGGCTTTGTCACGATTCACGCAGATTCCTGTTGTACGAAAGTTCAACTCATTGATCTCCTGTTTAAGGAAATGGCCAGACAAATCGATTGGGATGCCTTGGCGTTTGAATATGTCCAGAGGCTGTTTCGAGAACATCAATGGAAGATTCCTGAACGGAGGGAGGAATGTTGCTGGTCTTCTGTGGCCTCTCTCAATAGCCGCGAAGAATCCATGATGAAGCGAGAAATGAATGCCTGGTTGGAAGGGACCTTGTTTCAGGATTTTCACATGAGTCGGGAATTTCGATTGGCCATGATCCAGTTGTGTTTAGCCCAGCTGGAATTACCTGACAGTCCGTCTAAAGAGCCAGCAGCGATCAGGGCCTGGCTTCGAGGCGAGTTGAAGCAAATGGCTACTCTCAAAAAATTACTAATATATGAAAAGGTCACCCGCAGTAATGCGCGTGATCTCATTGCGTCCTTGTCTCATTGGACCCGCCTGGCGGGAAAGCCCGGGATGGTCCTGACCATCGATATTTCAGCCTTTACAGGCGGGAAGGACGTCGGGGCCACCTCCTTGAACTATTCTCCCTCTGCGGTCATGGATGCCTATGAAATGTTGAGACAATTCATTGATGGCAGTGATGAAATCGAAGGGCTGTTGGTCGTGGTTGTCACCTCACGAGCCTTTCTCTCGGATCAGCGGGTGGGGCTGAATCGGTATGAAGCCTTAAAGCTTCGAATTTGGGATGATGTCCGGGATAAAACCCGTCAAAATCCCTTTGCGCCCATGGTCCGACTGACCGACCAGACCGAAAACTTTTCCCAGGGCAGTCTCATGGCAAGAGTGGGAAGCCGAAAAGAAGATGTGCAGCATCAACGGGTCATTGAATCCTTGCGGGCGGGTGTACCGAGTCCCGGAGTCGTCGAGGCGTTAGGCTGCCCACAACCGATGGTCAAATCCAAATTTCAACAGATGTTACAGGATGCCCAGGCCAGCATTCATAAGGGTTGGACCACAAAAGGGATGTTGATTGAAGGAGGATTTGGAACGGGGAAATCACATTTACTGGAATCCTTAAGATACATGGCATTGGAATCCAGATTTGTATGTAGCAAGGTGGTGATCAGCAAGGAAACGCCTCTTTATAGTCCCGCTTTGATGTTTCGATCTGCCATTGAGTCTGCTGATATCCCCGAAAAGCGAGGAGATGTCTTGGCGGAGGTGGCAGCAGATTTGAATTTCAAGAGTCCTCAATACGCAAATTTTTATGAATGGGTACATCGTCAAGGCGGGGAAATTGATGGCCGCTTTGCTGCCACGGTATTTCTGTACGAACGCATGGTAAATGACCCGGAATTACGTCATCGGATCATTCGTTTTTGGGCAGGGGATCCCTTGACCGATGCTGAAATCAAGCGATATCTCAAGTCTTGCGATGCCAATGTCTCTTATCGATTTGAACGAGTCTCGCCAATGGAGATGGCGTTGCAACGGTTTAAATTTGTTTCACGACTCATGATTGCGGCTGGATATTCTGGTTGGATTTTACTGATCGACGAAGCGGAAATTATTGGACGGTATTCCTTTAAGCAACGAGCCCAATCCTATGCGGAATTAGCCAGGTGGCTGGGTAGACTGGAAGCTTCCAGCTTTGCGGATCTTGGCTATAAATCCGGATTGGCGGCGGTGATGGCGCTAACCGATGATTTTCAAAGCGCGATTCTGGATGAAAAAGGTGATCGGGAAAAAGTGCCGGAAAAGCTTCGTGAAACAGGATCAGAAACCGATTTGGTCCTGTCCCGCCAAGCGGAACAGGGAATGCGGCTCATTGAATGCGAGCGAATCCCGTTAGTCGGTCCGTATGATCAACTTGTGGAGGAAATCTACCATAAAATTCGTTCCATTCATGGCGCAGCGTATGGGTGGGAACCACCTCAGGTCCCCACGATTGAGCGATTATCCAGCACCCGGATGCGTGAATATGTCAAAGGTTGGATTACCGAATGGGATTTAACGCGTCTTGATCCAACACAAAAAGTCGAAATTGAACTAACGGAAATTCGACAAGATTATTCAGAAGATCTTGAATTAGAAGGTGATCCGGAAGGCATGCTTCACCCGGCACTCTCCGAGTCCATTTAATATGGGGGTTGACCAAAATCGCCGTCATCGGGATTTTTGAATATGGCGAGCAACATATTCCAATCGAAACTTTCGAGGACGGAGAACACGTTTCTTCAGGATAAATTCCGGTCTTCTCGGCACCCTGTAAAAACCAGCTCGCGTTTGCATGTGACTTTCTAACCTGTGAAGGATACGACCAATGGAGTTACGGCCTCAGGAATGGTTTTATACGCTTCGGCAAGAATATCTGCAACGATTTATTGGGCAAGGAGGCTCATCGGTCAAGTTTGTGGTGACAGACTCTGATCCGGATAGAGTGGACGTCCAAAATCAATTGGCGGTCTTGGCTCAGCAGGAAGGGTATGCGTGCATTTCGGTTGATGCCAAGGATACCAAAATTCATATGATGGATAAATTTTTTCATCAAATTGCTCGTCAAATTCCATGGGATGACCTGGCTTCACAATTCGTTCGGCGACTCCTTCAGGAAAATGGGTACCAAATCCCGGGGAACAAAGAAGAGTTTTGCATGGCTGGAGTCGCCCGGATGAATGAACGGGCGGAACCCTTATTGCGACGAGATTTAAATAGTTGGTTAGAGCGGGCCATCTATCGAGATACGCAGATGTGCCAGGAATTTCGTATGGCCATGATCCGATTGTGTTTGGGCCAAATGGACTCTGGCTCGGAAGTCCCCTTTATGACCGAACCGGTCAAGTCCTGGCTGGGTGGGGAGATTCGTCAGATTTCCGCTCTCAAAGAAGCCCTTATTTTTCAGAAAATTAATCGGACGAATGCTCGATATATGTTTGTTTCGTTATGCCGTTGGTTACGGTTAGTAGGGAGAACAGGGTTAGTCGTGTCCCTGGACTTGAGTCGATGTTTGCTCAGTAAGAAACCGGACTCTCCTAATGGCTTGTATTATGGCGTCTCTGCCACGTTAGATGCCTACGAAATGCTTCGCCAGTTTATAGATGGGACGGATGAATTGGAAAGTTTTTTGCTGGTGGTCCACGTACCGCAAGAATTTTTGACAGATGAGCGTCGGGGGCTCAATCGGTATGAGGCGCTAAAGTTGCGGATTTGGGACGAAGTCCGTGATCGCCAATACCAAAACCCATTAGGGGCCTTGATTCGTCTTGGATCTCAACAGGCCGGGGATGCCCACGATACCGAAAAAAAGGAATACACTGATCGGCCTGCCATGTCCAATGGTGATGTTGGACATCAACGCGCCATGGAAGCCTTGCGATCCGGGGTGCCGAATCGTGATGTGGTGCAGGTACTTGGAAGCCACCAACCGGACTTGGAGGGAAAATTCAGGCGGCTGATTCAACAGATGGAGGCGAACGTTCCTCATGAAGTGCCTACAAAGGGTATCGTGATTGAAGGAGGGTTTGGTTGTGGAAAGTCCCATCTTCTTCATGCGTTGCAACAGGTGGCGCTGGAGCAGAACTTTGTCTGTAGTCCCATTGTGATCAGTAAGGAGACACCATTGTACAATGGTGTGCCCCTCTTTCGTGCAGCCATCAATAATGCCATTGTTCCCGGTAAACAGGGCGATGCTCTAACCGAAATAGCCGGTGAACTGAATTTCCAAAGCCCGCACTATGCCGATTTATTTGATTGGGTGCATCGAAAGGACCAGGTCTGCGATTCTCGGTTTGCTGCCAGCCTGTATCTCTATGAGCGGATGATCAATGACCCGGAGCTGAGTCATCGTATGATCCGGTATTGGGCAGGAGATCCTATAAGTAATAGCCAACTCAATAAATACCTCCAGGGGTGTCCGCCGGAAACCCCTTATGTGTTTAATAAAGTTTCCAGTCAGGCTTTGGCCTTGGACCGGTTTCAATTTGTTTCGCGCTTGATGGTCGCTGCCGGCTATAAAGGGTGGATCCTGCTAATTGATGAAGCGGAGATCATTGGTCGGTATTCCTTTAAGCAACGGACCAAGTCTTATATGGAAGTGGCGCGGTGGATGGGGGTGCTAGCCGACCATACCTGTCCGGCTATTGGGGCCATTGTGGCTTTGACCGATGATTTTCAAAGTGTGGTCTTGGAAGAAAAACAGGATTCTCAGAAAATTGAGCAGATGTGTCAGGAGGAATCGACGGTTGAAGCTCATATGCAAGCCTTACAGGCGGTCCGGGGTATCCGTTTTATTGAACAGGAGGGTGAACCATTAATTCGTCCCTATGAATCAATGGTAGATGCCTTATATGAGCGGCTTCGGACGCTTCATGGGTCCGCCTATAGCTGGACCCCGCCACCCGTTTCCGCTGTAGAAAAATTATCCAGTACCCGGATGCGCGAGTATGTGCGAGGGTGGATTACCGAATGGGACTTGAGACGATTGTACCCTGATGCCCAGTTGGACATTGAAATTCTTGATGTGCGGCAAACGTATGACGAGGATCAGGAACTGGAGCCCACCATGGGTGATGACACTGACCCTGGAAAGATATCGGAGTCTGAAGAATGCTTGATGGCAGTCGCCTTACAAAATCAAGCTCCCGTGTGAGTAAGGGGGCTAGCCGGGAAGGGTCGACCGAACTACGCAACGGGCATCCTATCGCCGGGGAATGCATGGCTTAATTTAAGTAGCCTGAGGGTCAGGTTGCCTTTCAATCGGCCGGCTTCTTTCAGCCTCGGTGGCATTGTTTGCGATGAATGTTCGCTCACAGTGCAAAGCCTTGGGAGCCATCTTACCCTGTTGGGGGTTCCCTTCTTCCCCTCAATCCCTTCCAGATGTAATCAGGTCTGATTCGTTGACGTGCCAGTCAAGACTGCTGTGCAAAATCGAAATTTTCACAGGGCACAATAAGATGCCAGTCCCAGGTTACTGATGGAGATCGGCCATGATACAGGAGATCAGATGAGACCCATCGGTGGCCTCTGATGTGCTCCGCCTCCTCTCCGCTCTCACATTGAAGGTCTGGAATTATATCATTGAACGGATGTGTACCCTTAATAATTTGAACAGTTGAATCTACATATGGCGGCCGATTCAGGCGCAATCCCTTGGAAGAAATCGCAAGCCAACATTATCGGGGTCATGGAGTTGAGCGAGGGCTCAAATTGGAGCGATGCTCAATTTAGTTGGTAATGATCCGATAGCGTAAGGCAGAGGACCGCCCTCGAAGAGGGAAGGGTTTGAAAAGCCTGAATTGAGAATAGGAAAGACCTTTGTCTGTAACTGAGTTGACGCCTCGTAAAGAATTGCCATTGTCGGTTTTGAGTCTGTGGCGCACCTGCGTGAACAGGATCATGGGAGCCATGGACCTCCTACACCAGCATACGATTTTGCTGTTAACCGTGCTCTTTGGCCTCTGCCTCATCGTGATTTATTTGCATATTTCCCAATTGAAAACTCAAATGGTGACGGCCATGGCCTTTCGGGGATCCGAGATCTATACCAGAGCGTTGAATGAGATACGGATATGGTACACCATCGAGGTTGTTCAACGTCTTCATGACCAGGGAATCGAAGCCTCGGAAGGGTATCGAGATCATCAAGGCGAAATCCCCCTTCCTGCGACTTTAAGCCGGGATCTGGGTCGTCGATTGGTGGCCGGGCGACCAGGCGAACAATTGAAGTTACTGAGCCCCTATCCGTTTCAAAATAGAGTGAAATCAGGAGGACTGATGGATAGCTTCCAGGGAGAGGCCTGGGAATTTTTCACGCAACATCCTGATTCTGATGAGCCATTCTATCGGTTTGAACAAGTCGATGGGCGTGAGTCCCTCCGTTTTGCGAAGGCCGATCGAATGCAGAAGGAATGTGTGGAGTGTCATAACAGACATCCGGATAGTCCGAAGCGTGATTGGCAGATCGGGCAAGTGGGCGGCTTGTTGGAGGTTGTCTATCCCATTAATTCGGTAGAGACAATAATGGGCATAAGTTGGCTGGGGACTTATGGATTGATGGGGATGTTGGTCGTCATTTGGATGGGAGGATTCTGGTTAGTCGTCTTAAAGCTCGGACGGGTAGCAAGCGAATTGGAAGAGGAGGTTCGAGACCGAACCGGTGCGTTGCAAAGTGTCAACAAACATTTGGAATTAGAGATTCATGAGCGCCAATTGGCCGAAGATACCCTTCGGCAGGCGAAAGATAATCTGGAAAAGCGAGTCCAGGAGCGAACGGGAAAGTTGGCTGCCTCAAATGCGGAACTCATTCGGGAGGTGGCAGAGCGGAAGCGTGCGGAGGAGGACATACGCAAACTCAATTCCCAGTTGGTTCAGCGTTCGGCGCAACTTGAGGCGAGTAATAAAGAACTTGAGGCATTTAGTTATTCGGTCTCGCATGACTTGCGGGCCCCCTTGCGGGGCATCGATGGGTTTAGCCAGGCGGTACTGGAAGACTATGATGAAAAGCTTGATGAGTCAGGGCGAAGTTATTTGCGTAGGGTGCGGAC
>BQIZ01000030.1 GCA_021604365.1 Nitrospirales bacterium
GGCTTGATCGAGTAACTGGTCAACCAGGGGCGGATCCTCTCTTCCCACGTCGATGAGATTACCGGTCTTTGGAATGCCTGTCGACTTGATCGAGCGCAACGACATCGTGGGATGCGCCTGGTATCAGCATCATTCCGCGGCCGCAGTGGTCCGGTACACGTCTTCTCAGTGCGTTTTCCTGTCCATCTGTCAACCTTTTTTAATACACAATGATGCGGTCCGCGGAATGAAAGAGTTCGACCATTTGTTTTAATGCAATAGGGGTGACTTCTGGTGCGACGTCCTGAAGGTCAATATTATACAGGAGCATCATGGTTTGATTGCCATAGATCGTCACTCCCATCTTTTTCAAGAACCCCAAGTATTCTCCATACTGATGGGGAATCTCTTCCAACGGAACGCCCATCTGGTCAGCCAGACTCATCCGCTCACGTTTCGGTAGCTTGGCCCTATCGAGGGCGGTCGTGTCCGAATGCACCAGACGCCGGAACCATCCAAACCCCTTTGCCACGGAACTAACGGCACTGGCATCGACAAGAATGGTGACCTGATGCCCGGCCTTTACCATTGCCCAGGCTACGTTGGGAACGGCGCAAATTTGGGCATCATCTTCGGCCAAGGAAGTCTTCATATGGATCAGGATGTGTTGAGGCTGAATCTGCTCAGCCTCAACGGCCCTATTTCCCGTGAAAAGGGTCAGGACGACAACGCACAGGCCCAACCTGAATTTCATGTTTTTCATACCCCATCTCCTTCGTGATAGTTTTTAAATAATGGGTTTACGTGTCCAAGTGCGTTGTCTGCTGAGGCGGACAGGATACCGTTCCATAGGAACAAAAGACGCAACAATCACCTGCCTTGGGTTTGAGAATCGTCCGGCACTTCCGGCACTCATACATCACCCGGCAGGAATCAAGTGACATGGTTTCGGTCTTCTGAAATCCGCATTGCGGACAGCGTATGACGGATTGTTGTTGTGCCCTTACTCCCATTGGCCAATCTCCATTTTTTTGCATGACGGTTTCTACCATCCCAATCTTTATTCCACAGAGTTCGTCGACCTCATGAAAAATTCCATACTTTGTCGGACACGTTCCCTCCTTCCTGATTCTCATGGTACAACCTGTAGCAACTACAGATGCAAGAAGGTGTCTCAAGGAGCGAGGAAGCATGGATACCATTGGAGTCTTGTCCAGAAAGACCGGGTGCCACATCGAGACCATCCGCTATTACGAACGCATTGGTTTGCTGTCGAAACCACCGAGAACCGAAGGCGGACACCGTCTCTATGACAAGGAACAACTCAAGCGGTTGATCTTTATCCGTCGCAGCCGGGAACTGGGATTTTCGCTTGAGGAGATTCGCACGTTGTTCAAGTTGGTTGACGGCGAGCGGTACACGTGCCAGGAAGTGAAGGGGGTGACGGAGCAACATCTCAGGGATGTCAGTAAGAAAATCTCAGATTTGCGGAGGCTTCAAAAAATACTTTGTTCGATTTCCTCCCAATGTAAAGGAGGTTTGGTTCCTGACTGTCCCATTATTGAATCGCTGTTTGAGGAGAAATGCCCATGAATACGTTAGCAGTTTATGTCGGAGCCGCTTTGGCTGAAATCGGCGGATGTTTTGCGTTCTGGATGTGGCTTAGGCTACACCGATCACCCTGGTTGGGAATAGTGGGAATCGTTTCCCTTGTGATTTTTGCCGTGATACTGACACGTTCAGAAGCGGTCTTTGCGGGGCGAGCCTATGCGGCTTATGGGGGAGTCTATATCATGGCCTCTCTGGTATGGCTGTGGGCTGTGGAAGGAATGCCCCCTGACCGGTGGGACGTGGTCGGAGCCGGGATGTGTTTAGCGGGAGCGGGGATGATTCTCTGGGCTCCCAGAATGGGGTAGAAGAAAGGCTAATCATGTCTGTCAGCTATGCGTTGTTTTTTATTAGGGAAGAAGCTTTTGAACATCTTAAAAAAAACAAAGGTTGGGAGATCGGCGCAGGTCCAAGCCTCATGGTGGTAGACTCCGGATTTACAAGTGCACTCATGAGTACAACGGCGTCGGACGACATCAAATTGGAGAAGGACGCGAGTGACGCCCGATTGGATCTAGGAATTTTTGAGGTGGTCGCCCTTGTCGGAAAGATACATGCCGACGAGCCAAGCTACCAGGACGGCAACATAAAATTGTCCGACAATCGCCTCAAGATAGGAGAGGGTGCGTGCGATCGGCTTAATGGGTGTGAGGTCGCCATAGCCTACTGTAGTAATGGTGACATAACTGTAATACAGCAATTCTGAAAACTGGACTCCTATGGCGGTGGATGTTAGGCCTTGAAAAGAGTTCGGGTTGGCCAGATTGATGAAAAGATAGAACATTGCCCAGTTTAGGCCGATCAGGAGATAAATGCAGATGGCGCCAATGATTTTATTCACATTGATTGCGCCTGAAAGAAGCAGATGTCGGTAAGCAATCCATGTACTGGCCAGGGAAAACACAAACAGTATGGACATGTTGACAAACTGAAGCTCAGGAATGCCTAAGAAATAGTCGATTGTGGCAGTCGCGACCCCACTTACTGCAAGGACCCCTCCCCCTATCATCAACCATTTCCTTTCACTGACATGGCTCCAAATCCCCATCAGGAGCATGAGGCAAAGAACTGGCTCTATGAGCAGGCGTCGAGTCTCACCCATGACTCCTTCTTCTTGGGCAATGGCAACCGAAACCATGAGGATCAGGAGACCTCCTAACAGATATCCAAAGTTCATCCTTTTGATACGCATTGGTGTCTTCTCCAAATAATGAAATGGGGAGGCTACATATTCATAAACAAATCTGGTTTTCCCGGCTTTTCAATGGCTCGTATGGTCAAACCTTGCTTGCCGGCTGTTCTGAATGTTTGACTTGTGGGTCCGACCGGCAGAAAAACCTTTCCTCTGTGGAAATCATGGCCTCAAGATAGAGGTGATTGGTTTTAGGACAATATGCCGGAATTTCGACATGTAGGGATTTCCGAAGTCCTTCATCCCACACAAAGAGATTGGTGTATCAGCATCTGTGAGAAATACTTTATCCCGTCGACTCCTGCGCGGGGTTCAAAGGATGAGAACAGTGCGAAAAAACCCAACTTTCGGTGCCAGGCATTCCGGAGAGTCTATCATAGAAAAAAAGGACAGGGTCCAAAAGTTTTTTGATGCAAAACTCAAGGGGAGTGTCCACATGACAATCCCTGAAGACACGAGTCGGGGGATTCAAGAGTACCTCACGGGGAATTCCGTGTGGTGATGGGCCTCTCTACCTGGTCTTCTGTTCCATGAAATTTTTTTGTGGGTAGGCGGAAATTTTGAATAGGGTTGCTTCTCAGCCCGAAACAGGTACTATAGCAGCTCGGGGGTATTCATGAGATTACTGTATTGGTGGGAGGCTTTTTTATGACGATTTCCGGTAAAAGTGTTTTCATGAATAGGGGATGGTATTGGATACAACGAACATGCGCATGTGTTGTCACCATTATTCTCCTCTCGGCATGTACGCAAAATCGTGCCTATCTTTATGAGACGGGCGAGAGGCCGATACCTCCAGGCATCGAAAAGCAAATCCTCCCTCATAAAACTACTCAGGATGATGTGTTGACTCTACTTGGAGAGCCGATTGCCCGCCTCAAAACCAAGACGGGTGGGGGGCATGTTCATCTCTGGACCTATTCCTATATGGATCTCCAGAGCCCCTCACATGACAAGGGTGAGTCATTGACCATCACCTTTGATGACAAATCCTTTGTGGTCCTCAGTGTCACCAGAGGCCCGCTCTAACTCAGGATGGGGACACAAGGAATATCTCATTTGCGTCTCTTCTGATAGGCAAATGGACTTTTGAGGGAACTCTCCCGGATGTACTCTTCGCAATTGTCCCGAGCCATGGGGTTAACTTGGAAAATGCATGAAGGAAAAATTTCCAACGGATTGGCAGGTCATGCCTCAAGCTTCCATTGGCCTGCCATTAAAGGGGGCAGGTCTCTGTTTCATGACAGAGCAGATCAACGGTCTCTCTAAAAGGTATTTTTCCATCCTCATGATCATCTTTTACGGGTCCAATCCGTGCCGGTTATCCCATGTTTATTGGCTAATTGATAGTGAAAAATATTACCGAGTATGTTAAAAGCATCATTGACATGGTGGATCGTTCCATCGATCTCCATTCAGTGGAGAAGATGTGTTTTCCGCTAGATCGAATGAGAATGACATGGCCGCCGTACATACCTTAATCGCCTGTCATGAATGCGATCTCCTTCATCGTATGCACCCTCTGCATTATGGTGAGCGGGCCAAGTGTTCAAGATGTGGTGCATCGCTGTATGCGAAAAAACGAGATAGTTTCGAGCATACCATCATACTGGCGTTGGCCAGTCTCATTTTCTTTACTCTTGCGAATGTTTTTCCGTTTATGACGTTTGAGCTCAATGGCCGTGTTCAGGAGAGCCATCTTTCCACCGGGGTGAACGAGTTCTTCGAACGGGAGATGTGGGCGTTAGGGGTGTTGGTCTTGTGTGCAAGTATCCTCTTTCCGGCCCTGAAGATTCTTGGCATGTTGTACGTTCTTGGGCCGTTGGAATTAAACAAGCGACCGTGGCACGCCGCTCTGGTTTTTCGGATGGTTGAGCACTGCCGGACCTGGGCCATGATGGATGTCTATTTGCTGGGAGTTATTGTCGCTGTGGTGAAATTGTCGGATTTGGCGAATCTGGTTCCCGGTGTCGCGATTTATTCATTCGTCGCCTTAATCCTGACCTTAGCTGCTGCCGATTCTGCACTTGACACCCATGCGGTCTGGGAGAAAATGGAGAAGATTTCATGATGGGCTTTTACCCCACCGCAGCCCGGTCGGGACTTATGAGTTGTCATGCCTGCCATCTACTCAGTCCAATACCTCCGCTGTCGAGTGAGGGCGAGGCCATCTGCCCTCGCTGCGAGGCCACTCTCCATTTGCGAAAACCCAATAGTATTTCGCGCACATGGGCACTGTTGATTGCGGCCTATATTCTGTATATCCCGGCCAACCTGCTTCCCGTCATGACGGTGATTTCGTTTGGGAAAGGCGAGGCGGATACGATTCTGAGCGGAGTCAAGGAACTCATTCATGCCGGAATGATGCCGATTGCCTTGCTGGTATTCTTCGCCAGCATCACCGTGCCGGTGTTAAAGCTTTTGGCGCTGACGTATCTGCTGCTTTCCGTTCAATACAAATCTCAATGGCGCCCAAGAGAACGGACCAAGTTATACCGGATGACCGAGGTGGTCGGCCGGTGGTCCATGATTGATATTTTTATGATTTCGATTTTAATAGCTCTGGTAAAACTTGATGCCGTGGCGACCATTGAACCCGGGCCGGGGGCGATCTCATTTGCGGCAGTCGTTATCCTGACCATGTTTGCCGCCATGAGCTTCGATCCCCGATTGATCTGGGACAGCATAGAGGAGAAAACATGAAGGACAGGGAACCCAATCCTGGCGATTTTGAGGAATTGGCGGAGGTGACGGTACAAAAAAAGCGCGGGATTTCTATCGTGTGGATTATTCCCCTGGTCGCGGCACTGATCGGAGGGTGGCTGACCTACAAAACCATCTCGGAAAAGGGTCCCATGGTCACCATAACCTTTGAGGATGGGGCGGGATTGGAAGCCGGAAAAACGAAGATTAAATATAAATCCCTTGAAATTGGTACCGTCAAGCAGGTTGAAATCAGCCAAGACCTCTCAATGGTTAATGTGGTAGCCGAGTTTCGCAACCCAGCCGAGCCCCATCTCACGGAAAATTCCAGGTTCTGGGTGGTCCGTCCCCGCCTGGGTTTAGGCGGCATTTCAGGGCTTGAGACGTTAGTGTCCGGAGCCTATATCGCCATGGATCCCAGGCCGGGACCTTCGGCTCGGACATTTACGGGATTGGAGAAACCACCCGGAGTGACAAGGGAAGACAAAGGGGCTCAATTTCAATTGCGTGCCGAAAATCTGGGATCGAGTGCCCCCGGTGCTCCGGTCCTTTATCACGATATCCAGGTTGGACGTGTTCTTGATTATGTCTTGGATGAGGAAGGCGAGGGCGTGTTTATCGATATTTTTATTCAAGACCCCTATCATCTCCGTGTAGAAGATACCAGCCGATTCTGGCAGTTAAGCGGGTTTGAAATTTCGGTTGGGGCGGAGGGTTTGAATGTGAAAATGGAGTCGCTCTCCTCACTCCTCACAGGAGGAATCGCGTTCGATACTCCGGCAATGGCAGGAGGCTCGGGGGAACCGAGCCAACCGGGCACGGCATTCAAACTTTTCAGGAATTTTTCCAGTATTCAAGATGAGAAATATGTTCTGACGCGTCCGTTCATGATCAATTTCGATGGATCGGTTCGGGGCTTGAGTGTTGGTGCTCCTGTGGAATTCCGTGGCATTAAAATCGGGATCGTCTCCGATATCGCAGTCAATCTCGACCCCAATACGCTTGAGATTAAGATCCCCGTACTGATCGAAATTCAGCCGGAACGAATTACCACGACACAAGTCATGCAATCACAAATCATGCAAGCACAGGTTTCAGAGGATAGATACGCTGTCATGAACCATATGGTGCAACGTGGCTTGAGAGCCCAACTGGAGACCGGCAGCTTACTGACCGGACAATTGTTCGTCGGACTTGACTTCCAGGAAGATCTTCCACAGAAAGAGCTAATCATGACTGGAAAATATCCGGAGATTCCAGCAATACCGGCAACCATGGACCAATTGCGGCGGACCATTACCGATGTGATGGCAGAGATTCGACGTTTGCCTCTTGATGAAATTGCTAAGGAAATCCTGGAAACTGTCGAAGGAGGCAACCGTCTGGTCAACTCCCCTGAAACGCAAAATGCCATTCATAACCTCAATGCCGCATTAGGAAATGTGGAAAAGCTTACAGGGGGGCTTGACCAGCAAGTTGATGGCCTGATGGCAAATTTGGACAAAACCCTGGGGACCGTCCAAAAAGGGCTCCGGATAGTAGATCCTGATTCACCCGCCGCGGTGAATATAAATAATACTCTGAAGGAGCTGTCTGCTGCCGCCCGTTCCATTCGGGTGTTGGCCGATTATCTTGAACAACATCCCGAGGCATTAGTCAAAGGGAAACAGTGAGGTGGTGGACATGAACAGGGTCATAAAAAGGGTTTTTGTATTTGTCGCTTGTGTAGGCGTGCTCACTGTCCTCGGGTGTGGAACGAGCCAACCTTCACATTTCTATTTGTTGCGAGCCGTGTCGCCTGCCTCGGTCTCCGGCTTATCGGACACGAAAGCATCAAGCCTGTCCTTTGGACTGGGGCCGGTCACCCTTCCCAAATATTTGGACCGACCGCAGATTGTGACCAAAACCAGTGCGCATGAAGTCGAGTTGGCGGAATTTCATAAATGGGCTGAACCGCTGAGTGAGAATGTGTCCCATGTCCTGGCCGAAAATCTTTCAGCCCTACTTTCGTCGGATCGAATTCTGCAGTATCCGTGGAGGAGTTCAATTCCCCCCGATTACCAGATTGCCATGGATGTCTTGCAGTTCGATGGCACCATGGGAGGGGAGGCTGTTCTGGTCGCTCGGTGGAGTTTGCTGGGTGGGGATGAACAAACTGTGCTCACCACTAGGAAAACGCAGATGACTCATCGTCCGACCAGCCAGAATTATGAAGCGTTGGTCGAGGCCATGAGTCGGAATCTTGAGGATCTTAGTCGCGAGATCGCAGAGGTGCTCACAACTCTTTCACCAAAGATCCAATCCCGGTCTTTACCCTAATTCTCTGTTGAGGTATCCGAATTTCTTTTGAGTGTTCTCTCACACCTTCAGGCTGACGGTCGTATCATCAATTCTACATCCTGCTCAGCTCAATACACTGACCTCATTCCTCTTTTTCAGTGATTGGTAATATATGTCAATGGCTTTGACTCTTAACGATTTTTCTTGGCTGGCGACTGATAGCGAATACCATGGAATTATTCATAGCGGACAGGCAGAGGAACAGAAGGCGTCATTCTTATCCTCGTATTGAGAGTAAGACAATATGAATGACAGAGGATTCGAAGACAAGGGGTTCACCAGACGAAATTTATTGCGGGTCCTTGTGATTTCGGCCGGGATGGCTTCCCTGGCCCATTTCACGGGATGTGGAAAGCTTTGCCGATGCCCAAATTTCTGAAGAAAATGTCAAACCCATTCAGCAGTATAGTGAATGTCCGGCTAAGTATGAAGGGCAGAAGGACGTGTCTGAAAAGTGCGCCCCTAATAAGGAGGCTTCGGAGACCTTTATTCACAAAAGCGAATGAGGGATTTGGAAGTTAAACGTCTTTTGTAATCGCAAATTTTCTCTGCGAGATATTGGAAAAACCAGCCTGATATTACTGGGCTAATACGCAGCTCTAGTGGAGGAATTCATAAAAACAGCGCAGGGCACCTCTCAGATTGCTGAGGGGAGTAATGCGCAATTGGGATTAGACAATACGATGGAAAGAGGCTCTCTCGCTTTCTGGGGGAGAGCCTCACTTTTAAAATCCGCAAGCCCGCTTTCCCTTGCCCTCTGAGGTTCTGCCCTGTTCATTCTGATCCAGGCATGGAGCATCTTATATCCTATCGCCAGCAGAACTGCCCCCACGACCGACCCGATAATACCGGACATAAACAAGCCAGTCATGGCGCCCATAAATATTCCGATCATCGGCACATTCAGCCCTTGTCCAAGCAAGACCGGTTTCAAAAAATTATCAATCAGGGCAGTAAATGGGCATGAATCAGGGGTATGCCAAAAAGGCCCTGTGTCGCACTGCGCATCGCGGGCGGCAGGTTCTACGAGTTAAGCGCCCTATTGATCGGCCAACCGCTTTCCCTTTTCCAGGGAGAATCGTTTCCCGTTTTCCAGCCTGCCCAGAACCTATCCGGCCAATCCTGGCTACGATCAATTTCGGGATGGTCAATCCGACCGTCTCGGCTGCTCCCGGAAGTGGCGCCACGAAACCTTGCCATTGCGATGGAAGTTGTTGAATACCTGTCTCCAGATTTTCAGTTGCGGGACTCGAGACCTTCCCGAGCGGAGCACCGATCAACGTCTAATTTTTGAGACCTTCACCAGAAACACGACGGGAAAAACCAGGATAAGAATTACCACCACCGCCAATAAAGTAGACGCCAGCCAACCCAGTCGGGTGTTGAATCATAATTATTTCCAAGGGCATATTGACCCACAGGCACGTTGCATGTCAGAGGCTTCGGGGTGCAAGAAAGTTTGTCCAGCAATGCCGCAGTCATTTTGCGTGCAGAGGGTCCCTCTGTACGTGAGCACGGAAACATGACGACCTTCCTGCACGCTTGTGCGTCAATGCGTGCTTCAGCACGTAGACGCGAAGCCGCTGTCAGGCATCGTAGCTACTTCGGCGAAGCAGGCCCGGCGAAGGCAGGGAACGCTGCTGGCGGATTTTTCAACAGCCCCCTACGAGATAGAAGAGCCGCCAGCCTGATTTTGGTGCCAGCCTCCAACGCACTTTGAGGGATTTCATCCTGGCGCATGGAGCCCAGGGTCGTTCGATCTGTGTTAGCTTTTGGAGAGCGATAATCCTGGAGGAATAAAGAAAGGCGATTCTTCCCTCAATTTTAATCGATTGATGAGCTTAAGCGCATAACCTATAAAAGAAGAATGTCATGTATCCTTGGATTGTTTTCCCTGGTGAAGCCAATGAAGATCCACCTGCGAATCGGGTGTGCCATCGCAGAGAGCAAAAAAGGATGGTTGTAAATTTACTTCACACAAAGAGAGGAGCCATGTGTCCACTTTACTGGAGTCCTTTGATGGATGACCCTCAATTAGGTGGTCACCGGTTATTTCCGATGACCTTTTTCGAGAGGGGGTCATTTGAGGGCTTCGGCTCCGCCCACAATGTCCATCAGTTCTTTGGTAATGGCTTCCTGACGGCTCCTGTTATATTTGAGGCTGAGTTGCTTGATGAGTTCACCGGCGTTGCGAGTAGCGCCGTCCATGGCAGCCATCCTTGCGGATTGTTCGGCAGCAGATGATTCCAACAAGATGCGGAATACCTGGCCCTGGGCATACTTGGGAAGCAGTGCCGCCAGCAAATCCTCCTGATCGGGTTCATACAGATAGCCGCCTCCGGATGGCGTTTCAGCTGCTCCGAATTCTTTCAGCGGTTCGATAGGAAATATTTTATCTACAACAACCTGCTGTTGGACGACGTTTTTAAACTCGTTATACACGATATATCCCTCATCAAAGGCCCCTTCGGTAAACGCTTCTACGGCAGCCCATCCGACTTCGAGTGCGTGCTCATAGGTCAATCGGTCAAACACATTCACATTCGGATCGAGAAGGGGCCAATGACGGCGGCGAAAGTACTCGTTCCCTTTCCGGCCGACTACTCCCACAATGACCTTCGCCCCTGTTTCTTCGCATTTCTGGATCATCTGGAGAGCTTTGCGAATCACGTTCATATTGAACGCTCCGCACAATCCACGGTCACTCGTCACGACCGTCACTTGAATGATCTTGACCTGGCGTTTTTCGAATAGGGGGTGGACAGATTGATTGACCCGACCGCTCAGGTTGGCAAGCACGCGGCGTAATTCTTGTCCATAGGGGCGAAACGCCAGAATTCGCTGCTGTGCACGGCGGAGTTTGGATGCAGCCACCATCTTCATGGCCTTTGTGATCTTTTGTGTGTTCTTGACCGAGCCGATTTTACGGCGTAAGGCCTGAAGATTTGCCATCCCTGTTCCTCCTACATCTTGAATACGATCTGGTGAATTGAATCATGAGCTTCCTATTTTTTTCTTACAGTCTTATCTTGAGTTGTATGCCTTTTCATCCTGATCAGGATCTGACGAAGAAAGGCCTTCGAACCAGAACCGCGTGCCCTCCACATCGGGTTCTTAAAGCCCTTGCTCCCTTTTTAAAGGGGTCCCATGACAAGTCGGAGAGTCTAGCAAGTTCAACCGGCGATTATGATCCCATGAGGCAGGAATGCAGAAAAGTATTGTGCATGGAACGAGGGACTGTTGCAAGAGGATGTGTTGGAAAAATAACAGGGTTTCCCTCACGGGTACAGGAAATCCGATCAATACTTAAATTTCATGATGGCCGGTAGATAGCAACAACCTTTGTTCTGTCGCCGACTTCCGCTCGCTCAACTTTTCAGTTCAGGCTGCATTTCATGGTCTATTGGACCGGGTTCTGAGGGAGAGGAAGCAGGCTGCCCCTGTTTATCAGTCGGCGACCAACCGCCCCCTAGGGCTTTGTACAGCCGGACAATTGAACTCAGGTTTTGCTGGCGGGTAGAGACAAGTCCCAGTTCGGCCTGAAAGAGGTCCCGTTGGGCTGTTAAGACATCCAGGTAGGAGGCGAACCCTCCGCGATACCGTTTGTCCGCGAAATTCAAAGCAGACTGTAAAGATGAGACTTGGGATTCCTGTGCCTCACGTTGTTCGCCAGTTTTTTTAATGGTGATCAACGAATCCTCAACTTCTCTAAACGCATTCAGGATGGCCAACTCGTAGCGGGCAAGAGCCTGTTGTTCCTGAGCGGTCGCCACCCCGACGCCGTAGCCAAGCGCGGTTGCATTTAAAAGCGGACCGGTTAAGGTCCCTGAGACGCCGGCGGTCGCAAACGGTCCTGTCGCCATCGAGTTCAACTGAAAACCGGCTACGCCACCACCGGCATTGAGACTGAATTGGGGAAAGCGTTGAGCCTGGGCCACACCGATGTTTGCGGTAGAGGCGGCAAGTTTTTGTTCCGCTTCCAGAATGTCCGGGCGCTGACTCAAAAGGCTGGAAGGCAACCCGACCGGCACTTCAGGAGGCAGAGGCTGTTCCGTCAGCGCAAATCCACGAGGAATCGCCATCGGTCGGTGTCCCAACAGAACGCTGATTCGGTTCTCTCCCTGGACTACCTGCTGTTCCAGATTCGCCAATTGTGCTCTCGTTCCGGCTTGTTCGGCCTCGAAGCGATCCAAATCAAGCTTCGAGGCATACCCGTGCTCGTATTGTGATCGGCTTAATCTCACGGCTTCATTCCAAACTTTGAGTGTGCGTTCGGCAATCTCCACTTTGAGATCAAGAGCCCGGAGGGTGAAATAGGATTGAGCCACGTCACTGACCAGGGCAATGACCAGGCCTCGCTGGTTTTCCACTCGTGCCAATAATTCTGCATGGGAGGCCTCGACGTTCCGTCGAATCCGGCCCCACAGATCAATCTCCCATTTAACGCCCCCCACGAAGGATTGCCTCGAAAAGTCAAGGTCCCCACGTCCACTTTGTCCGCCAGCTTGCCCGGGTATCACGGCCCCGTTTCCAGTGGATAGCCCATTATTCGTATTGTGATAGTATATCCCCTCTCCTTGATACCCTAAGGAAGGGGCAAGGTCGAATTTGGCAATGATGAGTTGGTTGTTGAATTCCGCAACGGTTGCGGCGGCCACCCGAAGGTCGATATTTTCCTGTAGGGCGGTGTGGATAAGTTTCTGAAGTTCTTCATCCTTGAACAATTCCCACCAGGGCATATTCGCGATAGATTCCGAGGTTCCAGGCGCGAGCCGCCAGGAATCGGAGGTGGGAACGTCCGGGCGTTTGTAATCCGGTCCCATGGTGCAGCCGCAGAGGAGCAGGAGACTTAGAACGATGGCGCCGCATGTGTGCATATCCGTGATCTCCCTAGAGCTTGAAAGGAGTTGGTGCATTTTGGGGTTGTGAGATGACTCCAACCGAATCTTCGTCTTCCATGAATTCGGGATCCTCAAATTCGTGGTCGTCGGGGTCTTGGTTAGGGTGGTCGTCGTGGCGGTGGACAAATCGCTCCACGACGTAAAACGAGACTGGGATGAGGAAAATCGCGATAAAGCTTGCCGCGATCATCCCTCCGATGACGGTGACGCCCAGAAGAATTCTCCCATGGGCTCCGGATCCTGAAGAGAGAACAAGTGGAACTACTCCGAAGATAAAGGCAAATGACGTCATGAGGATCGGCCGCAGCCGCAGGCGGGCTCCGGTCAGAGCCGCATCGACGAGGGAACGACCCTTTTCATACTCCATTTTGGCGAATTCCACGATCAGGATCGCGTTTTTCGCGGACAGCCCGATGAGCATGACGAGACCGATTTGGGTGAACACATCGTTTTCCATCCCGAGCGCCCACAAGGCACCGAAGGCACCGACGACTGCAATCGGTGTACAGATGAGAACACTGAACGGAAGCCCCCAACTCTCATACTGGGCCGCGAGGATGAGAAAGACAAAGAGAAGGGAGAAGCCGAAGATCACGCTGGCCGGGACTCCTTCGGCGGCAACTTTCTCCTGAAAAGACATTCCGATGAAGTCGTACCCCATCTCGCGCGGCATAGTTTCGGCGAAGACTTCTTCCAGGGCCTGCATGACCTGACCGGAAGTAAATGTGGGATTCGCTGAAGCGAAAACCTGCGCGGATCGGTAGCCGTTGAATCGCATGGTGAATTCCGGACCCGAAATTTTTTCCATCGTCACCAATGTCGAGAGAGGGACCATCTCATCGGATTTATTCCGCACAAAAAATTGCCCCACGTTTTCGGCCCTGGTCCGGAATTCTCCTTCAGCCTGCACATACACCTGCCAGACCCGGCCGAACCGGTTGAAATAATTTACCATCACGCCGCCCATAAAGGTCTGCAGGGTTTTATAGACATCTTCAAGTTTCACCCCTTGCTTCAGCACTTTGTCGCGATCGACATGGGCAAAGACCTGTGGGACGGCGGGGATGAAGGTGGTGTTCATGGACGCGATTTCGGGACGCTGTCGTGCGGCTTCCATGAACGTGTTGAGGTTGTCGGCGAGAAAGGCCACATCCTGTCCGGAACGGTCTTCCAGAATAAAGGAAACGCCACCCGATGTGCCGACGCCGGGAATGGCCGGAGGCGGAAAAAGAAAGGCGTTCGCTTCGGGTAAGGCTGCGAGTTTCTCGTTCACATTTTTGAAGATCGCCTGAAGCTTTTCTTCGGGTTTGGTCCGTTCGTCCCATGGAGCGAGAGTGACGAAAAAGAACCCGTTATAGGTCGTATTGACGGTGCTCAGGAGACTAAACCCTACGATGGTGCTCACATGTTGAATTCCGGGAGTTTCTGAAAGAATGGCTTCGATTTTTTTGGCAACCTCATCCGTTCGTTGCAGGGAGGCGGCCAACGGTAGTTGGACGTTTAAATAGACATATCCCTGATCCTCCATCGGAAGAAACCCGGTGGGAAGTTTGGTTCCCAACAGACCGGCACATACCGCAGCCACGACCAGAAAGATCATCGCACGGCCCGACTTTCGGATCAGGTAGTGGCAATACCCGACATACCCGTCCGTGGCCCGTCCGAACCAATGGTTAAACCACCCGAAAAATGCCCCCAACGGGCCTCTGGCTGGAGTTCTGGGCCTCAGAATCATTCCGGAAAGCGCGGGGCTGAGGGTCAAGGCATTGAAAGCGGAGATGATTACCGATAAGGCAATCGTGAGCGCGAATTGTTGGTAGAGTCGCCCGGTAATGCCCGGAATGAAGGCTGTAGGGACGAACACCGCAGCTAAAATGAGGGCGATCGCGATCACCGGCCCGGAAACTTCCTCCATAGCTTTCCGGGTCGCATCCTTGGGGGACAGGCCTTTTTCGATATGGTGTTCGACGGCTTCGACCACCACGATGGCATCGTCTACTACGAGCCCGATGGCTAATACCAGTCCGAATAACGAGAGAGTGTTGATCGAGAAATCCATCAATGGGAAGATCGCGAACGTCCCTACCAGCGACACAGGCACGGCCAGCAGAGGAATGAGCGTGGCCCGCCATCCCTGTAAAAAGAGGAAGACGACGAATATCACGAGCACAATCGCTTCAAAGAGAGTATGCACGATCTCCTTGATTCCCTCCCTGACAGCCAGTGTCGTATCGAGCGAGATGGCGTAATCAAGGTCTTCGGGAAACCGCTCTTTCATCTCCTCCATTAGCTTCTTTGCCCGATCAACCGTATCGATTGCGTTTGACCCCGGGAGTTGGTAGACGGCAATAAGCGCGCTGGGCTTTCCGTTGAAACGGCCGATCATACTGTAGGATTGCGCACCTAATTCCACCCGGGCCACGTCCTTCAGTCGGATGATGGAACCGTCGGGATCGGCCCGAACGATGATCTGTCCGAATTCTTCCTCATTAAGCAGGCGACCCTGTGATCGGACCGTATACGTGAATTCCTGGCCTTGCGGAACTGGTTGAGCTCCGATCTGACCGGCCGGGTTGACGGTATTCTGCTTCTTGATGGCATCCAAGATCTCGGTCACAGTGATGCCCAGTTTGGCGAGATGATCGGGTTCCAACCAGAAGCGCATGGCATACTGCCCAGCCCCAAAGATCGTGACCTGACCGACCCCTGGGCTCCGCGAAAGAGGATCGTTGATATTCACGTAGGCATAGTTAGCCAGGAAGATTTCGTCATAGGTGCCATTTGGGGAATACAGGCTGAAGAGCATCAGAGGACTGGTGGTGGATTTTTTGATGGTCACCCCGTAGTCCTTCACGTCGGAGGGCAATTGAGATTCGGCCTGCAGGTACCGCATCTGGGCCAGGATCTGGTCATCGTTGGGGACCGTGTTCACGTCAAAGTCCACGCGCAACGTCATTTGCCCATTACTGGCATTCGTGGAGTACATGTAGATCGAGTTGTCAACACCGGCCATCTGCTGTTCGATGGGGGTGGCGACCGATTGTTCGACGGTGACTGCGTCCGCTCCGACGTAGGTGGCCTGCAGTTGGATTTCCGGAGGCGCAATGTCGGGAAACAGCGCGATGGGAAGTTGCACCATGGCGATCAGCCCGAGAATCGTCATGATGATCGAAATGACGATAGCGACGATGGGCCGGTCGATGAAAAATTTAGCCATAAGACAGCATGTGATTATGTGGCGCTAACCGGGTCGGGGGAACTTTCAGGGCCGGGTTGTGGTTTGTCCGAAGTTCCTTTTGGCGTGACAACCATACCGTCTCGAACCTTGAGAAGTCCTTCGACGATGACCATCTCGCCAGGGTGAAGGCCCTCGTCGACCAGCCAGAGAGATCCAATTCTTGGCCCCATGGTCACTTTTCGAATCGCCACCTTGTTTTCCTCTCCGATCACGGCGACCTCATAGGTACCCTGGAGCTCCTTGACTGCCCGCTGTTGGACCAACAGTCCCCCGGTCCGGGTTTCGATGGGGGTGCGGACCTTGGCAAAAAGGCCGGGGCGCAGGATGTTGCCGGGGTTAGGGAAATAACTGACAATGGTGATCGTCCCGGTTTTGACATCCACCTGCCGGTCGGCCAGGACGGCTCTTCCCTTATGTGGGTATAGGCTCCCATCAGCCAGAATTAGCTCAAGTCTTTTTTCATGGGAGGGGTTCAATTTTTCCTGACCGCCGGCCTTTTCAATCCGTTCCGCCAGTTTTAAATATTCCCGCTCGCTAATGGGAAAGTTAACTTTGATGGGATCCACTTGGGACACAGTCGTCATCAATGTATTCTCGACGATCAGATCACCGATTTGGGCGGTGGCGATTCCGGCTATCCCATTGATCGGGGCGGTCACGCTCGTCCAGTCAAGATTCAGTTGAGCATTCTCCAGTTTGGCACGCGCCGAAGCGACTGAGGCCAGGTTGACTGCGCTTGTCTGTAGAGCATCATCCAATTCTTTTTGGCTGATGGCGCCTTCTGCTGCCAGGGGAGTGTTCCGCTTAACGTCAAGCTGGCTCTTTTTATAGGCCGCTCCTGCACGGGCAAGTTCGGCCTTTGCTTGGTCCAGGGCAGCCTGGTATGGTCGTGGATCGATTTTAAACAAAAGGTCATTGGTCTTCACCACCGAACCTTCCGTGTATTGGCGGGATAACAGATACCCCTGGATTCTTGCACGAATCTGTGCGTCCACATACCCGACGGTCGTTCCGACCCACTCCCCATAAATCGGGACGTCCTTTTGTATTACCTCAGCCACCAACACCTCAGGCGGCGTCGCCGTGGATTCGGCCTCTTTTCGATCGCACCCCCAGGTTATACCCAATAGAAGGCATACCATGAGGCTTGCCACTCCCCGGAAGTCCCGACGGGCGGTTTGCGGTTGCGCTCTCACGATAAAAGGTCTTGGGGCCTGGAAAAAAGCATTGAAACGATTGATGGTCATACTCGTACTTCCTAGAGGGGGAAAATGAAACGGCTGTAATTCTTTCATGTTTCGAGTTCCATTCTCAAGTAGGGATCCTAAATATATTTGAGTTGTTTTTTGAAACTGGCTGGTGAATTTACATTTGAGGGTAGCGTCGTGAAAGAGTTGGAAAATGCATTTCCGGGATTTTCCATTTTTCAAGGTGGCCATTTCGAACGAGCGATGGTCTTCACTCGACGTCTAACCTTTTACTGCTAAATTTGCATTCTCAAAGCTTTCCTTTATGGGGATATTTCATCAACAAAAAAAGGGTAGGGGCCGAAACCGATTGTTTTGAACGTACAAAACCTTTAAATTTACTCCATCATGACGCATCTTCCTGGAGGTAGGGTCTTCCCCCAAAAAGGATTGGACCGATCTCGGACGAACGGACTTAGATCTCAGAAGAGATTAACCCTCAACGGAGCATCTTCTTATGACCTCTCTCACTCAACGACCTGTTTGGAAATCCCTTGAACAACATCATCACCAGGCCAAGAAAATCCATCTGCGCGCCTTGTTTGCGGATGATTCTGAAAGAGGTCGACGGATGGCCGTGGAGGCTGAGGGGATCTACCTGGATTATTCGAAAAATCTTATCACCGGAGAAACTCTACGCTTACTCCATGAACTGGCGGAAAACGTGAATTTGCGGAGCCGTATTCAGGCGATGTTCCGGGGTGACAAAATTAATATCACAGAACAACGGGCAGTTCTTCATGCCGCCCTGAGAGCGCCCAGAAACGCATCTATCTTGGTGGACGGCAGAGACGTGGTGTCGGATGTTCACGCGGTGTTGGATCAAATGGGGGATTTTTCTACACGAGTCAGAAGCGGGGAATGGAAGGGCTATACCGGGAAACGCATCCGGAATATCATCAATATCGGCATCGGGGGTTCGGATCTAGGCCCGGTGATGGCCTATGAAGCCTTAAAGCATTACAGCGACCGCAATCTCACGGTGCGGTTTGTTTCGAATATCGATGGAACGGACCTGTCTGAGGCTACCAGAGGTCTCGACCCTGCAGAAACTCTTTTTGTCGTCTGTTCAAAAACCTTCACCACCATCGAAACCCTGACGAATGCGCAATCCGCCCGAGCCTGGTGTCTCAATGTTCTTCATGACAAACAGGCTGTTGCCAAACACTTTGTGGCCGTTTCGACAAACCGTAACGAGGTCCAGAAATTCGGGATTGACCCGGCGAATATGTTCGAATTCTGGGACTGGGTCGGCGGGCGCTATTCCCTGGATTCGGCCATTGGACTTTCGCTGATGATCGGGGTCGGGCCTGATCATTTTCGAGACATGCTTGCCGGATTTCGGGCGATGGATGAGCATTTCCAATCAGCACCTTTCGAGAAAAACCTTCCCGTCCTTCTCGGCCTTCTCGGTGTGTGGTACGTCAACTTTTTCCACGCTGAGACCCATGCCATTCTGCCCTACGATCAATATCTGTGGCGGCTCAGCGCCTATTGCCAGCAGCTCGATATGGAGAGCAACGGCAAGCGCGTAACTCTGGACGGGACCGTTGTGGATCATCAAACCGGACCAATCATCTGGGGCCAACCCGGCACCAACGGTCAGCATGCCTATTATCAATTGATTCACCAAGGAACCAGGCTGATACCCTGTGACTTTATCGGCTTCTGCCGTTCCTTGAATCCCTCCGGGCCGCACCACGACCTGCTCATGGCCAACTTTTTTGCTCAAACCGAGGCTCTCGCATTCGGGAAGACAGCCAAGGAGGTTGAGATTGAGGGAGTCTCGCAAACGTTAATTCCCCATCGAACCTTTGTCGGCAACCATCCCACCAACACGATCATGGCTGAGGAACTCACACCGAACATGTTGGGAAAACTCATCGCCTTGTATGAACATAAAGTGTTCGTCCAGGGGACCATCTGGAATGTGAATTCCTTCGATCAATGGGGGGTGGAATTGGGCAAAGTGCTTGCCAATCGGATTGCTCCGGAACTGACGGCACAACGGGAACCGGACCTGGGTCATGACAGTTCCACCAATACCCTGATTCGACGGTATCGACAGAACCGTCGAGCCCAGGCTTGATGCTGCCATTTTTAGTCTTGAAAACTTCCCAACAATTCATTTCTTTTTAGGATCGGAAAAGGGACGGTTGAATAAAGCCGTGTGAGGCTTTCTTGTGGGGCGGTGACGGTCAAGACTATCTTGTGAAACGGCCAAGGAAAAATCCAATCAATAGTCATCTGCACCTTTGCAGGTATGGTTTTTGGTGTTTTCGTTCAGCCTTTTGATGTAGAATTCGATTCCGAATCGTGGCATGCAGTTCCGAATGTGTTTGTCTTAAATTAAGGAGGGTTGAAGTTATGCGACAGAGTGTGGAGAGAATAATTTTGATTCTGTTCCTCTTTGTTTTCTTTCTGCAGGGGTGTGCGGCGACACAACAACGGCGAGATGTGGTCGAATCAGGATTTCTTACAGAGGGTGAGCATGCCATGCTCACGGAAGGTGGGAGCAACGAAGCACTCCTTCGTTACGTCAATCCGGATGTCGACTGGCGCTCTTATGACAAAATATTGCTTGATTCCGTGTCAGTCTGGAAAGACCCCGAAACAGAAGATGTGTCTCCGGAAGATCTTCAGAAGCTGACCGATTTTGCCTATGGCCAACTGCATGACGCTCTGAGTCTGGACTATACCTTTGTGAACCAACCCGGACCCGGAGTCATGCGTGCCACCTTTGCCATCACGGAAGCGGAGTCTTCTAACCCGGTTGCAGATGTGGTGACCTCCATTATTCCTCAAACCAGAATTTTGACTGGAGTCAAAGGACTTATTGTGGGAGGTAAGCCTGGGTTCGTAGGAACAGCCGGCTTAGAGGCCAAGTTTACCGACGCCAGAACCGGGAGAATTCTGGCTTTGGCCGTCGACCGGCGGGGCGGGACCAAGAATCTCAGGGGGATGATTAACAAATGGAATGATGTGGAGAAAGCATACATTTATTGGGCGTCGGCTGTTCGCTATCGATTGTGCATGTTTCGTGGCGATGCGAATTGTGTGGAACCGGAATCCTAAGGACATCATTGTGTGGAAAACGAGGGAAGTGAAGAGAGAGTGCGGGGTCTCTTTTTCAGTTTATCTATAAAATCTAAAAAATTCCCTCTCACACAACGTCAAATATAGTGGGAATGTATTGCGAGTGAAGAAAAGAACGCCGTCCGGAGTTGGCTCCGGCAAGCCGGGTTTTCTTGTTCGCGTCATTTCGGAAAAGGTCTATTGCGAAGTTTCCCGCTGTAGCCATTCCCGGCATTGATGATCGGGAATTCATCCTGGTTTCCTTTCGGATGACCCGCCACAAACTTCCCGTATGACCGAAGGGAAATGAACCTCTGCCACAGATACGCCGGCATGACAAAGAGGAAGGGAACCTTTCCCTGCCTGCCGGCAGAGATGACGTTTGCAAGAAAGGAGAATCGGCGGGGAAGGAGAATAGCCTGCGAGCTTGGTAGGTAAAGCAGAGTCCTTGGGTGATGAGGTTCCCGGCGAACAACATCAGGTCGTTTGCCGGGAAAAACGATCGCAAAGATAATCGCCTGCTTTTTGTTGATCAGGAAATCGTGTGGGGTGTTCGGACAACACGGATTTGCGAACAGAGCCCTCTCCTTTGTAAGAAGAGGGGAGGTAGCAACGACAGATGCGCACTTGTCGCTGAGGACTCCTGGCACAATAACAGGGGGAACACACCTGAATATCTACCCCACCCGGGTCCTCCCCTTACTAAGAAAGGGGAGGAAGGTGTAGGCACAGGGTCTCAAGCATTGTCAGATAAGACGCATGGAGCCAGGAATTTACTCGCTGACCAATTCATGAATGTTAGCCAGTTGAATTGTCAGTTAATTCAGTCTGCCCAATCCGTTAAATTGCCAACATCCTGTAGGACGGGGCTTGGGGACCTCAACTCATGAGGTTTCCTAGGCGAGTAAGTTTTGAAGAGTGGGAAGGCGCTCTCCCTTCCTAAATCTTGAATCAAAAAAGGGGGAGTGCTCTTTCAGTTCAAAGTATCAACAGGACGGGTTTCCCATAGAAAAAACGAGAATCCCAATCTCCAGCCATCAGTTCTTCTTCATGGTGGTTCATCCTCTGAATTTGAGGAATTCCTCAGCAGCGGTCCGTAGGAACTTCATGTCATTCAATTTGTGGTTGCGGGATTCGGTGTCTTTCGCCATTCACGAAGCCGTTGGGCTAATCTATCCGCCCAATATTCAAATGCCTGATGGGCGTCGTCCCAGGAATCCATAGAACCATCCAGGGATCTGCTTCCTACGCGGCGATCTGCAGCGGCCATCAATAGGGTTCCCGTGTTGCCATCGGTCAATTTTGCTTCGATGCTGGCGCGACCCACAAACGCCTGTGTCCCTGTTGCCAGTTCTTTCGCTCCGGATAGCATGGTGGCAGGCGGAATTATCGTGGACACAATATCCATCCCGACGTCGGATGGTTCAGCCTCCGTCAGGGCCAGTTGAATTTGCAACGCACCCGGAACAGGTTTGGGTACCACAAGGAAATCCTCTTTAAGTTTCCAGATGACTTTTGAACGTAGATCATCGGCCAGCTGGTGTAATTCTTCCTGGGGCACGGTGGATTGTTTGAATAGCAACACGATGGCTGGTTCCACATACACAGCCCGGTAAATTGAAAAATCAGCTTGAGGATTTTTGTAAACAAGAAGAGCTTCCCCTTCCTTGCCCGGTTGAAGAATCGAATAGTCTCCGAGAAACCCCGAGGTTTCCATTTCTCTAGCTTGTTCCGTTTGAGCACATCCTGCTCCCCCAGACACCATGATCAGAATCGACAGAATCAAACGCCATCGTGCAACCCTGAGGCTTCCTTGAATTTGTGATTCACGCTTCTCTCCATCCATGCGAAAGGATTTATTGAGAGTGGAACTGGGCGCTTGATTTTTCATCGGATATTCCTTCTGCTCATCATGTGATTCTGTATCAGACTTGCGATAACCATACGCCCCTCTTTTTTTTCTTTGATTCTAATGTGTTCCCGCTCAGTAGTAAAACGAGGACTGTCTCAGCAGGGGAGTTGGGTCTCCAACAAAACGTGGATCTGCAAATTCCTTCGGACCTGATTTGGAAAAAAGGGCACACACCAGGGTCACCGAACCCGATAGTAAGAAGCCGTGATTATACAGAAATTATATTTCGAGCCATTCGATACTGCTCTCAGAGGAAGCCCTGAAAAGCTCCGAGCCTTTCCTTGTCATCCTCAGACGTGCAATGGACCTCATCCGGATTCATCTGTTCAGAGTCATGAGCGCTGTAAGGTGTAGAACCCTAATTTCTGTATGATCCGAAAGGATAGAGTGTGGTTGTCGCAGATGGCTTCACACCCATTGCAGGCTCGATCGAAGTCAACTACAGTCGCGTCCCTCGGCGGATCGGGGTTGATCATGTCCCATCTTGTTGAGGAACGGCGTTTTTATCAACAGATTGTGATCTGCGTAGATGCCACAATTAAGACCTGACTGCCTTCTTCTGATTGTATGCGGATTGTGGTTGACTCTGGTTCCTTTGAGTGGATCGCTCGCACAGTCATCAGTGTTGCATCCACTCGAACCGCTGGATACTTCTAGTTCCCAGGCTACCGTACGGAGTTTCATCATGACCATGCAGGAAGCCTCAGGGGTCTTCGATTCCTGATGGCCACTCATCGGAGCCAGCCGGGACTGTATTCTTCTCCTTCCGCCTGGGAGCAACATGTCCGTTTACGTTCTCTCCTGACACGCGCACGGAGCTGTCTGGATCTTTCCGAGGTGACCCCGACCGTTCAAGAAAACGTCTGATTGGAAGCCCTGCGATTGCTCAAAGTTTTAATCAAGGATGAAATAAATCGGATCCCGCTATGCTTAGTGGTGTCCTCAAAACTTACAGGGTTGCTTGGAGGCAGCGCATGGTTTCCCGTGCAATCCAGGCTTCCTCATCGGCTGCTCCCACATACGCCTCTAAGGGATACCCATCCTGATTGATCCGGGCGATCTCACCCGGCTGAAGTCCAGTAGCTGTGTGATTGAGGGATGAATCTAATCGCAATCCGCACCATTCCATTCCCTCGCAAATCCTGGCCCGGATGGTGGGAGCGGCCTCGCCTATTCCACCACCGAAAATGAGGGCGTCGGCACCGCCTAGAACCGCAAGATAGGCCCCGATGTATTTTTTCGCGCGATAGCAAAACACATCAATGGCCATTTGCGATGGTTCATGCCCTTCGCGGTCGGCGGCCTGCAGCAATTCCCTCATGTCGTTCGTCCTTCCGGACAGTCCAAGCAATCCGGACTGTTCATTCAACCACCGGTCCACCTCAGAGGAATTGACTTTTTCTTTTTGACAGAGATAGTTCACGATGGAGGGGTCGAGATCTCCGGACCTGGTTCCCATCACCAGACCTTCCAGAGGGGTGAATCCCATCGACGTCTCTATCGATTTTCCGCCCTCAATGGCGGAAATGGAACATCCGTTGCCGAGTTGTAGGGTGATCAGCCGGGATGTGTCGGAAGGTCTTCCAGTTTGTTCTATATAATTCTCGAAGAGAGAGGCATGGGCGATTCCGTGGAACCCGTACCGGCGAATGTGATGCCGATCGGCCAACGTATGGGAAAGCGCGTACACTTTTGCATGAGGAGGCATTGTATGATGAAAAGCCGTATCGAACACCGCCACCATCGGCACCTTGGGACCCAGAACGTCCCTCGCTCCTCGAATCCCTTCCAAGCAGCCCGGGTTATGCAGGGGCGCCAATTCCCCGAGCGCATCGATCTCGCCCATCACCGTATCCGTAATCATGACCGGCTCCGAAAAGCGTTCTCCGCCGTGGACGACTCGGTGCCCGACAGCTTGGACTCCGGTAAGGGAGCCGGCATTCCTGCTCCCGCGGTCAAGTTGGTCGAGTTGCTCAAACAGCCAGCGGATAGCCTGGCGGTGATCGGCGATTAGCCGAGTCATTTTCTTGGGCGGTGTTCCCTCCGTCTCCAGTTCCAAGCTCGCCGTGCTGCCGATGTTTTTCACCGCGCCCCTGATAGGCGTCCGATCCGGTCGAACACGGGAAGCCGATCCTTCAGAGACCAAATCGAGTACTCGAAACTTTACGGATGAACTTCCGCTGTTTAAGACCAGAATTCGCATAGGTTCTTCCGAATCAACACGATGGCCAGGTCACGATCGGTCGTATGGCAACGGGAGTCTCGGGCGAAAGGTTGATCTCTTCCTGCTCATGCCGGATCATGAAACCCTTGCCCTTGCGCAACCAATATTTCACGCCTTCTGGCCCCATATCGATATCAAGGATTTGGCCGCGGTACGTCAACGGAAAACGGATCCTTGCTGGCTGGGCAGGGAGGCGTGGAGGCTCGAACGTCAGGATACCGTCGAAGTCCCGCATTCTCGCCAGGCCATAGATCAGGACCATCCAGGTGCCGCCCATGGAAGCGATGTGACATCCGTCTTTCACATTTCCTCCGATATCTGCCAGGTCCATGAGCAAAGCTGCCCGTGCATATTCGGTTGCCAAATCCCGATATCCGATTTCGGAGGCCACTATACTTTGAATGCAGGATGAGAGAGAGGAGTTCTCTGTCGTCAGGTGGTCATAATAATCAAAGTTGCGTTTCTTTTGCTCGAGGGAGAACGCCTGTCCGAACAGAAACATGGCGCCTTTCTGACTCAGTTCCCGTGCCCATTTTCTGGCCTTGTTCAGCATGCGATAACGAAACATCAGAAGATTTTTGGCGATGCGTGGGGAGGTGTAGATCAGGAAGGGCAGCAGATAAATTTCCATATCCAAAAATATTGACCTTCATCGGCCTGGCTCGTCAAACCCTTGGCGGGTAGACCGGTGGTATCTGCTCTGCCTGACGCCTGAAGGACATGAAACAGATTGAATCGTATGGCTTGCTGGATTTCTATATTGGAACGCTTGGCCCGTTTTGGATCCAGATTGCTGACCTGGATATCGCTCCTTGACCCAAAATCAGCCATGAATTGTTCCTGGTCCGTGAGTATTCGATCGAACCCCTGTCCGAGGGCTCGATCCAAAGTCCGTTCGGCTCTTGCATAAAGTCCTTCCGGAGATGCGGTGTGCGGCGTGTGATATGTCATATACTTGAACCGGTGGACGGGAATGCCGGGCTTAGCCTCGATCGAGAAGACGATCGCGCCAAAGTCCTCGTAACACTTGTCCTGAATGGTGTAGGCACAATCGGTTACAAGATCATGGTCCATGCCGCATGCCAATGTCATGTTGCTGTTCTTGGTTCCGTAACGCAGAGTGATTCGACGATCTTGGAGTACCTGCTTTCTGGGGTGTAAAGTCCGGTCGAGTAAACCTTTTGCCTGTCGAGGGTCGCCCTTCCGCTTCTGATGGTTATGAAGGTAGAGCATTTCAGAGGACAGCACGATTGGCGCCTCAGCATTCAACAGGGTGACTTCGTAGGATATGGCTGCAAGGTGCCGATGAGAAAATGACGCCAGGTGTCTCGATTTGATCAGGACTTGTTTCCCGGAGGGGGTTTCCCACAAGATCTCCCGGTCCAGTGTGGCGGATTTCATATTCAGGCGGTGGTCATAGTTCAGCAGATTTGCGCTGGAAAGGTCCAAGGGCTCGTCGTCAACATAGAGTTTGAGCTTTTTACTGTCGGTGACATTGTCGATGGTCTGACCGCATACGGTCTCGGTTTGTGCCGGATCGGCCGGAGTCCCTTCAAGTAACTCCAGTCCCCTGGACCGCAGAAAATCTCGAACACCATCAAATCGTGGTTTTCCGTCGACATAGAGACGATAATTCGTGGTGATCTCAAACGGTTGAACGGTTCACCTATACGGGATGCCCGTTTTTTAAGTATTCGTCAAACATTTTTTCCAACAGATCGCATGCACTTTGGCTGTCGCAGTAAGGACTCCATCAAGGGCAAACGGCACGGCATCAAATTTGTCCGGAGTGATCGGGCAAAGCGACTTTGCTCCACTCATGGCTGCCCTTTCTCTAGGCCAACCAGGAGGGATTGCGTCTCAACGTTTTCCTTACCATCGCATGGTTGCAAAGCAGACATAACAGGCATCGCTCCATCATCACTAACCAGTGAAATAAAACCCGCCAATTCAAAAATGAATCATCATGCAATGAGAAACATGTCCGAATTTCGAGCAAGCAGTTTCGGCATACGCAGGACATACCGCCTTGGATTTCACGGTCTCACAATTCGCCTACTTGGCCGAATTGAATCGCATTCCGTCGAATCGATATGTGAGGATTATTCGAGAACGTATTACGCAATTGTTGAAAGCGCATTCGTCGTTGGGCGTAGAGGTAAAAGTCCATGACCCCTAGGCTTAGGACCGAGGTTTCAAAGGAAAACAAGAACGAAAGGTGTATGGTAAAATTCCTGTCTTTGGGATCTTCAAACGGAAGGGGCAGGTCTGGATGGAACTTCTCCCTGACTGCCGGAAAGCCATCCTGCAACCGATTATTCGAGGGAATGCCGCCCTGGACAGCGTGGCCTGTTCGAACGGATGGCGAAGGTACCATAGGCTGGTAGGGGTCGGATATGGTAAATATCTTGTTAGCTGAGCGCATGTGAACGGATTTGAGGGCTTTTGAGGGTAGGCGAAAACTTGTCTTGTCCGTTTCCGGGGAATCGACAAATGCATGCTTTACTTGCAGCTCAAAGAGAGTGAATTTCGACTCAATTAGGGAGCAGAGCATTTTTACCGGCTTTTACCCAAAATTTTTCTAAACGTCTTTTTAATTAGCATACAATTGAAAATGACTTCAAGTTAAGTAGAATGTGTCGAAAGGAAAAAGGTGAGGTAGAGGGGGGGAGAAAAAGGAGGAAAATTTTCCTCATGATTAAAGGCTTGTGAGTGGCGGGGTATGAAAATTTCAACTCAGGATTTCTGAATCATTATGGTTGAGAAACCAGAAAAATTTTTTCCAGTTCCATCAGATTCGAATTGTGCGCGCATCAACACTCTTCCAGATTAAGCCGGATCCAGAGAAGCTAATGTTATTTTTACGTTAAGGCCGATGGGTATCCATAAAACATATGGCGTGAAAGGATTTTACAAATGCTTAACAAATACTTCACAGTGGGAAGGTGACAAATTGATCCCGGACATATCTTTGTCTGAAGGAGGGATGGCCTTTACCTGAATCATGGCTTTGTAGGGAACGGAATGTTGCCGGTAGTGGTGAACGAATGGGTACATTTTTGCCTGTCTTCGTGAATGTTTTGCGGATTGCTGATGTTTGAAAACTTACAAGAAATTTACGTCATTCGTCATGGAGAGACTGAATGGAGTCTGAGCGGCCAACATACGGGTACCACCGACTTGCCACTTACCGAAAATGGTCGCAATCTCGCCAAGCTCCTCAAGCCCTTGATTGTACATCACTCCTTTGACCGGGTTCTCACCAGCCCTCTGCAACGTGCCCGTGAAACGTGTTCGTTGGCAGGTTTAGGCGAGAAGGCAGAAGTGGACAACAATCTTGTTGAATGGAATTATGGAGAATATGAAGGGCTTACCTCCAAGCAGATTGATGAAAAAAGACCCGGTTGGATGATTTTTGCCGACGGCTGTCCGGGTGGCGAAACCCCTGCGGAGGTCGGAGCTCGGGCTGATCGTGCCATAGCCAGGGTCCGAACGGTGAGTGGCGACGTTGCGCTATTTGCTCATGGTCATATACTGCGAGTGTTGGTCGCTCGATGGCTCGGTTTGCCAGCCGCCGCCGGCCGGCATTTTCTCCTTCATACCGGCACATTAAACGTTTTGAGCTATTACCGGGGCATTCCTGCCGTGAAGATATGGAATGCTCCTCTTATTCCTGCCGAATGAGTTCTCTAGCTTCATGCCTTTTTGCCTTGAGATTTTTTTTAAATTCCCATGTGAGGACCTGGGAGCCTGTCTCCTGACCTTTATGAGGCGCTCGCCAATCGATGTGAGAACGGTCGGGAAGTGGAGTTGCACGGTCGGATGGGAGAAACTTATCTGAGGTTTCCCTGTTACCCAACGCACCGGACAGCTTCCTTTGAATTTCCATTTTTTTTAAGTATTCCATTTAAGGATCTTTCACCTCTGCCTCACATCGAATCTAGGGGTATCGGGATAGAAATTATTGTAAAGATCCGCATGGAATAAAATGAAACAATGATGTCAAGGCGCTCACGAATTTTTTGGATCGGTCTTGTTTTTAGTCTGGGAGTATGTGGTGCTCTTGCCTATGTGTTATTCCCTTTTATTAAAACGGACGTGTATCGGGAAACACTTGAAAGGGGGTTTTCGGCGACCTTGGGAAGAAAGGTCTCGCTGCAAGGACCTATCTCCCTGACTTTTTCCTTGCAACCACGGTTAATTCTGGAAAACGTTTCTGTTGCCAATCCTCCCTGGGCATCTCAACCGCATTTTTTTCGAGCCAACCGTCTTGAGATCGAGTTGTCCTTGGTGCCGCTTCTCCAACGCCGTTTGGAGGCGGAAAAGATTGGTCTTGAGGGAGCGGAACTGTTTTTAGAAGAAGGGTCCGAAGGTCTCGATAACTGGACATTTGGGGAAGACGCTGCGCCCGGCATCTTGTCACGGGCCGTGCCGTCGGTCTTCATGACTATTTCCAATAGAGGAGAGATCTCGATCGAAGGTTCCCGAATTCGGTATCAGCCTTACCTTGGTGAAGAGACGACCGAAGTGTTCATTCAACAAGGGGTGGTGGTTGCTCCCGATGATCGGCTCAGAGCATTCTCCTTTGAAGGCGCTTATCGGGATGTTCCCGTGAAGATTGAGCTTAACAGCGGCCCGATTATGGACTTATTAAACTTGGATCAAGCTCCCTGGCCTGTCGATGGCGTTTTGTCTGTAAAGGAGGCATCCGCCTCCTTCAAAGGAAGGGTAGGGGGAACGGACCTTGATAAGACATTTGACCTTGCGGTCCAGGTTCATGGGAGCCGATTGAGTGCCCTAAACGATCTGTTAGAGATCGACTTACCCGATTCGGCTCCTTTTATGATTGCGGCAGACTATCTTCAGGGGAACGATGGCATAACCTTGAACAATGTCCGTGGGACGCTGGGTACTTCCGATCTCGCGGGTCAATTGAGAATACCAAGTGGGAAGGGGCGTCAGTCAATCCAGGGTAAATTGTCCGCGAAAATTTTCCAGATCCATGATTTTCTTTTTTCTCCAAAAATCACTCAGCAAGACATGGAGACCGGGCAGAGGGCATCTCCCAGGAAGCCATCACCCATCATACCGGCTTCGCTGCCCGTTGATGTGGATCTGGATTTGACAATCGAAAAATGCTTATTCGGGGAGATAGAGTTGGGTTCGGTCTCTTTGACCGCGTCTGGTCGTGAGGGCCATGTTGACCTTAGTCCGGTTCGGGTCAAGGCTTTCGGGGGAACTGCGGCGGCGCATGTAACAGTTGAACTCAACACCTCCCAGCCGCAATCGGTGTTTGAAGCCAAAGGCACCTCTTTGAACTATGGGCAGGTGTTTCAGGCACTAGGATTGACAGAGAGCATCGCCGGATCTACCGACTTTGAGGTGACGGCGAGCGGAAGCGGTGCCACCCTGCAGGAGTTCCTCAAGACGGTGACCATGAACCTTCAAACGGCTCACACCACGTTCGGGCTCTCCACTCCGATACCCGAGGATCCG
>BQIZ01000031.1 GCA_021604365.1 Nitrospirales bacterium
CACTCGAGCCGCTCCGGCCGCTTCCATGGACCTGGCATTCATTTCCTGATGATTGTGTGTCGCCTGGGGAAAGGGAATCAGGATTCCGACTTTTCCACATGCTGATAACTCAGCCAATGTGCTAGCCCCCGCACGACAGACGATGAGATCCGCTTTGGCAAGCTCCTGAGGCATATCAAAGAGAAAGGGGCGGACATCCACCTGAAGGCCCAATTGTGCATAGCCGGCCTGGACTCGTTCGAAATCGTCCGCTCCGGTCTGATGGGTGATCGTCACCTGCTCCCGCAGCCTTGATGAACATTCCACAGCATTCAGCATGGCAGAATTGATCGCCCGAGCCCCTTGGCTCCCCCCAAAGATCAACAGATGTGAGATCGTCTGCGGAGGAATCGGAGGACGTTCCAATGCAAAAGCCTTTCGAATGGGTGTGCCAATCACCTTGACTTTCGAGGACGAGAAAAAAGGCTTGGCGCTGTCAAAGGCCAGAAAAATTCTGTCGGCCAAAGGACCCAACACCCGATTGGCCAATCCCGGCATGGCATTCGGTTCCAGCAAGACCCTGGGAATATTCAGCAACCAGGCCGCCACGACGACGGGAGGACTGAAATACCCGCCCGTCCCAATGACCAGATCGGCATGGTGACCTCGGAGAATCCTGACCGCACGCCACAACGACTTCGGGAGCAGAATGAGAGAACGCACCATGCCGATCACCCCTCGCCCCACAAAACCTTCCACCGTGATCGGTTCAAACCCGAATCCTTCTTTCCCCAGAATTTCTCCCTCTAAAGACTTCCCCGTCCCGACAAACACAATGCTCCCCCCGGGATCATGCTGTTGAAATTCTTTCGCATACGCGATAGCCGGAAACATATGACCTCCCGTTCCACCCGCAGCAATGACGACCCGCATTACACCATTCTCTTCACTTAAGGGCCTGCTCGTCCCTGTCGAGCCACACTCAGCAAAATTCCAAGAGCTAACATCGTGACCAGAAGCGATGACCCCCCGTAACTGACCAGGGGAAGCGTGAGACCTTTGGTCGGCAACAGCCCACTCACGACACCCGCATTGATCAGAGCCTGAATACCCAGGAGCATGGTGATCCCCAAGGCGAGGTATCGCCCAAATAAATCTGGCGCCAGAGCCGCAACCCGAAATCCTTTACACACCAATATGGCAAACAAAGCCAGAAGGCCGCAGGTACCAACGAGCCCCAACTCTTCTCCCACCAGGGCCAACACGAAATCGGTATGCCCTTCGGGAAGAAACATCAGTTTTTGTTTGCCCTGCCCAAGACCGACACCAAATAATCCCCCATTTTCCAACGCCAGGATGGACTGGACCAGTTGGTACCCTGCACCCTGGCGGTCCGCAGAAGGATTCAAAAATGTCGTCATCCGTTCCCATCGTTCAGGACTCATCCAGATGAGAGAGCCCACACCCACAATCATCGGCACCCCTAAATACCCCAGGTGACTGATTCGCGCGCCGGCCACATACATCATGCCGACGAACACCAGACCGATGACGACGGTACTCCCCAAATCCGGCTCGACGACAATGAGCCCACAAATCATGCCTACCATCACCACAGGGGGAAGAAACCCTCGTTGCCAATCAGTGACTCGCCGTTGAGGATTGGAGAGAAATGCCGCGAGATACAGCACAATCCCCAGTTTGGCCATTTCCGTGGGTTGAATGGAAAAAAATCCAAACGCAAGCCAGCGTCGAGCACCATTAATTTGAGGGCCCACAGCCAGGACCAGCAGTAATCCTACGACACATCCACCGACAACCATGGGAATCCATCGCTTCCACTGGCGATAGTCGATCAGGGACCCGATCAGCAGGACGCTAAATCCCAGCACCATCCACACGATCTGTCGTTGGAGATAATAGGTGGCATTGGTAAATTTATTTTCCGCCATGACCCCACTGGCACTAAACACCATGACCAACCCCCCAAGGGACAGAGCCAGGGTTATTCCCACAATCAGAGGATCGATCCGCTTGGAGCCGACGCCCAGATTTCTCGGGAACAGATCCGCCCATGCCCGGGAATCCACATGAGAGTTTTTACGCCGCAAGATGGCTGGAATGCCCATTTATTGAAGTTCTCCGACAACCCGCTTAAATTCAAGTCCTCGATGATGATAATTCCGAAACATATCGAAACTGGCACAAGCCGGGGAAAACAAGACCACATCCCCCCTGGACGCAAAGGCCACGGCCTGGGACACCGCATCCGTCAAGCTGGTTGCGAGGGCCACCGGCGGCCCGATCTGATCCAACGCCCTGAGGATTTTCTGAGTGGCTTCTCCCATAATCACCACTCCCTTGACCTGCCGTCTCATACTGTCAACCAACTGCGAAAAATCACCGCCTTTGTCTTTTCCACCAAGAATCAGGACTAAAGGTTCATGAAAGCTCTGTAAGGCTTTGAGAGTGGCGTCCACATTTGTGCCTTTCGAATCATTGACGAAGGTGATCCCCTGCCACTCCCGAACCACTTCCAAGGCATGCTCAAAGGTCGGGGTGGTCTGAAGGGCGCGAACCATATCCTCTGCTGAACATCCACAGAGAAGTCCGATGCCCATTGCCGCCATTGCATTCGACACATTATGGTCTCCCCGCATCGGAAGGGCGTCCCGTGAAGCCAATAAAAAATCCTCCCCATGCATCCTGGCCTTAATAGCGCCTCCTTCGAGATAGACGCCCTGTTCCACTTTTTTGGTGAGACTGAATTCACAAATGCCTGACCGTGCCGACAAGGCCATGGTTCTCACCACTGGATCGTCCGCATTAATGAGTGCCCAATCCTGAATTGTCTGGTTTTCAAAAATACGTTCTTTTGCAGCCTGATAGTCTTCCTGAGTGGGATGTCGATCCAGATGATCGGGCGTCACATTTAACAACGCGGCAATCCAGGGCCGAAACCGGTGAATAGTCTCTAATTGGAAGCTTGAGACTTCTGCAACAATGTACTCATAGTCGGGCGTAGAAGACGCGTTCGTACGCTTGGGCACCGCCTCGCATAATGGAATACCAAGATTTCCGCCCACAAATGCCCGCTTCCCGCTTTGTTGCAGGATCGATCCAATCAGACGTACCGTGGTACTTTTCCCATTGGTTCCGGTCACGGCAATGATGGGAGCCCGAAGAAACCATCCGGCTAATTCCATTTCCCCAATAATGGGGATGCCCCGTTGGCCAATCTCCTTGAGAAGATGATGGTCCTTGGGGACTCCTGGACTGACGACCAAGAGTTCGAGATCCCTCAACCCGTCGGCGACTTCATCCCCTCGAAACACCTGAGCACCTCGAAGGCCATATGCGGCCGACGTGGACTCAAAATTCTGGCTTGTGTGTTCTTCGAGAATCGTCACGAGTGCGCCAACGTCCAGAAGAAGATCGGCAGCCGCCCTGCCGCTTCGTCCGAGACCAAACACCGTGACACGCTTGTTTGGCCAATTCGCAATGGGAAACACGGGAGGGACTTTCACGGCTTCCATGGCTTCACAGGGCTCCACAACGATCCTCTGATTAGCGTAGTTTCAATGTGCTAATGCTTAAGAGGCCCAAAATGATTGCAATGATCCACAGACGTACAACCACTTTGGGTTCTTCCCATCCCTTTAATTCAAAATGATGGTGCAACGGCGCCATAAGAAAAATTCGCTTCCCCCTGGACTTAAACGATGCCACCTGAAAAATCACCGACACCGCCTCCATCACAAAGACTCCGCCAACCAGGATCAATAACAATTCATGCTTGCACACCACTGCCACCGTCCCCAACGCGGCACCAAGGGGTAAGGATCCCACATCGCCCATGAAGACCGATGCCGGATAGGTGTTAAACCACAGAAAACCCAATCCCGCTCCGACAATGGAGGCCGTCAGAATGGCGAGTTCCCCGGCTCCTTGGATATGAGGGACGAGTAGATATCCTGAGACCAATTTATTTCCAACTGCCCAAGCCACCACGGTATAGGCCATCGAAGAAATAATGACCGGTCCGACGGCCAGCCCATCCAACCCGTCAGTGAGGTTCACCGCATTGGAACACCCCACAATGACCAGAATGGCAAAGGGGATATAGAGCACTCCTAAATCCGGAGTGAAGGATTTAAAGAACGGCACACTGAGTTCCGTGGAATAGCCAGGAGAGAGATAAAAAAACATCCCAATGCCCAACGCCACTCCTACCTGTCCGACAATTTTTTGCGTAGCCGTCAATCCCTTGGATTGGCCCCGTAATATTTTAATGTAATCATCCACAAATCCGATCAGCCCGAAACCCACCAGGGACAAGAGGACCAACCAGACATAGAAATTGGTGATATCCGCCCATAACACGGTTGAGAGCAACACCGAAAAGATGATGAGCAGGCCTCCCATCGTCGGGGTTCCGGATTTTCCAAGATGGGATTGCGGGCCATCAGTCCGGATTTTTTGCCCCAGTTTCAATGTTTGCAATTTTTTGATCATGGGAGGAGCAAGGAAAAACACAATCAGGAAGGCGGTCACCGCCGCATAAATAATGCGGAAACTGAGATAGCGAAACACATTGAAGATGGCAAATTCGGTATGAAGGGGATACAGCCATAGATACAGCATTAGGATTTACTTTCTTCGGGGAGAGGAAAAGAAGGCTCCGCCCGGATATCGTTGCTCATTTATCACTTCGGTTAGACATTTCACTATCGGGGACCCCTTTGGCCATGACATCCGGCCCAATCCAGGCAGGCTATGACCCAGGACGGACCGCGTCGAGCACCCGTTCCATTTTTGCGCCACGAGAAGCCTTAATGAGCACGGCATCGCCACGTTTCACCATCGTTTTCAGCAACGCACCGGCTTCCATGGCATCTCTGACCACGGACACCTGAGTGGGTCCGTGCACGTTTTGAACACCTTCGGACATGTTGTGTCCAAACGTCCCACAGGCAATTAAATGGGTAACATGGAGTTGTGCCGCCTCGCGTCCAATTTCCTGATGAAACTGAGCTTCTTGAGGACCCAACTCAAGCATGTCCCCCAATACGGCTATGGTCCTTCGAGTCGAATTCAGGCCCACCAGCGACTCCAAGGCCACTTTGACTGAAGCCGGGTTGGCGTTATAACAGTCGTAGAGATACAGCACTCCACCCCACCGACAAATTTCCGACCGCATTGGAGCTGGGCGAAATTTATTTAATCCAGAAACAATATCATCGCCCGACACCCCCATGGCACAGCCCACTGCCGCGCCGGCCAGAGCATTGGCAATATTGTGCGGGCCCATGATTCGCACACTCGCCCTCTTGGCCAATTTACGATGAGGTAAGAACAGGCGAAATGCCGTTCGCTGGCCGTTCCATTCCGAGTCGGCCGCACGAACATCCGCCTGAGCCGACAACCCAAATGAGATCACAGGGCATTTCGCCTTCCGGAAAAACTTTTCAAAATATCGGTCGTCCGCATTCAGGATTGCCCCACCATCAGTTCCAGGAAGCCAATCCAATAATTCAGCCTTCGATATCGCCGACCTGGCCATCGTGCCATAGAATTCCAAATGGTCGGGACCGACATTGGTGATCACCCCTGCGGTCGGTCTGGTCATGTCACACAATTGGGTGGTCTGCCCCACTTGATCCACCCCCATTTCAATCACGGCAGCCTGATGTCCGGCGTGAAGGCCCAGGAGAGTCCTGGGTACGCCGATGGCATTATTAAAATTCTCCTGTGTTTTATGAACGCGCCAGCGAGTCGCCAGGACTTGATACACCATTTCCTTCGTCGTCGTTTTTCCATTACTGCCGGTAATGGCCACCACAGGAATTGAAAAGCGCAATCGATGATATCTGGCTAAGCCCTGATAGGCTCGCAGAGTATTTTTTACCTCCACCACCATGACGGGAGCCAAGCCAGCCCGACGCACCTGCGTCAACATCTCTCCGGCCCGCGCCTCTTCAATAATCACACCTCGGACTCCCAGTTTGCAGGCCGTTTTCACAAAATCATGGCCATCGAATTTCTCCCCTTTCAAGGCCAGAAACAGATCACCGGATTTAATTTCCCGCGAATCAGTTTGCACTCGAAGCATTTTTCTTCTCTGGGCTCCCTGGAGGATCAGCTTTCCCTTAGTCGCATCGAGCACTTCGTCTATCTCAAAAGCTGCCATATCTGGTGGTCTGAGCTACCTGGAACTCATCTGTCGTTGGATCGCCTTCCTGGCTTCTTCACGATCATCAAAATGAATTTTCTGAGTGCCAAGAATTTGGTAGTCTTCATGCCCCTTTCCTGCTATCAACAACAGATCTCCGCTCTTGGCTTCTGACACTGCGGCATGAATGGCTTCGGCTCGATCGGCAATGATCTGATACGAGCAGCGTTCTTCCGGACCCAGAGCTTCAATCCCCTGTTCGATTTGAGTCAGGATTGTGTGAGGATTTTCCGTTCGGGGATTATCGGACGTGACGATCACCACATCGCTGTGTCGTGCCGCAACCTGCCCCATCTTGGGTCTTTTCCCGGCATCCCGATCGCCCCCACAGCCAAACACGGTAATGATTCGGCCTTCTGTAATAGCCTTTGCCGTTCGAAGCAACCGATACAGCGCATCTTCGGTATGGGCATAATCCACGACGACCGTAAATGGTTGGCCTTCATTGATGCGTTCAAATCGTCCAGGAACATTCGCCACTGAGTGCACCGCTTGTTCAATCATCGGAACCGTCATGCCCATTTCCAGGGCAATCCCAATGGCGGCCAACATATTAGAAACATTATGCTCGCCTACCAATTGGCTCTTGATCGTCAACAGGCCGTGGGGACTGTTCACCCGAAAATCCGTTCCTCCCATGAAGAGACGAACGGATTCCGCTCTGATGTCTGCGTGGGCATGGAGCCCATAGGTCCAAGTTGGAATGGAACAATGTTGGAGAATTAGTGGCGCCCGTTCATCATCCGCATTGACAAGGGCTCGTTTGGGGCGGGTCTTCTGACCGTTATTGACAGATTCGGTAAATAAACGGAGTTTCGCCTGAAAATAGTCATCCAATGTGTGATGAAAATCTAGATGGTCTTGCGTGAGATTGGTAAACACCACAATATCGAATTCACATCCGGCTATCCGATCTAAGGCCAACGCATGAGAAGAAACTTCCATGACCGCGACATCCAACCCGGCATTGACCATGGCCTTTAACATGTCCTGCAGCTCGACAGAAGCAGGGGTGGTATGTGACGCCGCACGATGTTCGGTCCCGAACACATAGCCTACCGTTCCCAACAGTCCCACACGATGTCCTTGAGCTTCCAGAAGAGATTTGGCTAAATAGGTCACCGTCGTTTTGCCATTCGTCCCCGTGACTCCCACCATGTGCAGATGGGCAGAAGGCATACCGGACAATTTTGCCGCCAACAGACCCAAGGCTCTCCGAGAGTTTTTCACTCGAATGAGAGCTGTCGCGCCTCCTACCAATGGGGCATGCGTCTCAAAGTCCTCTTCCACCACCACACCAACAGCCCCTTGTTGTTGAGCCTGCCTCACAAACTGGTGCCCATCATAGTGCTCCCCCTTGATTGCCACAAATACCGCACCAGGCTTTACTTGCCGGGAGTCTTCGGTAATGGACAGAACCTCAGGCAGAAGATCCCCTTCACTTAGCACGGTATCCAATGAGGCAAGAAGCTCTCGAAGCGTCACAGTTTACTGCACAATAGGCTGCGGTGAAGAAATGGGCGAATTTGCCGCCGCTGTCCGAATAACTGCAGACCCACCGGGCAACACTCCTAAATGGGGCAAGACTCGCTCTGCGACCTTTCGAAAGACCGGAGCGGCAATTTCTCCCCCCCAATTCCCGATCGTCGGCTCATCAATGACGACTAACATGGCAAGGCGTGGGCGCTCGACTGGTGCGAATCCGACAAATGAGGCAATCACTTGCGAAGAAGAATAGGACCCGGTTTTCGGGTCAATTTTTTGAGCGGTCCCGGTCTTGCCCGCAGCTCGATAACCCGCAAGCCTGGCCCGCTTGCCGGTTCCTACCTCTACGGCCGTTTCGAGGATCCGAGTTAACGTAGTGGTTGTTTCAAGCGAGATAGGTCGCCGTTTGGGTTGCGGATCTTTTGTCAGCACGGCCTGTCCGTGGGAGTCCAGGATGGAAGAGACCACGTACGGCGTCATCAGCCAACCACCATTGGCCACCACCGACATGGCCGTGACCATTTGTATCGGGGTGACGGCGATTTCTTGCCCCATGGCAATTGAAGAGAGGCTTCGACCACTCCATTTGTTGGGCTTTCGGAGAATTCCTGAGGATTCTCCCGGGAGATCAATTTCCGTTTTTTCTCCAAATCCAAATGCTTTCAAATACCGAAATACTCTGCCTTGACCTAATTCCATTGCGACTTTGATCGCACCCACATTACTCGATTGCGCCAACGCCTCGGAAAACGTCATCCAACTGGTTTTTGCCGGATCATGGACAATCGTCCCCGCGACTGACATCTTCCCATCACCACCATAGATTAACGTGTCTGGAGACATCACCCCCTCTTCAAGCGCCGCCGCTGCCACCACAATCTTTAGCGTTGACCCCGGCTCATAGGAATCCGTCACCACTCGATTGCGCCAATCCTGCGTGGAAAACTGCCCTAGGTGATTGGGGTCAAAGGTGGGATGAAGTGCCCACGCCAGAATCGCCCCGGTTAAGGGATCCATAATCACAATGCTTCCAGACCTCGCACCGCTTTGCTTTAAGGCTTGCGCCAACTCCGCCTCCGCAATAAATTGAACCACCTCATCAATGGTCAAAGTGAGATGGTACCCAGTCGACAAGGGAACGGAATCACGACTTGGGGGTGAAGCAAGCTTTCTGCCCAACGCGTCCCTTTGGTATTTCACCAGGTTTTTTTCACCCCGTAGATAAGATTCATATTGAAGTTCCACCCCTTCCAAGCCTTGGCTATCAATTCCGGCAAACCCCACGAGATGAGAGACCAATTCTCCCTTCGGATAAAAACGATGCGGTTCTTTGGTCAATCCCAATCCGGATATATTCAACGCCTCTAATTCCTTGACGACTGGTTCCGGAATATTGCGTTTAACCCAAACGTAAGGCTCCTTTCGTGTAAACAGCTCACGTAATTCCTTGGCCGGCATCTGCAAGATCGGCGCTAATGACCGGGCAACTTGTTGTGGATCATTCAAGGACGGTGGCCTCACATATAATGATGCCACTTCCACATTGAGAGCCAATGGATGCCCTTGGCTGTCAACAATCACCCCTCGATCTGGTTGAACCATCACAGTCTTTTCGTGTTGCTGTTGTGCCTGATGAGCCCCAACATCCGCTTGAAGGACCTGTAGGTAAAAAAGTCGACAACCAATAAGCGCAAACCCGCAAAGGAGCCCTAAACACACAATGCCACTTCGGATTCGGCAGACGGGGTGAATGTCCGGTGATGGGTTTTTCACGGAAGGCTCACGATGGTATCGGAAAATTCACGGACTAAACGAACAGGGAAATTTTCACCAGATTCAGACTGAGGTAATGTATCCAGGGAGACCATAACAATCTGCCCCTCCTGAGCTACGGTGAGTCCCAATTGACTTTGCGCCCGTTGGGCGACTCGTTGGGGATCCGTTAACTGTGACAGCCGAACCTGCAAGCCTTCCTGCTGTTTTTTGAATTCCGCACGTTGAGATTTCAGCTCTTCAATGGCATACCCCAGGCGCCACATGTCTATCTTGACCCCAACATATAGAAGACACCACACCCCCAAAAGAATCATGACGCCAAGGAACACAGTTTTCCTCATAGGGTTACTCCTTCCGGAAGGCGCTCGGCCACACGTAACTTTGCGCTTCTGGCACGAGGATTTTGTTGAATTTCCAGCGCACTTGGAATCACAGGCTTCTTGACTAGCAATGCAACTCTTGGATGCTCTCTCTTTGCCATAGAACGAAACGTTTGTTTCACAATACGATCTTCCAACGAGTGAAACGCCACGACACACACCCTTCCACCTTCCTTCAACAGGTCGACAGCATCGCGTAGGGCCGGCTCAAGCAAATCCAATTCCCGATTCACGCGTATCCGAAGCGCCTGAAAGGTTCTAGTGGCAAAATGTAAGCGCCCCTTTTTGTAAGCATAGGGCAGCGCACCTTCAAGGATAGCCACCAGAGCTTGGGTGGTTTGAATAAGACCGACGTTTCTGGCCAGCACAATTGCACGGGCGATTCGGCGGGAATACCGTTCTTCACCATACGTAAAAATGACATCCGCTAATTCTTTTTCCGGGAGGTGATTTACCAAATCAGCTGCAGTCACCTTCTGAGTTTGATCCATTCGCATATCCAATGGTCCACTTTGGGAAAAACTAAACCCCCGCTCTGCCTGGTCCAACTGCATAGAGGACACCCCTAAATCAAACACAACCCCGTCAACTTTTTCATAGCCGGAATTCTGAACAACATCTTTAATGTGGGAGAAATTCCCATGTACTATAGTTACTGATGATTCATATTCACTTAGTGTCTTTTTCGCAATAGCAACGGCTTGATAATCATGATCCAAACCAATAATATGAGCATTTTTCCCAGACTTTTCTAGTAATCTCAGCGACGTTCCACCCAATCCCACTGTACAATCTACATAGACCCCACCAAGAAGCGGATTAAGCCAATAACTGATTTCCTCGACGAGTACCGGTATATGAACATCATTCATTCATGATTTGTTTCATTTTTACAATACATGTGGAAATCACCCCACTCCCTCCCACATCTGGAAGTATACAACCCTTGCCAATGATGTCAAGCATTCAAAAAATGTTGTGAAAAGGCAGGAACTAGAGAAAAAGAAATTCAGGAGCCGTGCCCAAAATATTTGGGAACCTCAAGGTGATTCCCTATGGACATTCTAAGGGTACAACGTATAGAGCATCCTGGGGAAAGGAATCGTTTCTCGAACATGGTCTAACCCACAAATCCAGGCGACGACCCGTTCAATTCCCATTCCAAAACCAGCATGAGGAACTGTCCCATATCGCCGCAGATCTACATACCACTTAAAGGCCTCTTCAGGAAGGTCGTGAGCTTGAATTTGCTTCAGCAATTCATCCAAATCATGGATTCGTTGTCCCCCTCCAATAATTTCTCCATATCCTTCAGGGGCGAGCATATCCATACATAACGCCAAATCCGGCCTCTCTGGATCTTTAGCCATGTAAAAGGCTTTAGCCGAAGCCGGATAACGATGAACGATCACCGGACGATCAAATTCTTGAGCTAAAGATGTTTCGTCATCCGCTCCGAAATCGTCACCAAATTGAATGGCGACCCCCTTCTGCTGAAGACGCGTCAGGGCCTCCTCATAGGTTATTCGTGGAAAGGGCCTGGCCATGGCTTCTAATGTAGGAATATCCCGCTCTAGGATTTCCAATTCAGGTCGACGAGTGGCTACGACCCGCTGAATAACTGTGGAGACCAGTTCCTCCGCCAGTTGCATAGCATCCGGTAGGTCGGCATACGCCATTTCCGGTTCAACCATCCAAAACTCCATCAGGTGCCGTCGGGTTTTTGATTTTTCGGCTCGAAAGGTTGGGCCAAAACAGTATATTTTGCCAAAAGCCGCCGCCGCCGCTTCTCCATATAATTGCCCGCTTTGCGCCAGGTAGGCTATCTGGTCAAAATATTGAGTTTGGAATAAGGTCGTGGTGCCCTCACAGGCGTTGGGAGTAAAAATCGGCGTATCAATTAAGGTAAAACCTCGATCATCAAAAAAATTTCGACAGGTCCGAATAATTTCATGGCGAACTCGTAAAATGGCATGTTGACGTCGTGAACGCAGCCACAGATGCCGATACTCCATCAGAAATCCGGTGCCATGCTCCTTCGGTTGAATTGGAAAGGGTTCGGCAATTTGAATAACCTGGATTTTCGACACATCCAGTTCGTAGCCACCAGGCGCACGGACATCCTTCCGTGGCTTCCCGGTAAGTACGACGGAAGATTCCTGGGTTAATTGTCCGCTCAAGATAAATTGATCTTCTCCTACTTCTGCCTTGCTTAGGATGGCCTGAAGATCTCCCGTGCCATCCCGCAACGTCAAAAAGCTTAACTTTCCACTTGAACGGCGGTTGCGGATCCATCCCATGATGGTAATATCCTGTCCTTCAAACCTTGCAATGTATTCAATCGACACGACCGGCAGTTCTGACATTATTCTGCTCCTCTCGCTCGCAGGAAGAAGGAATTGACACCCCGAAAATTCAGCCGCTATGATAATTCGACTACAAGGAGTTACTTAAGAAACGTAAGGAGGCTTTCAATATGAGTTACACCATCACCGTTCGCGACTTAAAAGCGCGCATGGATAAAGGCGATCAGATTTTTTTATTGGATGTACGGGAACCCCACGAATACTCCATGGCGAAAATAGAGGGATCCGTTCTGATTCCCTTGGGCCAGGTCCCTCATTCCCTGAAACAATTGGACCCGAGTGCTGAAATTGTCGCGTACTGTCACAAAGGGATGCGGAGCGCCGATGCCGTAGGGTTTCTTTTGCAACAGGGATTCTCGAATGTGAAAAACCTGATTGGGGGAATTGAAGCCTGGTCCATTGAGATCGATCAATCCGTTCCCAGGTATTAACAGGTGATTGACCAGGAGTAATCATCCTCCTACTACCTGCACCTAATAAATTACTTTTCTGTTCCACGGAAATAATCGACTGTCCGGGTAAGCCCTTCCTCCAATGTAACCTGAGGTTCCCAGCCAAATACCTCTCGGAGTTTGGTCACATCCAACACACTTCGGAATTGCTCGCCTTTCTTTGCCGCTCCATACAGATCTTTGCATTGGCACTTCGTTAAGTTTTTAATGACTCCATAGCATTCGTTGATAGTCGTCTCCTGCCCGGTTCCCACATTGAATATTCCCTGCACATCTTCTCCCAAGGTCACCAAGATCGCTTCCACCACATCATCCACATAGACGAAATCTCTTGTCTGTTTCCCAGTTCCATTGACAATCGGTTGACCACCATCCAGCATCTGTTTTGAGAAAATCGCTACGACTCCTGCCTCCCCTTCAGCGGCTTGCCTGGGTCCATAGACATTCGCAAAACGAAGCGCCACATACCGGAGTCCGGTAGCATTGGTGTAATAGGCCAAATACTTTTCCCCAGCCAGTTTACTAATTCCATAAGGAGAAAGAGGTTCCGTCCGGTGCGACTCTGCCGCCGGGTATATTTCCTGTTCCCCATAGACCACTCCCCCCGAGGACGCAAACGTCACCTTTCGCACACCCTGCTTCACGGCATGTTCTAAAACATTGATGGTCCCTAAAATATTCACTTGCGCATCAAACCCCGGATCCTCCGTGGAATGGCGAACACTCATTTGCGCAGCCAGATGGACCACAATAAGGGGACGCTCATTTCGGAATACCCGTTCAATCCGTTTACTCTGGATATCCATTTTGTAAAATTGGGCTTTTTTATTGACATTCTTTCTTTTCCCTGTAGAGAGATTATCAACAACAATGACCTCATTGCCTTCCTGAATCAACCGGTCAACCAGATGTGATCCAATGAATCCAGCTCCACCGGTCACCAGAATTTTTGTAGACATGCCCAGCTTTCTCCTTATACATTATTAGGGTAGGGGGCCACTGCAAGCAATTGGCTTGCTTCCTTCAGCACTCATCTTCCCGTTTTTTTTCATTCCCACCAGCATTTCTTTATTCCCTTTTTTTCCCAACAGCGGCGAATCCATGACACCAATGACATCAAGGCACAGGCTACGGGCATAATCCACAAAACGGTCCCTCACCTGCTCCCGCAATCGTTCATCACGGACAATGCCTCCTTTTCCAACTTGTCCTTTCCCAACTTCAAATTGCGGCTTAACCAATGCGACAAGATACGCCTGGTCACGCAGAACAGGCAAAATCACTGGCAATACCAAGCGAAGGGAAATAAACGAAACATCGATGACCGCCAAATCAACCGGCTCAGGAATATCCTGGGAGCAAAGGTGTCGGATATTGCAACGGTCCATCACCACAACACGAGGATCCGTTCTCAGCCTCCACTCCAATTGTCCATACCCCACGTCAATGGCATAAACTCGATCGGCGCCACGTTGGAGCACACAATCGGTGAATCCACCGGTGGAGGCACCAACATCCATAACCACAAATCCTGGACAGGAAATACAAAATGCGTCTAAGGCGGGTGCCAGCTTTTCACCTGCTCGACTGGCATAGGCATATTCCGGCTTCGTCACTTCCACCGAAACGGTTGTCACAACCAGTTTCCCAGGCTTATCAACTAATACCCCATCGACTTTCACTCGACCCGCAAGAATAAGGCGACAGGCCTGTTCCCTGCTTGAGACCAACTCATGATTCAAGACAAGGGAGTCCAGTCGTTCTTTTGAGGATTTCCGAGAAGGGGCTGATGGCTGAACGGCCTTCATATATTCATGTCCACGAAGCAGACAATGTGAAGCCTACCGATTGAGAGAGATGGTAGTGAAAGAAACCTAGGATTCCGGTAAATTGGAATCCTCAACTGAAAAAGCCTGTATACGCTTTCTTCCATCCTTGTCTTGTACAAGGATCTCCACTTTGCGCTCTGCGTCATCCAGCATTTTCAGACAGGTTTTTGAGAGCTTGACTCCCTCCTCAAAAATCCTCAAGGACTCATCCAAGGAAAGCTCCCCTCGTTCCAGCTCGGCCACAATTGTTTCCAAGCGGGACAACGCTTTTTCAAATTTCAGTACAGCCATGAAAATTGTCCGTAGAGGGTCAGTGATTCGATTCTATATACTATGATGGACCATCAACTATTTATCTAAACAGGTATTATAGCCAGGCTGGAACCTGAAGCAAAAGGGAATTCCTTAAGTTGAAGGATGGATACGCTGTACGAGACAAATTAAGTCGCCTTCATGAAGTCTGGTGCGTACTGACTCTCCCACAGATACTTCAGTTGATTGTTTCACGACTTTTCCACTTTGCTGATTATGAACAATGCTATATCCCCGAGCTAAGACCGCAAGGGGACTTAATTGATTCAACTGAGACATCCACAATTCTGATTGGTGGCGTTTAAGAAGAATACACCCTGACATTCCTCGAGCAAGGCGAATGCCACGGTCAATCAATGCCAGTTGCTGTCGACGAATGTCAATTAGGGGATTTCTCTCCCAAATCGTGGACTGATGCTTCAGCAACCGCACATGGTAATTCCGGCACCAGGATTCCATTTTTACATAAAGTTGCCGCTCTAACTCATCCACCTGTTGCACGAATTGTCCAAGCACGAGTCTAGGCTCAGGCAATCGTCCGGTGAATACGTGAACTTGCCCTCTCCACGCCACACAGAAACTCCTCATAGACCGTTCCAACCCTACTCGTTGATCCCCCAGATAACGCCTAACCGTTGAACAATCCGGAACCACCAATTCTGCCGCGGCAGAAGGAGTGGGGGCCCGATAATCAGCGGCTAAATCCGCAAGCGTCACATCGGATTCATGGCCAACAGCGGAAACCACCGGAATCCTGGAAGAGGCAATAGCTCTCACCACAATTTCTTCGTTAAAAGGCCAGAGATCCTCTAACGACCCTCCACCACGTCCGATAATCAACACATCCAATTCGCCAATTTGGTTGAGCGTTCCGATAGCCTTAGCGATTTGCCCGGCAGCTTCATCCCCTTGCACGGAAACAGGAGCAATCAAAGTTTGAGCCAGAGGCCAACGTCGATGAATGATGGTCAACAAATCATGGATTGCCGCACCGGAAGGTGACGTCACCAGCCCAATCCGTTGCGGATAAAGAGGAAGGCCCTTTTTCCCTGTAGTCTCAAAAAATCCTTCGGCTTCCAACTTTGCTCTCAGCTGAACAAAAGCTAATTGCAGGGCACCAATGCCCTTAGGCTCAACCGCTTCCAAGAGTAATTGATAGTCTCCTCGCGGCTCATACACCGAAAGACGGCCAAACACCAAGACCTCCAAACCATCCTGAAGCGCAAATTTCAGGCGTTCGACTTGACTGCGAAAGAGCACAGCCCTGATCTGACTCGATTGGTCTTTCAGGGTAAAATATCGGTGTCCCGAAGAAGGGCATCGAAGATTAGAAATTTCCCCTTCCACCCAGAGCGGTGGGAAATTTCCCTCGAACGTTGAACGAATCTGTCGGGTGAGAGTCGAGACAGTAAGGACTGAAGGGAAAAGCCCTGACACGAAGATTAGGTTACTCAAACACACGAAGGCGCGTGATGTGAGTAGTTTTTCCAGTTGAGTGATTAAGATTTAACACCGCCGCACTCAAGACAGAAGGCCCTGTCGCCACTTCGAATCTTCTCGGAAGTTGAGTCAGAAATTTCTGAATGACCAAGTTTGGTTTCATCCCGATGACGGATTGAACAGGGCCTGTCATCCCAACATCGGTTAGATACCCTGTTCCCTGAGGTAAGATTTGTTCATCCGCAGTTTGAACATGTGTATGCGTTCCAAGGACCGCAGATACCTTGCCATCTAAAAAATACCCCATCGCCATTTTTTCTGATGTGGTTTCAGCATGCATATCTACAAGAATACAGTCAGCCTGTGTCGTTAATTGAGACAGTTCGCGTTCCGCAACCCGAAAAGGGCAGTCCACCATGGGCATAAACACTCGCCCCATGAGCTGTAAAATCCCCAGGCGCTCCCCATGAACGGTTTCTACAATACACGTACCTTTTCCTGGAACCCCATCGGGATAATTTGCGGGACGGATCACTCGCTGCTCTTTTTGCAAATACTCTAACGCTTCACGTTTATCCCAGGCATGATTGCCTAATGTAATGACTGAAAGACCTAAATCAAACAGATCTTCGGCAACCTCCTGTGTGATACCAAATCCACCTGCCGCATTCTCGCCATTCCCAATGACCAGATCAATTTGATGCTCCTGAATAACCCTTGATAGATGCTTTAGGATCACCCGACGGCCAGGCTCTCCCATGATATCTCCGATAAACAGTATGTTCATGTTCTCCTTTACTCACAGAGCTATTTGGCAAATTCAATGAAGCGATTTTCTCGAATAACCGTCACCTTGATCTGGCCAGGATACGTCAATTCTTGTTCAATCTTTTTGGCCAAATCTCGAGATAGGGCAAAACTTTCACTGTCATTTAATTCCCCCTGACGGATAATCACCCGAATTTCGCGCCCAGCCTGAATCGCATAGGCCTTATCAACTCCTGTAAACCCGGTGGCTAAGGATTCCAGCTTTTCCAATCGCTTGACATAGGCCTCGAGGGTTTCGCGTCTGGCACCAGGGCGGGCGGCCGAAAGGGCTTCCGCAGCAGCGACCAATACCGATTCTGGGCAGAGTGGCTCAACTTGCTCATGATGAGCAGCAATGGCATTCACAATGAACTCCGACTCTCCATACTTCTTTGCCAATTCCGCCCCGAGCATAGCGTGCGTACCTTCCTCTTCATGGCTAACTACTTTTCCAATATCATGCAAGAGCGCACCACGCTTAGCTAACTTCACATCTAAACCCAGCTCTGCAGCCATAATCCCACAGATATATGAGGCTTCCCTGGCATGATATAAGTTATTTTGACCATAACTGGTTCGATATTTGAGACGACCTAATAATTTGACGATTTCAGGATGGAAATCTGAAAGACCGACCTCAAAGATGACTTTTTCAGCATCATCTCTCATTAACTTGTCTAAGTCACCCTTGACCTTTTCTACGACTTCCTCAATCCGAGTCGGGTGAATACGCCCATCCTGCATGAGGCGTTCCAACGCAATTTTCGCGACTTCCCTCCGAAGGGGATCAAATCCGGACACGATCACCGCCTCCGGGGTTTCATCAATAATGAGATCGACGCCAGTTGCCGCCTCCAAAGCCCGAATATTTCTTCCCTCGCGGCCAATAATTCTTCCCTTCATGCTATCATTCGCTAGGGGAACCACTGAAATCGTGGCCTCATTGACGTAATCTCTTGTGATTCGCTGTATAGACCTGGTCACAATCTCTCTAGCTTCTCGTTCAGCGGTTTCTTTGGCCTCATCCAAAATTCTTTTTGTTAACAATGCCGAATCCATGCGTGCTTCACTTTCGATTTCACCCAATAAATGACGTTTGGCTTCTTCGGCGGTAATTCCTGCCACCTGCTCTAGGGCAAGCCGGTGCTCTTTAATGGCTTGTTCGCACGCCACGGCTTTATTGTCCAGAACTTCCTCCTTTTCCTTAAGAGAACGCTCTTTTCGTCGCATCTCCTCATCACGTTTTTCAAATTGGCTGATCTTACGCTCAAGAGCCTCTTCCCGCTGAATGATTTTTCGATCAGCGACCTGAATCTCATTCCTCTTTTCCTTTTCTTTCGCTTCGAGTTCAGACTTGGCTTGAAACAATAGATCTTTTGCTTCGAGTTTTGCTTCCTTAACTAGATTTTCAGCCTCTCGTTGAGCGTTTTGGGTGAGCTGTTGAACTTGCTCTTCAGCGGCTGACCGACGCTTTAAGTCCCTCTGCTGCTGATACACCTTCGATAACGCAAATCCAACAAAAACCCCGATCACCAGTGCAAGTATGGGGATTACCGTGTCCATAGGTTAGCTCCTATTCGTTTCTTCATATCATCAGATAAAATTTATTTTCCCCCAGTCAGTCGGAAATAATCCCGCCAAACCACAAGGGAAAACCAGAAAAGGAAGGAAAACGAAAACTGGAGAAAAGCCTATCTGGTTGGACAGAAGGCCCGGATTTGCAGTGAACGAGAAGGAGGAGAGACAGGGCAATGCTCTAAGCCAAAAGAGCCCATAGCACCACGCAAAAAACTCACCCAATGAATCCAGCCTTCACAGCTACCAATTGGAATGGAAGGACATGGACACAACACAGGCCAAAAATTTAAAATTTTTAGATCACAAGGCGAGCCATTTGAATAGAAATGAGCAATTTGCCTCTTCACAAACGATTTCCAAGATTTCAACCTGCCCTCAAATAAAAGATTCCTACCTCGTACGATCCCATCATACAAAAAACCCACAATGACTATAAAAATCCTTGCCATAGTGGGCCTCCAGTTCAATTCCCCCTACAAGAGGGATATTCCTTTCTTTCTTTGCAATTCAATAACTTATGAGGAGTAAAATATCAGAAGACGATGAGGTATTTCAATAAAAAGGCAGTTGAATGATGGGAATAGACCGACAAGGATTCGGCAATGAACAGAATGATGCAATTCAACCAATTGATTTCAAAGGTAATACCTAACTACGGCAGGAAGGGAGGATACGAAGACGAGAATGGTTAATTCGGGTTAGTCTCAAGGTGCTTTTCTATCGTTTCCAATAAAACTTGAGTCCGTCGCTCAATTTCAGCTTCTCCAAACTGTCGGTGCCTCTCTTGCCGAAAGAGCTGATCCGTAATGTTAATTGCGGCCAAAATAGCTAGCTTAGTGGGAGTGCTAGTTCGGGTCTTTTGAGCAAGGTTTCGCATTTGCGCATCCACATACCCGGCTAACTCATGAAAGTACGCCTCATCTCCCTCTCCTTGAAGAGAGATTCGATGACCAAAGATTTCGACTTCAATGGTCCTCGTCATTCCCTAATCCCATTGGTTAATCGTTCGAACGGTCCAAAAATTCAAGCTCGTCAAGTACTTTTTCAATTCTAGACCGGATCGTGGTCCGCTCCTCTTCCCATCCTTCAGACATTTCTTCGTGTTTGGCCAGCCGCTCTCGAGTGGATTCCAATTCCTGTTCAAGGTGGGATTTATCCTGCCGTAGCTCAATAACCAGATCAAGCAATTTCTTAATCCGAACCTCCAACGTTTCTAATTTATCTACGCTCACGTGCACGCCTCCTTATTAGCTAGGGCAAACGAGGCGGACTATAATTCGTTCAACAAAACCTGTCAAGAGAAACACCCCGGCAGACATCCCCAAACAGCGTTCGATAAATTCGATAGCTTCCAAGTACGCGCTTCACGTATCCACGGGTTTCTCGATATCCAATCAGCTCGATAAATTCATCCGGTTCTCGATGACCATTTTGCCTAATCCATCGTTTAACCGCCTGGGGTCCAGCATTATAGGCGGCCACCGAATAAATGATATTGCCTTGAAATTCATTCAGCAACTGACCTAAGTAATACGTCCCCAATTGAATGTTGCGGTTTGGTTCAACCAGGCCCTTCCGATCAGAATCGGAGTCCGGTAACCCCAACTGACGACCAACCCTTTTGGCTGTCTCTGGCATGAGTTGCATCAAGCCAATCGCGCCAACCGGGGAAACGACGCGGGCACTATATAGGCTTTCTTCACGAATTAGACCTGCGACCAAAAACGGATCCACTTGCTTTGGGGCAAAGGATTGAATAACCCTTTGGTAGCCCATGGGAAAAGCCCCCAACCAGGCAGCAGAAGAGGCATGGAGCTGTCCTTTCCGCAACGTCGCCCCAAAATGACGAATTGACAATCGAATCCCGACATCGTAGGCCCCAACTTCACTTGCCAATGAAACCAATTGAGAAAAAGCTTTGGGGTCGGCTCCGAAGCGGGCAAAAACAACCTCAAGCTCTTTGACTGCCTCTTTATGCAGGCGAAGAGTTCGTAACTCTTGAATTTTTTGATAGTGGATATCCTGCTGAAGGTGAGTTGGAGTATCCACGGGCATCACGTCAGTTGCTGCCAACACCGCCCATTGTTTCGTCGAGAATTCTGTGGGACCGAGTCGAATATCCGCCAATTGCCCATAGTAGGTAAAGGGGTAGTCCTGGCTTAATTTTTTTTGACGTTCTCGCGCGGCCTCCATCTGCCCAAGATGTTCCTGGGCACGGGCCAACCAATAGGAAGCCTGAGAGGCGGCATGGAGAGATGAATCGGTTTGAGGAGTTTCGACTGTCTGGATAATCTCCTGAAATATCTCAATAGCTTCAATAAATTGCTTCTGTTGATAGTGAATCCACCCCACTCGCCAAAGCGCATCCAACCGCTGCGTTAACGTGCGAGCCGCAGCGCCTGCCCGCCTATAGGCCTTCCCAGCCTCTGGCCAGTGGGCATGATCTTCCAACCAAATACCGTAAAAGGTGAAGAGCAATGATTGCTGATCACCGGTTACCCTATCAATTGAGGGAGCTTGGACAAGAGCCTCCAATTCCGGCCCTTTCCCTTGACGCAAATACACTCTTCCCAACCACACCCAGGCATCATCTGTCCTGGAGGAGGAGGAACGCGAAAGCGAGGTCAGTATCGCTTCCGCCTGGTCATACCGTTTCAGACGAACCAGAGCCATGGCCAAAGTGTATTGGACCTGAAAAAACTGGGGAGTGGGAGAAGACAGAGTCGTAATGTGTTGAAATTCCTGAACGGCTTCCTCCAAATTCCCCCTGTTATACAATGCCATACTCCGCTTGTATCGCTCTTCCAGTGAAGGTAAAAACAAAGAGCCCAATTCCCGGTGTAACCACCCCTCAGCCTCTACTCGCTCTGGGGCTAAGGGGAATTTCCACCATAATTCCCGAAAAATCTGAATAGCCTTTTCCCGTTGTCCCATTTGGGCAGAACAAAGACCCATTTGGAAGAAGGCTTCTGATGATTTGGGATGGTCGGATTTTATACTGAGAGCCTGGGACCACATCGAGAGGGCTGCGCCGCAATCACCTAATTTCACCAAAACATCCCCCCCCGCATAGAGTGCTTCAGCCCGAAGCAAAGAGTCGGCATAGTGCTCATTAAACTGTTGAAACGCCTCTGCAGCCTCCTTCCCTAAACCAGCATGGGCATATGCCTGCCCCATCCAAAAGGTGAGATAATCCCCCAGAATAGGAAAATCTTGAAGAGCTGATTGCAACAGGGGAATAGCCTCAAGAGGGTAGGTTTCCTTGAGCCAATATCCATAACGGAACCCGGCATGTTTGACCAAAGCGGAATTACCATAGGATGTGACGGTCTGATTGAAAGACTGAGCATGATCCCATCCGGCTTCAGAATCTGCTTCCGATGATTCTAGTTGTTCAAGAAAATGCGCAGCACATCCTTCAGAATTTTGACAGGGAGCTGAAGGAGGGTCCAAGGAGACGACGGTCTGAGGGAGGAAAAGGATGCATACCCCCACGATTACTCCGCCAATCAAGTGTCTAGACAGAATCCTCATGACTCTCCTCAATATCATTATCTACCAGCTTACCCAGTATTCGTTATGCATACAATCACCAGAGTGCCAGAAAACTCCAATCAAGAGAGTGACAAGACGAGTTGTCCAGAGACCTGCCCTCCCCCCCCGCATTTCTATAATTCAGAGACGCACCCTTCAGACAAATCCTACACCCTCTTCCTGACAATGGGAACCCAAAGAATTCAGGAATTTCAGACCACACTAAAGACACAAATGTGGAAAAATGTCGAGACAAATGCTAAAGAAAGTAAGGAGAAGCATCTGAGTAAAAAACAAGGGAGGCGCATGGTGGCCATGCAGACCATTGAATAACGAATTGAGCGACACGAGTATTTAATGAATCGCCATCTGCTGAATATTTGGCATCCAGCTTTGCCAAATCGGTAGATCATCCCACAGACCTAATCGGGTTAAATACTCTTCTCCTTCTTTCCCAATGACTCCATCCCCATCCTGAGGGATACCTCCCCCCTCAACAAAATTTGCGGCATATACGGCTGTCAAAGGACCAATGGTCGTATGGGGAACCTTCCATGGATCATCATGGAACGCTACAATCGCAAGTAACATTTCCTCTATACCCCATCGCGCCAAAAATGTGGCTCCACTTTCGCCATGTGTGTACCCTAAAACCTGTCTTTCCAAGACCGGCAAGTTCCCTCCTCGGCATTGGGCTCTCCCTACGATCGTTGTGAACACCTCCGGCTGCTGAGTTAAAAACACGAGTATCCCAATATCATGAAGCACCCCTCCCACAAAGGATTGCCACACCATGCGTTGGTTTGCCCCCTGATTCAAGGCAATTAACGCAGCAAGGTATCCCGTTCTGAGGCTATGCCTCCACAAACTTACAATACGCGAAGACTCTACTGCGCATCCCTCGGATAGGAGAAACACTTCGACCCCAAATCCTAAGGCGCGCTCCAGATCAACCGGGATCATTCCTGCATCACCCGAAACTTCCTCCACATGCACTTTCACATCACGGTCAAAATAAGATAACTTTTGGGATTGAAGCTCATCAATACCTGTTTGACCTCCTATCAACAATCCGGGTGAAAAAGATCCTGACCAGGGCGCCAGTGGCTCCCCAGCATGAGACAAAGCCCCCCAGTCCTCATGGGTCCTTTCTCCATGGCCATCCCAAAAGTCATTATCTGTTCGACCCCAATATTCAGTCACGTGCGATACTCCAAGAAACACAGAATGATGATAGAAGGCCGAACGATTCCTCCTACTCCTTCAATTTTTCTCGGCTTCACCAAACTGACTCTTGAGGCGCAAACCCGCGAGACAGGACATGAAAATTCCTAATCAATAGAAAGAAACAACAGTACAACGCAACACTCATAAAGAGACGCGAAGAAAAAAGGATTGAATTGGCTGGAGGGAGAAATTACAAACCAGGAAAATTAAAATTCCCAGGCAGGTCTAGAAAAAACGTGGCGCCTTGTCCTAGGCCCTCACTGTGGGCGCGAAGTGCGCCACACATATTTTTTGCCATCAACGCACCATGATGCAGACTCAAACCCCGTCCTCCATATTTGGTGCTATACCCTTGCCCAAAAACTTTCGTAAGGTCGTCGGGAGAAATCCCGCTGCCGGTATCCTGAACTTCCAGGCAAAGAGAATCCGGAGGACCAATGATGAGCTTGACACGAACAACTAAGTCTCTCCGGGCAACCGACTCCATTGCCTGACAGGCATTGCGAATGACATCCACCAAAATTTGAAGGAGTTGATGCTTATCCACGTTGAGCTGTGGAACCTCCTGAAACTCCTGAATGACCGTAATTTTGGTTTCCTCCAACATCTCTTGGTTAACTGCCAGCGCCTCGGCTACCACCTCAGCCACACATACCGGTTCCGTCATCCCGCTTGGCTTGGCCAGATCCTGTTGGGCCGCAACACATTGCTGAGCATGCCCGGCATACTCCCGCAATCGAACTAATTCCAACAGTGCCACTCGTTTCTCCTCTTTCAATTGCCCCGATAATTTCCCCAAATAACCTGGGACTTGTTTCCCCTTGGGATTCTGCGATAAGTACGTTCCTAGATCTTCATGATGCTTGTCCAATAACTGTGAAATTCGACCCACATCCTCCACCATCGAATTTTGCAAAAGATCCGTAATAACTCCAATAGATACATTAATGCTATTTAACACATTACCCACGTTATGCAGCACACCCGTCGCCACTTCGGCCATTCCCAACTGCCTTGACGTTTCCATCAACTGCTCATTCAACTGCAGCTTCTCTTCTTCCATTCGTTTTTGTTCGGTAATATCCTGGGCAACACACACCAACCCCTGAAATTGCCCCTGCAGGTCCTGCATCATCGACCCAGAGACTGAAATGGCGATTTTCTGACCCTCATGAGTCAGGAAACTGGATTCCACTCCACTTACCGATCCTTGAAGTAGAAGATTTTCGATGATCGCCCCTTGGGAAAATTCTTCGCCAAAAATCAAGCCAGGCGACTCCCCAATGAGCTCATCTTCCTGATAGCCTAATAGATTAAGCAAGGAAGGATTCACCACCCCAATAGTCATATCTGCGTTAATGACTAACAGAGAATCCGCCATCGAGCGGAAAATATTATCAACATAATATCTGGAAGCAGCTAATTCACCACGAGTGGACTCCAATGCTCCCGTCGCCGCTTCACCATTATGGACATGGATATCCGAAGGAGATATGGAATGACAGCCGTTCTCCCCAGAATAGGTTGCCCCATTGAACACAGTTTCACCGGATACCGGGAACGGCAGGCTCAAACAACAGGCAAGTTGAAAGACTTCTTCTCCAAGAAAGGGGCTCCGAAGAACCGCCCATTGCTCTGGACGGCTCACAACCAGGCGATGGGGCCAGGATGCACGATCAGGGGGAAGACAGAAGATACACCGTAGAGTCTGATCACATTCCCAAAGCGACTCAACCAGGTCTCGAACGACCTCCCAATCCTCTGAACGCCCATCAATAAGGACAAGAACAAAAGGATTGCCAGTTACTTGAGCCTCCGCGAACTTCGACAAAACATGGAGGCCCATTTCCACGCTGACAAGGGCGAACTGGGTTACGGACGGCTGAACACCAGAACTCGCCAAATTTTTGCCATTTAAGGAGCCCCCTACAGACAAGTCACCCACATCAGGCGCAGACAAGGCATCGCGCAACATGCTTTGGGTTTCGGGATGAGCCCCGACCACTAATACACGACGATGCGCAGGAATCTGGACCATAAGATATTGAGATCCACTAATTATATATTTGGAGAGGACGTACTCCCTATGCACCAAAATTGAATGCTTTTGAACCTATCATTCAATCGAAGGATAGAATGAGGGCACAAAACTTTCTCCCCCACAAGGCACTAACCAGATAACAGCAATCCATGCTTCGCACAACCGGTAAAGTCTTGAGGGTCATCTTTTGAACCGGGCGTCAGCTCTCCCCATCACTGAATGGGCAACGTGACTATAAAGGTAGACCCCTCTCCCAACTTGGAACGAACGGAAATGCGACCACCACACTTCTCGACAATACGTTGACATACCGCCAAACCCATCCCTGTCCCATCGAATTCATCTTTCCGATGCAGCCTTTTGAACAACCCGAAAATTTTCCCGAACTGTTCTGATGGAATACCTATGCCCTGATCACGAATTTCAATTTGGCAAAGCCATCCAGGTTGGCCTGAACCGGTGTGACGTCGATCCTGAATAATCGTTCCGGTGATACGAATGACCGGTGGAACCCCCGGTCGATGAAATTTCAAGGCATTGCCCAGCAGGTTTTGTAACAATTGCCGGACTTGAAACGCATTTCCATAAATAGTAGGTATTTCCCCAATCTGCACGACCGCCTGCAATTCCTCAATCCGCGCGCCGAGATCCGACAGGATTTCGTCGACCATTTCTCGCAAGACAAGCGGCTCCCCGGAAGTGTGCGGCAAATCGATCCTGGAATACACTAACAGGCTCTGAATTAGCTGTTGCATGCGATTCGCCGCATTTTTGACTCGGTCAACATATCCCAGACCCTGACTGGTGAGGGCTGACCCGTATTTCGCCTGTAAGAGATCAAGAAATACCTGGATTGAATGAAGGGGCTCCTGTAAATCATGAGCTGCAACCGATGCAAATTGCTCCAAGTCCCGATTTGACCGGGCCAATTCTTCGGATTGGTGACGTAGAATTTTTTCGATCCGTTCCCGTTCATGGATTTCATTCAATGCACGGTCCCGCATAGCAGAAAGTTCTAGATTTCTTTCTTGGACATCACAAACGACTTGAGCCAACTCCACCTCAACCGCTTGTCGCCTGAGCACATCCTGCTCCAAACGACGGTTGCTCTCTTCAAGTAGGCCCGTGCGAGTCATGACGGTCTGTTCAAGTTCCTGAACCCGCAACCGGGCCTGCTGGGCTAAATGCCACTTCATCGTCAAAGCCGTAGACAATTGCCATACCTCAATCGGATCAAATGGCTTTCGTAGAATTAATAACTGATCCCGGTGTCCTAATCGAGGCAATATCGCTGACCAACCAAAATCGGGATAGGCCGTACACAGCACCACCTGTACGTCAGAATCCTCATCCCAAATTCGCTCAACCGTTTCAATCGCGTCCAAACCTTTGGACAATTGCACATCCAAGAACACCACCGCAAAAGGCGAACCCTGTGCCTTAGCCTGCGTGACCAGATCACGCCCTGACTTTCCATTTTTCACACAATCAAGATCGAAGGGTTCTTTGCCATGATGCAGAAAGGGCCCATCAAAAGGATCCTGACTGCTCTCAAGCCACGCATTGGAAATGAGGGATATCTCGGGGCATAAGATTTCCTGGAAATTTTGCAAAATGTTGGGGCTATCATGGATCACTAAAATCCGTCGATTAAGAGTGCAGATGGAATTCATATCTGTCCAGCCCTTGTCCCTACCTCAACGGGAAGAACCAGTGTCAAGGTCGCTCCCGCGCCAATTCCATCGCTATGGGCCTTCAACAACCCACCCATACGATGAATCGTGAGCATCGAACTATGCAAACCAATCCCATTGCCATCTTGCTTGGTGGTAAAACCTCGAGTAAACATCCTGGCCAAATGTTTCGGCGCAATTCCGATGCCGGTATCTTGAATTACGATGACAACCGACAACCCATCATCCGTACGACCTTCTACTCGTATGGTGAGGAGATGATCAACTCCGACCTGTAATTGCATCGCCTGTTTAGCATTTCGCAGCAGATTCACCAGGATTTGGAGTAACTGATGCCGATCGGTCACGACAGGCGGCACAGATCGATAGTCTCGCTTGATCCTGATCCATTTCGCATCTCCAGCTTGAAAGCTTAATTCCACAGCTTGATCCAGAAGTTCCACAACAGAGAGAGCCTCTATGATACCCCGAGACTTCGCCATCGACTGATGTGAAATAATAATTTGTTTTACATGATCAATGTTGCGAACCAGGCCTTCCAATTCTTTGAGCACGGTCTGTTGCTCTTCTATGAGGTGACTCCCCAATTTCATAATCGCCGGAGGAATCCGTTTCCCTTTTGGATCCTGAGTCAGAAAGATATCCCAATTCTCCTCATGATTTTTTAACAGCTCCGCAATTCGATGAACCAGAATCATCGAAGACTGATTAATTAACTCATGAACCACATGCACGGCCACATTAATGCTATTGAGCACATTGCCCACATTGTGCAATACGGTTGAGGCAACATCCGCCATCTCATTATTATATGAGGCACCTTCAACCTGCCTGCGCAATTGCTCACGTTCGATCAAACCCCGACGTCGAACCAACCCCTCTCGAATAGCCCAGGGCATCGCGATACCCTCCATTTGTTCATTAACCAGCCAATCGATAGCCGAGTCGTCTTCCACCTCGACAGCGAAACTCTCTCCATCAATCAATCCCAAAATGAACGCATTGCCACAGACTTTTTTGATATCGCAAGCAATATCCCTCCCCCTCCGGTTTACCCGACAGTCAACTAGAATGAGATCAAATGGGTTATCGGAATCAAAACATGAAGGATGCATTGAGGCACAATCAAGCCAAGTGACTTGAAGCATGGGGCCCTGAGAAGCCAATACACTATGAAAGGATGGGGAAAGGTCACTTTCCTGAATTCCCACCATCACCACACGGAGCAGCGGAAATTTCGGAATCACCTGCCCATTAGATTCCAACATGACATGAACCCTTACATGAAGAAGGTAAGGAGAGAAAATCAATTTTGAACGATAAACAACTCATGAGGTGGAAAAACAGCATGACACGGTTGATAAATGAAGTTTCGTCTTGAACCCCACTGGCTTCTCATTCACAGAATTCCGTGAGTTGAAGATTCCCTGGCATGACGACACATTGCGCACTCAGAAACGGGAGTCCATTATCTTCTCCGGATATTCCCTTTTAAATGGTAAGGTCCCAAACGCCCGAACCTAGATACCCTGGCGTCAATAGGACTTTATTGTTTCTTCTGCTCGTTCTTCTGCCCATTTGGCCAATAGTTCTAACTGTGATTTTGCTTGACACGATTCCGCCCAACGCTTGGTAAGGGAATTGGCCAACTGCCACACTTCAATATTATCAAACGGCTTTCGCAAGATGAGGAGTTGGCCATTTTTATTCAATCGTTGAATGACATCTTCCCACGCATGGTCCGAAAAAGCCGTACAGATCACGACCTGCAAATCAGGATCTTCTTGCCACAGATGCTCCACCGTTTCTACCCCATCCCAACCCGGGGGCATACGCATATCCACAAAGGCAACCGCATACGGACGTTCAGCCTTCATCGCATCTTGCACCATCCGGTGCCCCATTTGCCCTTGGTCCGCAGTATCAACGTCAAACTTTTCAACAATTTTTTGTTCTTCCACATCATCAAACAATTCCGCCCGAACCTCTTGCAGCAACGAGGTATCTAATGATCGCTCAAGAATCTTTCGAAAATCTTCGTGGATCGCCACATTATCATCAATCACCAAAATACGCCGGTTGGCTTGTTCCTTCTCCATTACCGTTCTCCCTCCATGTGAATAACTGGCAAATCAAGAGTAAATATTGCTCCCTGCATCGGACCATCACTCCACACCCGCAGTGACCCAGTAAGCTCTTTGGCCGCTA